>NZ_JBEXHJ010000004.1:0-520098 GCF_040607775.1 Micromonospora sp. NPDC005237 | reverse complement strand
AAGCTAAGCCCTCCAGCGCCGATGGTACTGCACTCGTGAGGGTGTGGGAGAGTAGGACACCGCCGGACAATCTTCCAGAAAAGGCCACCCCCAACAGGGGTGGCCTTTTCTGCGTTTCCGCGCTTGGCGCCCGATGCCGGTGACCGATACCTGGCCTAGGCTCGTTCCTGTGGATGACCTCCTGGCGAAGGATCAGACCGCGTGACCGGAGGAGTCGATGCGGGGATGACCCCTGAGCGACCGATGCCCACTCAGGACGACGTGCTCGGATACTTCGACACGCTGTCGAACTGGGGACGGTGGGGTGACGACGACGAGCTCGGCACCCTGAACCACATCACCGACGACGTTCGGCTGGCGGCGGCGCGGGCCGTGCGCCACGGCCGGAGCGTGTCCTGCGCGTGGGAGGTCGCCGTACCGGACGAGATGGAGCGGTCGACGATGTCGTGCCCGTGCGCCGCCGACATGCCGGGTGCGGAGAACATGCGGGTGGCCGCCTTCCACGCCGATTGGTCGACGCCGCGACGGGATCGGCGTGGGCGGCCGTCACGGCGGCGGCGAACGGCATCGTCACGCGTGGTGTGCTGCTGGACGTCGCGGGGGTCCGCGGTGTGCCGTGGTTGGAGCCGGGCCAGGGTGTCGTTCCCGAGGATCTGGAGGAGGCCGAGCGCCGCCAGGGCGTCCGGGTGCGACCCGGCGATGCGGTGCTCCTGCGCACCGGCTACGGCCGCTTCCGGCACGAATCCGGTGTGGCCAGCGGTTTCACGCAGGCCGGCTGGCACGCGTCCTGCCTACCGTGGCTGCATGAACGCAAGGTCGCGCTGATCGGCGCCGACACTCCGCAGGACGTACAGCCGTCGGGGTACGACGACGTGTTGATGCCGGTGCACGCCGTGAGCCTCGTCGCGATGGGTCTGTGGCTGCTCGACAACTGCGACCTGGAGGCGTGCGCGACAACGGCCGCCGAGCTGGGCCAGTGGGACTTCCAGCTCGCCGTCGCGCCGGTCCGCTTCGCCGGCACGTCCGGCAGCCCGGTCAACCCGATCGCCACCTTCTGACCACGGCGTGAGGGCGGCCGTGGAGGCTCAGGAGGGCTTGGGGCCGCAGACGTAGCGGGGCTCCGCGTCGTAGCGCCAGGTGAACTTCTCCCGCTTGACGACCACGCCGCCCTTCTTGATGACCCGGAAGGCGTCCTGGGCGAAGCCGTTGATGCCGTTGCTCGGAATGCACGACGGGCCGGGTTCGAGGTGGATGACCTTCGGTGTGGTGATGTCGCGCCGAGGGCCGTACTCCGTCTTCACGCTGTCGTAGATCTTCGTGCTCCAGATCGAGACGGTCACCGAACTCGACGTGTACGAGGTGTCGATGAGCAGGCCGTACTCGGTGTTGTTGCGGAACTTGAAGTCCAGGCTCGGCCAGAAGATGGTCGACTCGATGACGGCCGGGTACCTGTCGAACCAGTACGAGTGCGGCTTGTGCTCGACGTCCTCCAGGCCCGCGTAGTAGGTGGCGTTGAACAGGGTGGTGGTGAACTGCGAGGTGCCACCGCCGACGCCCGGCACCAGCTTGCCGTCCAGGATGACCGGCGCGTCCCGGTAGCCCTGCGCGTAGCCACGTTCGCCGGTGTGCCCGTTCAGGGAGAACGTCTTGCCCGGCAGTACGACCGTGCCGTCCACCTCCTTGGCGATGGTGGCGATGTTCTGGCTGCGCGACGACGCCATGCCACCGGTGAACCGCGTGGTGAAGGTGGACACCCGCTCCTTGATGCCCAGACCGGCCAGCTTCTCCGCGGTCAGCTCCGGCGGTGTCGCCTTCAGCTCGCCGGTCACCTCGCGTCCGTCCGACTTCGGCAGCACGGCCAACAGGTCACGACCCAGGGCTGCGGTGTCGAGCTGCTGGCCGGCGCGACCGTCGGTGACCTTGGGTCGGCCGCCGGAGATGGTCATCGACGCGTCCTTCGGGGGCACCTCGATCGCGAGCAGGTCGTCGCCCAGGGCTGCGCGCAGCCGCTTGACGTCGACCAGCGGGGTGAGCTTGCCGGCCTTGTCGGCGGTGAATCGGAGGCTCTTCGCGATGGCCGCCGGTGGCACCTGCACGGAGCCCTTGTCGGTGCGCAGGGTGACCGGCGCGGCGACCGCCGGCTTGGCCAGCTCGGCGACCAACCGGTCCAGCTCCTCGGCGGTGGTCGCCGGCTGACTCTCCACGAGCGGCACGGTGACCGGGGTGCCGGCCAGCCACCCGGTGCGGACGGCGTCGGCGGAGCGCTGCGGGTCGAACGCCAGGCCCGGCTTGGGGCGTACGACCTTGGGGGTGGTGCCCTGGTAGGTGATGGCCGGCATCGTCATCGGGCGGACCTGGTCGCCGAGCACCTTGCGCAGGGCCGCGTCCAGCCGGTCGGCGTCGATGGTGACCACCGGGTCGACGGTTCGGGAGCCGACCAGCCGACTGACCGGGTGCGCGTCGGCCTCGGCCGCCGCGGCCACGCTGGCCGCCACGTCGACGCTCAGCCCCACCTCGGCCGGGTTGATCTCGGCGGTGCGCTCCCCGACCGTGACCCGCAGTGGCGCGGCGAGGGCCGCCGCCCGCCGGTCCAGCTCAGCCCGCAACTCCCGGTCGGCGGCGCTGCGGCTCCGACCGCCCAGCTCGGCGCCGAGCACGCTGGTGCCCCGGGGCACGTCCCCGGCGTACGCCCAGGCACCGGCGCCCGCCACGGCGGCGAGGACGGTGCCGGTGACGCCGGCCGCGAGCAGCATCCGCACCCGGCGGGGACGGCGTCCACCGTTGCCCGGCTCGGCGGTGGCCGTGGGCGGCGTGACCGGATCCGGCCCGTCGTCCGGCCAGGTGACCGCGGTGACCTGCACGGTGGGTCGGTCGTCGGTGGGTGGACGTTTATCGCCGTACAGCGTCACTGCAACCTCGATCGCCAGGTGCCACGGGAGGTCCCCCCTCCCGGAGGACACCACGGTAACCAATGCTCGGCCGTCCGCGCGGGCTGCGCCCGCTCTGCGCTGGCACCGCGTGTCGTTCGGCGTGTCGCGTGGGCCGGGGGCGAGCCAGGGCCGGGGTCGGTGCCGACGCCGGGTCGCCGCCGTGGCACGGTGGCGGGGTGGACGCTGCGGAGCGGGTGTTGGCGTACGGCGGCGGTTGGCTGGAGCGGGCGGGCGCGCTGCGTACCGACACCGCTCGACTGGACGCGCTGCTGACCGACCCGACGACCGTGGTGCTGCCGCTGTGGCGGGACCGCTGCCTGGTTGACGGGGTCGGGCCGGTCCGGTTGACGGCCGAGCGCGCGTCGCTCGTCCGGTCGGCTGCCGCCGAGACCGTCTTCCTGGGGCTCGACGGGGACGTCGCGGTGTTCGCCGTGGACCTCTCCGGGCTCAGCGAGCCCGCCGCCGTCGAGATGGCGGGCGCGACGCGGGCGGTCGACGTACGGGCCCTGGTCGGGCGGCTCGACCCGGCTGCCGCGGCGGTCCAGGCGTACGCCCGGGGGTTGCTGCACTGGCACCGGCAGCAGCGGTACTGCGGCACCTGCGGCGCGGCGGCCGTCGCCGGCGGTGGCGGGCATGTGCGGACCTGTTCCGGCGCGGAGTGCGGTCGGATGCTGTTCCCCCGGATCGAACCGGCGATCATCGTGCTGGTCGAGGCGCCCGGCTCGCCGGAGCGCTGCCTGCTGGCCCGGCACGCGGGCGCCGCCGAGCACTCCTACTCGACGCTGGCGGGCTTCGTCGAGGTCGGCGAGAGCCTGGAGGACGCGGTCCGCCGGGAGATGGCCGAGGAGGCTGGGATCAGCGTCACGGACGTGACCTACCAGGGGTCGCAGGCGTGGCCGTTCCCCGCCGGGCTGATGGTGGGCTTCCGGGCCACCGCGACGTCCGACGAGGTGTGCGTGGACGGCGTGGAGTTGGTGGAGGCGCGCTGGTTCACGCGGGAGGAGCTGCGGGAGCGGGTCGCGGGAGGTCGTCGGCTCGGTCGGCTGGACTCGATCGATCACCACCTGCTGGGCCGGTGGCTGACGGCAGGCTGAGGATCATCACCAGCGCGGTCGCCGCGGCGGTGCCGAGAGCGCACCACATGATCCCCTGGAACGTCCGTGGCGCGACGGCCATGGTCAGAACTGCCAGGACGACCGCCGCGACCCACAGTGGCGCGGACGGCCACCGCGCACCCGCCGCGATCTTCGCGTTGACGACCGCGAAGACCAGCGCGTAGAGGGCGCCGGTGGCGGCGAAGAACGGGGCGTACTCGCCCAGGGAGGCGTAGTTCTCGCCGCCCACGAGCCGGAACGCGAGGCCGCCGCCCAGGGCCGAGGCGGCGACGAGCACGGCGCCGCAGGCCGCGACGATCGCGAGCACGGCGGTGCGGACGCGGTTGTCCCCGACGGCCAGGCGGGGAAGGGCGAGCACCACGATCACCTGCGGCGCCCAGAGGGCACCCTTGGTGAGCACGGTGCCGACGGCGTACGCGCCGGAGTCGGCCGGTGACAGCAGTTGACGGGCGAAGATCAGGTCCGCGTACGACACGGCGAGCATCGCCAGGGCGGCCGTGCCGGCGCTGGTCACCTGCCGGATCCGCAGGGTGGTACCGATGGCGGCGTCCCCGTCCGGGGTGGCGCGGCGGGCCGATCCGGCGATCCAGACCAGCGCGGGCAGCACGAGGTACGCGGTCACCATGCCGGCCACCAGGGTGTCGACGACATCGGCGCCGAGGACCAGCGCGACGATCATGCCGCCGTACCGCCCGGCCGCGACCACGCCCATCGCCCACGCGAGGCGGAGGAAGCGCTGCTCCCCCTGCAACTCGCCGAGCCACCGGGCGGACAGGACGACCGCGACGGTGGTGCCGGCGACCAGCGCCACGACCGCCAGCGACAGCCGCAGGGCGGTCATCATCAGCGGCGCGGCCACGACGACGGCGCCCGCGGAGACGGCGGTGGTGACGAGGGTGACCCGGTTGGTCGGTGCGCCGGGATGCCGGGCCCGGTGCACCGCGACCGCCATCTGCAGGCCGACGCCCGCGACGCCGGCGATCGCGACGAGGGCCGCGACCGTCGCCAGGACGCTCAGGCCCTCGGCCGCGAGGTGCCGGGCACCGAGCATCGGGAGCAGGTAGGCCAGCCCGTTCGTCACCATCGCGGCACCGGCCACCGCCGCGCCCGCCGCTGAAAGGCGGCCCGCGCCGGGGCCTGCCGTCGTCTCTGTCATCGCGCCTCACGTCGGTTCCGCCGGGGACCGGTGCGCGCCCCGAGCTTCGCGTCGTCGTCACGAAGTCGGACGTCGACGTCGAGAGGCAAGCTACCGTCCGCGCCCGCCTGTGCCTAGAGTGCTGTCCGGAGCCCTGGGAGCGACGTCGGGCCCGCTTCCCGTCCAGGTCTGTGGGGGTCCGTGTGCGCCGAGGATCACCGGAGTTCCGTCCGGCGCTGCCGCGGGTCGCGGTCGTGCTCCGTCGCTGGTGGCCGGAGGTGGCGCTCGGCGTCGGGGTGGTCCTCGCGATCCTCGGCCCGGTGCTGGGCCGGGGTTACGTCCTGCGGTACGACCTGGTGTTCGTGCCGGACCCGCCGTTCGGCGCGATGGTCTGGGGCAGCGGTTCGGAGTTGCCCCGGGCGGTGCCCAGCGAACTGCTCGCGGTCGGTCTGGCCCAGCTGCTGCCCGCCGACGTGGCGGAGAAGGTTCTGCTGGCCGGTTGCCTGGCCCTGGCCGCGGTGGGCGCGGCCCGGCTGGCGCCGGTCAGCCATCCGGTGGCGCGGGTCGCGGCCGGGCTCGCGTACGTCTGGAATCCCTGGGTGTACGGGCGGCTGCATCTCGGTCAGTGGGCGGTGATCGCCGGGTACGCGGCCCTGCCGTGGGCGTACGCGTGGGTGCTCGGGGTGCTACGGCCGCCGGGTGGCGGCATCGGTCCGGGTCGGCGCTGGTCCGTCGCCGGTGGGCTGGCGGTGGTGCTGGGCGGCCCGGCGCTGGTGCTGGCGGCGGTGCTCTCGTGCGCTCCGGCGTTGGCGCTGGCGCGGCGGTGGCGGGCGTTGGTCGCGGGGGCGGCGACGCTCGCCGGCCTCACCGCGCCGTGGCTGGTGGCGCTGATGAACCGGGGCGGCGCCGTCGATCTGGACGAGCGGGGCGTCGCCGCTTTCGCCGTCCGCGCGGACACGCCACTCGGTGTGCTCGGCAGCGTCGCCACGCTCGGTGGCGTCTGGAGCCGCCATGCCGTCGCGGTCGGGCGGGACCGGTGGCCGGTCGCCCTGCTCGCGCTGGTGCTGGCCGCGGCGGCGCTTTGGGGGTACGCGCTGACCCGTCGCCGGTGGCCGTCGGCAGCCTGGTGGGGTCTGCTCGTCGGCGCGGCCGTGGGCACCGTGATCGCCCTGGTGCCGGCCTGGCCGGTGGGCGCACAGTGGATGGTCGCGCTGGTCGAGCACGTTCCGCTGGCCGGCGCCGTCCGGGACGGCACCCGACTGCTCGCCCCGCTGGCGCTGGTGCAGGCGGTCGGCCTCGGCATGCTTGTGGAGTCGCTCGCGACGGCTGGTGCCCGGCCGCTGGCCCCGCTGGTGATGATCGCTCCGGTGCTGTTGCTGCCCGGCCTGGCCTGGGGGCTCGGCGGCCAGCTCGACACGGTGCGGTACCCCGCCGAGTGGTCGGCCGTCCGCGAGGTGGTGAACCGGGATCCGGCCGGCGGCAGCCTGGTCTCGCTGCCGTGGGCGTCGTTCCGCGCCTACCGCTGGGCGGGCAACGTCCCGGTGCTCGACCCGGCGCCGCGGGCGTTCCGCCGACCGGTGATCGGGGACCAGGACGTGCTGGTCGGCCGCGACCGGATCCGTGGGGAGAGCCGGGACGCCGACCGGGTGGCGCAGGCGCTGGCGGTGCCCGGTGATCCGGCCCCGGGTCTGCGTCGGCTCGGCGTGCGGTACGTGCTCATCCAGACCGATCAGCCCGGAGCGGCCGAGGTCGCGGGGCGCTTCGCCGGTGCCGAGATGGTCCGGCGGGACGGGACGCTGACCCTGCTTCGCCTGCCTGATACCGGTTCTTCCGGCTCGACGGGGAGTGTCGGTATTGGTCCGGCACTGGGGTATTCGGTACTCGGGGCCACCCTGTTGATCATCCTTTTGCCCCCCGCCACACGGCGTCGACGCATGTTACTGTGCGGTCACTTTTGTCGAAGGGACCGTCAATGAAGGCATCCTTCAATCCCCTCCTGACCGCGGTCGTCGCCGCGGCGGTGGGTGCCGTGCTGGGCATTCTGGCCGTCTCGATCGGGACGTCCACCATCACCAACAGCAATACCAAGCCTGCGAACGTGGAGCAGCCCATCATCGTGTACGGCGAGCGCTGACGGCCTTTCATGGAGGTCCTTCCTCCTGACGTGTCGTCAGATGCGGTCGTACTCGACGTCGTGGTGCCCGCGTACAACGAGGCACTTCGGCTGCCCGACACCCTGATCCTGCTCCGGGCGGCGCTGGCCGACCTCGGTGTGCCCTGTCGGGTCACCGTGGTCGACAACGCCAGCACCGACGGAACCGCCGAGGTGGTCACGGGGGCGCCGGCCGGTCCGGTCCCCGTCCGGCTGCTCTGGTGCGCCGAACCGGGCAAGGGCTTCGCGGTACGCACCGGTGTGCTGGCGAGCGACGCGCGCTACGTCGGCTTCTGTGACGCGGACCTGGCCACCGCGCCGGACACCCTCGGCCAGGTGCTCAGTCTCCTGGTCGAGGGCGCCGACGCGGTGGTCGGTTCGCGGGCGCACCCCGAGTCGGTGGTGCAGGAGCGGCACAGCCTGCTCCGACGCTGGGGCGCGGTGGCGTTCCGTGGTGCCGTCCGGCAGGTGGTGCGCGGCGTGGGCGAGACGCAGTGCGGGTTCAAGTTCTTCCGCAACGACGTCGCGCGGCGGTCGTTCGCACCCCTTCGGTGCGGCGGCTTCGCGTTCGACGTGGAGGTGCTGGGCCGCGCCGAGCGCGCGGGCGCCCGGTTGGTGGAGATCCCCGTCAACTGGGTGGACGTGCCCGGCTCGCGCTTCTCCCCGGTCCGCCACGGCTGGCAGAGCTTCGTGGACGTCGCGAAGATCAGTTGGCGACTGCGCCGGGCCGAGGTCGCCCCCGCGATGCCGCTGCCGGTCGTCGCCCTGCCGGTCGGCACGGACGTGACCGGGAGCGCTGCCCCCGTTGGATTGCGGCCGTGAGTGTCGGACACTCTCCGACGGCTGCGGCTCCCACCACCGACGCGGTGGTCGCGGGTCGACGGATCGCGGTGCTCAACTGGAAGGACCCGTGGCATCCGGACGCCGGTGGCGCCGAGGTCTACGCCTGGCAGGTTGCCCGCGACCTGGTGACCGCCGGCGCGGAGGTCACCTTCGTCACCGCGCGTCCGGACGGCCAGCCCGGCGACGAGACCCGCGACGGCATCCGGATCGTCCGGGTCGGTGGGCGGTGGAGCATCTACCCCCGGGTGCTGGGCTGGCTCGCACGGCGCCGCCGTCAGTTCGACGCCGTCGTGGACTGCCAGAACGGCATACCGTTCTTCAGCCCGGCGGTCCTGCCGGCGGACGTGCCGGTCGTCTGCGTGATCCACCACGTGCACGACCGACAGTTCCGGCTCTACTTCGGCCCGCTCGTCGGTCGCTTCGGGGCGTGGTTGGAGGGGCCTGTCGCCCGACGGGTCTACCGCCGGGGCGTGACGCTCGCCGTCTCACCGTCGACGGCCGTGGCCGTACGGGACCGGCTCCGCTGGGCCGGCCCGGTGGTGGTCGTACCCAACGGTGCGGACGCGGCGACACCGCCGGTCGTCGGCAGCGGCGGTCGCGACGCGCGACCCCGTGTCGTCTGCGTCGGTCGGGTGACCCGGCACAAGCGGGTGGATCTGGTGCTCGACGCCGTCGACCAGCTCCGGGCGCAGCGGCCCGACCTGCGCCTGGACGTCGTCGGTGGCGGGCCGGACGTGGCGACGATCCGTCGGCAGGTCGCCGAGCGTGGGCTCACCGACATCGTCACGGTGCACGGTCACCTGCCCTCCACCGAGCGGGACGCGCTGCTGGCCAGCGCGTGGTTGCACGTCTCCGGCTCGTGGGGCGAGGGCTGGGGTCTGGTGGTCGTGGAGGCCGCCGCCGCCGGGCTGCCCACCGTCGCCTTCGACGTCGACGGGCTGCGCGACGCCGTACGGCCGGGCCGGACCGGATGGCTGGTCACTGAGGGCGACGACCCCGCGGGCAGGCTCGCCGTCGGCCTCGACCGGGCGTTGGACTCCCTCGCGGCACCGGGCGAGGCCGAGCGGATGGCCGCCGAGTGTCGACAGTGGAGCGACGCGTTCCGCTGGGCCGACACCGGGCGGCGGGTCCGCGCGGTCCTCGGCGACCTGCTCGCGCCACGCCGGGTGCCGTGGGCGGCGCGCAACGCGTCCCTCCTGGTCCGGACGGACCAGCCGGAGAGCCTCCTCGCCCGGGTGTCCCCCCTCCTTCCGTACACCCGGCACGTGGCGACCGACGAGCACGGCCTGTGGATCCTGGTGCCGGCGGCCGCTCCGGCGGCGATCCGGCAGGTGCTCGTCGAGGCGGGCGTAGCGCCTGAGCACATCAGCGAGCGGGACGCCAGCGGTGACGAACTGCTCACCGGAGTTCCGGTACGGCAGTGCTGACCGCCTGGTCGACCGCTCGCCGCACCGCCGGAATACCGTCCGCGACGGTGTCCCTGGCGGTGTGGCGCCTGCGTGAGCTGCTGGTCTGCCTCGCGCTGATCGGTCTCTGCGTCACCCAGGAGCCCGGGCTCATCGTGCCGGACACGAAGCTGGACATGGCCCTGGACCCGGGCGGTTTCCTCGCGCGGGCGGCGCACCTCTGGACGGCGGACTGGCAGTTCGGCACGCTCCAGAACCAGGCCGTCGGCTACTTCTTCCCGATGGGGCCGTTCTTCCTCCTCGGCGAGGCGGTGGGCCTGCCGGCCTGGCTCGTCCAGCGGCTGTGGATGGCCGCCCTGCTCTGCGTGGCGCTCACCGGTGTGGTGCGGCTGGCGCGTGCCCTGGACCTGGGTGGCCCGGCGTCACGCCTGGTGGCCGGCGCGGTGTTCGCGCTCTCGCCCCGCGCGCTGTCCCTGGTCGGCACGGTCTCGCTGGAGCTGCTGCCGTACTGCGTCGCGCCGTGGGTGCTGCTGCCGCTGGTCAAGGGGGCGGCGGGTGGCTCGCTGCGGCGGGCGGCAGCGCTCAGCGGGCTGGCCGTGGTCTGCATGGGCGGGGCGAACGGGGCGGCCGCCGCGTGCGCCGTGCTGCCGGCGTTCCTCTTCGTGGTGACGCGTGCGCCCGGCTGGCGACGGATCCGCCTGCTGGCCGCATGGACGGTGGCGATGGTCGCGGCCACCTTCTGGTGGCTGGTGCCGTTGCTGCTCCTGCAGCGCTACGGGTTCCCGTTCCTGCCGTACACCGAGAGCGCGGCGGTCACGACGAGCGTGACGTCGCTCCCGTCGGCCGTGCGCGGCGCGACCCACTGGGTGGATTACCTGGCCGTCGACGGCGTGCCCTGGTGGCGCTCCGGGTGGGCGCTGGTCACGACGTCCTGGATGGTCGTGCTCACCGGCCTGATCGCCTGCATCGGGTTGGCCGGGCTGGCCCGTCGGGACCTGCCGGAGCGACGGTTCCTGCTCGTCGGCGCACTGGTCGGGCTGTTGACCCTGACCGCCGGGAACCTGTCGGACGGCGGCGCGGCCTTCGCCGCGACGGTCCGGGAGGCCCTCGACGGCCCGCTCGCCGCGCTGCGCAACCTGCACAAGTTCGACGTCGTGCTCCGCCTGCCGCTGGCCCTCGCCACCGCGCACATGCTGGACACCGTCGGCCGGATCGCGGTCATCCGCCGGTTCACCCGACCCACCAACATGGCGCCCCGGCGGGTGGCGCTGGGCGTCACCGCCATCGCGCTCCTCGCGGTCACCAGCGGCGCGGGAAGCGCGGGGCTCCCGGCCGGCGGCGGATTCTGGGCCGTACCCGAGCACTGGCGGCAGGCGACCGGTTGGCTCGACCGGCACGCCGGGCCCGGCACGACGTTGCTCGTGCCCGGCAGCAACTTCGCCGAGTACAACTGGGGGCGCTCGCTGGACGAGCCGGTCCAGCCCCTGCTGGACTCGCCGTGGGCGGTGCGGTCACTGGTGCCGGCCGGATCAGCGGGCAACGCCCGTCTGCTCTCCGCGATCGACGAGCGGCTCGCCGCCGGTACCGCCTCCCCCGGGTTGGCGGACGTGCTCGGTCGGCTCGGTGTGCGGTACCTGCTCGTCCGCAACGACCTTCGTCAGCCCGTCGGAGGCTTCGCCTGGCCGGTTCTCGTGCACCGGACGCTGGACAGCGCCCCCGGACTGTTCCGGGTCGCCGCGTTCGGCCCGAGCAGCGGGGCGCGGCCGGATTTCGATGGGGCGTGGGACTACGGGCTGCACGAGCCGTACCGGGCGGTGGAGATCTACCAGGTGGACCGGCCGACCCCCAAGGCCACGTTGGCCGACGCGGCGCAGCCGCTCAACCTGGTCGGCGCACCGGAGACGCTGCTGGACCTCAGCGACGCCGGCGTGCTCGGCGACCGGCCGGTGATCCTCGACGGAGACGCACCGCAGGCCGAGGACGGAGGCACGGTCCTCGCGGACAGCCTGCGCAAACGGGAGGTCGACTTCGGGATGGTCCGGGGTAACACCTCGCGGACGTTGACCGCCGAGGAGCGACCGGAATCGGCCCGCGCCGCCCACGACATCCTCGACCCGGCGTGGCAGTCGGCGGTCACCTCGTCGGGCTACGCCGGGATCGCCGACGTCCGGGCGTCCACCAGCGCGGCCGACATCACCGGCCCGGCCGGGCTGCGCGACCCCTCCGCCGCGCCGTTCGCGGCCGTGGACGGCGACAGCGGCACATCCTGGCTCTCCGACGGTGCGCGCAAACCCGTGGGCCAGTGGGTGGAGGTCCGCTTCGCCGACAAGATCCAAGCCGGGTCGGTGGAGCTGCAGGTGGTCGACGACGAGGTCGTGGGCGCCCCGGTCACGAGGGTCGTGGTCAGCACCGAGGGCGGGTCGTACGTGCACTCGGTGGTCGACGCCGGGCGGACGCCGCTGCGGTTGGCGCTGCCGTCGGGGCGTACCACCTGGTTGCGGGTGACCATCGACGGCGTCGCGGGCTTCGATGTCCCGGGACGCCGCGCGGGCATCCGGGAGCTACGCGTGCCCGGGGTGAGTCCTCAGCGGTACCTGCGGCTGCCGGCGCTGCCCGACGCCACCGCAACCCCGGAGGTCGTCGCCCTTGCCCGCAAGGCGGTGGACCGGCCGGCCTGCGTTGTCGTCGTCGACCACTACCTGTGCGCTCCCGACCTGATCCGTCAGGGCGAGGAGACCGGGCTGGCCCCCCGCCGCTTCGACCTGCCGGCCGCCTCCACCCCCCGCCTCACCGGCCTGGCTCGCGCCACGCCGGCCACCGCACTCGCTGTGTACGACGAGGTGGTGGGCGGCGAGACGTTCAGCACGTCGAGTTCGTGGTTCGCCGATCCGGTCGCCTCGTCGCGGGCGCTGTCGGACGGGGACGACGGCACGTCCTGGTGGGCGGACCCGAAGGACCCGCAGCCCACGGTGCGGCTGCGCTGGGCCAAGGCGCGGAAGGTGAGCTGGGTGCGGCTGCGGTTCGCGCCGAGCCTCGTCGCGGCGCCACCCAGGACGGTGCGGATCACCGGCGACAACGGCATCCGGGAGGTGGCGGTCGGCCTGGACGGCGTCGCCCGCTTCCCCGCCCTGCGGACCCGCAGCCTCGTCGTGGCCGTGACCTCGACGGTGCCGCGGGTCAGCCGGTCGACGGCGCTGTTCGAGCCGCAGTCGCTGCCCGTCGGCCTCAGCGGGGTGGACGTGGAGGGCGGGCCCGAGGCCAACCAGGCGCGCGACCTCTCCCAGACGGTGACGTTGCCCTGCGGCGCGGGGCCGACGATCGTGATCAACGGCGCGACGGTGCCGACGACGGCGACGGGCACGTTGCGGGATCTGCGGGATCTGCGACCGCTGCGCTACCGCGCCTGCGCTCCCGCCCCGAAGCCCGGGGCGAAGACCACGGCGCGGGCGGACGAGGACCGCGTCGGGCTGCGCGCCGGCCCGAACGAGGTCTCCGCTCCGCCGGACCGGTTCGTCGTGGACAGCGTGATCCTGACCGGTGAACCGCCGCGGCGACCGGCCGCCGCCGAGCCGCCCCGCCGGGCCCTGACCGTGCTCGGCTGGGACGACCAGCGCCGGTCGGTGGAGGTCGGGGCGGGTGGCGGCAGCTACCTGGTCGTACCGGAGAACGCCAACCCGGGCTGGCGGGCCACCCTCGACGGTGTCCGGCTCGTACCGACCCGGCTGGACGGGTGGAAGCAGGCGTGGTTCGTGCCGGCCGGGGCCGCCGGCCGCGTCGAGCTGGTCTTCACACCCGGGGAGCAGTACGCCCTCGTCCTGCGCGTCGGGGCGGGACTGCTGCTGCTGTTGGTCGTCGCAGCCCTGCTCCCCGCGCGTCGCCACCGACCGTCGTACCCGATCGTCCCGGCGACGATGCCGACCGCGCCGGTGCTCGCACTGGGGGTGCCGGCGCTGCTGGGGGGCCTGGTCGGGCTCGGCTGCGCGGCAGTGGTGGTGGTGCTGCACCGGCGCCGGATGCCCAGCCCCGGCTGGATCTGGGTGCCGGCAGCGGTGGGGCTGGCGGCGTACGGGACCGAACGGTGGTGGCTGCCTAAGATCGCTTCGGAGCGGCTCGGCGACCTACTGGTCACGGTCCCGACCGGCCTGCTCCTCGTCGCGATCGCCGCCCTGGTGCTGCGCTTCCGCCGGGTCCGCGGACGCTACGAGTCGCGCCGGGAGGGCCGGGCGTTCGGCTGGGCCCGCCGCCTGCAACGCCGGCACCGGCGCCTGGACCAGGGTGTCGGTCGCGACGATCCCGGCCCGGTGTCGGTTGCGCCGCCGCTCCAGGAACCTGCGCAGTTGCTGCGTCGGCCGCTCGATGAGGTAGTAGGTGGCCGCCGCGGCGGGGATGGTGAGGGCCAGGGTGAGCACGAGGAGCACCCAGAACGAGCTGTCCATCCGGGTGAACCCGAGCAGGCGGAAGCAGACCTCGAGGGCGAGGAGGTGCCAGAGGAAGATGCCGTAGGAGATCCGACCGAGGAACCTGATCACCGGCTGGTCGAGGAACGCCCGCGGCACCCCGCCCGAGCCCGGGCCGACGAGGGGGGCGATCAGGAACCAGGCGACGAGCAGGAACACCAGGTGCTCGATGATCGACTCGATCGGCTTGGTGGGCTCGACCCCGCGTGGGCCGGCGATGGGCGTACTGGCGATCCACAGCAGCGCGCCGGCGATGAGCCACGACGTGCCCGGGGCGAACGTGAAGACGCGCAGCCCGCGAGGCGTGGCGGACCACAGGTCCTCGTCGCCCCGCCCGGGGCCGCTCCCGGTCAGTCCGGTGAGGAGCACCGACGAGGTCGTGCTCGTGGGCCAGGAGGCGAGCACGGCCAGCATGATGCCGATGCCGAACCAGTCGAGGAAGGCGGGTAGCCAGAGCACCGCCAGCCCCGGTAGTGGCGAGTCGGGGCCGTGCGCGTACGCATTCCAGGTGAGGCCGGCGAGAACGAGGACGGCGCCGAGTGCCAGTTGGCGTCGGGCTCGCTGAAGCGGGGTCCGACCGCCCATTCGGCGACCGAGCACCGCTATCACCGGCAGCGCCAGGTAGAAAGTCGCCTCCGTAGCCAGGCTCCAGGTCTGTTCCATGCCGACCGGCAGTCGCAATGGCTGATAAATCTGTGCCAGCAGGAAGGGGATTGCCCAGTCCCAGACCGACCTGAGGTAATCGATGTTGAGCCACAGCAGTGCGACAACCGCCATTGCCCAGTACCCGGGCAAAATGCGCAGCGCGCGATGCCAGAGGTATCGCCGAACTGGCGGGTGCGACTGCGAATGAATGGTGGCGTGCGCGAATGGCCGGTAGAGGAGGAAGCCGGACAGCGCGAAGAAGATCGCCACCCCTACATCCAGTCTGGCCAGCACACCTCCGAGGCGGGCGATCGAGTTGGTCAACCCGCTGAGAAAGGAGACGTGGTGGACGACGACGCACAGCACCGCCACCGCGCGGAGTCCTTCCAATGCCGGCAACCAACCATCCGAACGGACGGTATTGGACGCGGAATGGCCCACCTGTCCGTTGCTCGCGCCGGGTCTGACGGGTCGGCTCACAGTTCCTCAACATCCCATTCGGCGGGGTGGCCGGACGGCCACGTGCCACCGGAGTCGGTACGTCTTCCGAAGGCCGCGTCGGACCATATCCGAAATCGGCCCCGTCATGTACTGTCAGCCGCCAGTCGAGTCTTTACAAGGGGAGGAGTTACATGCGACCTACGTCGGGTGCCATCTTGGTGGCGACGGGCGCGTTCCTGATCGTCGGGGCGGTGGCGACGCCGCTGACCGTCGCGCCCGCTCTCGTCAAGGTGCCCCTTGATCAGAGTTCGGTGACGGTGTCGAAGGCCGAGAACGCGACTGTCTTCGACTTCCCCACCCTGTCGGAGCGCAGCGGGGTCAACCTCACAGCCCACCGCGCGGTGCGGGGCGATGTCGGGGCCGGCAACGATGACCGCGCGGTCTTCAACGTCGGCGTCCGCGTGATCGACGACGCCAGCAAGGCCGAGATCACGGTCAACACGGACCGGGTTGCCCTCGACCGGCGGACCGCCGAGGCGGTGGCCTGCTGCGCCGAGGACATCAACGGCTCGCCCTTCAAGCACGAGGGGCTGACCTACACCTTCCCGTTCGGCACGGAGAAGAAGACCTACCGGTACTTCGACAACACCGCTCGCAAGGCGTACCCCGCCAAGTACGTGAGCACCGAGAAGTTGCAGGGCCTGACCGTCTACAAGTTCGAGATGACGGCCGAGCCGATCCAGATCAAGCAGATCGATGTTCCGGGCCGGCTCGTCGGCTCGACCGAGCCCACGGTGAGCGCCGGTCTCTTCTACACCAACGTCCGCACCCTGTGGGTGGAGCCGGACAGCGGCGTCATCGTCAAGGGCCAGGAGAAGCAGGCGCAGACCCTGCGTGACGCGACCGGCGTGGACAAGGTCAAGATGATCGACGCGACCCTCGCCTTCACCGAGGACACCCAGAAGCAGCAGGCCAAGGCTGCCAAGGACGCGCGTAACCAGATCAACCTGCTGACCACGGTGCTGCCGATCGTCCTCGGACTCCTCGGCCTCGCCCTGGTCCTGCTCGGTCTGTTCATCATCATCCGCGCGACTCGCCGCAGGTCCGACGCGTCGCCGGTGAACGCCGACGACCGACCGACGACCGACCTGCCGTCGCAGGCGTCCTCGGAGCCGGTCGAGGAGACCGCGACGCCGACCGGCGGCCGTCACGCAGTCGAGCGCAGCGAGCCGTAACAACAACCACACCACCGCACCACCGCACGCCGACCTGAGAGGGCCGGCCGACCTTCGGGTCGGCCGGCCCTCGCGTCTCAGGCCCGCTGGTCGCGCCGCACGGCGTAGCGGGTGCACACCCAGTCTTCGGTGTACGGCAGGTCGGGGCGCTGCCCGACGATGTGCCCACCGTGCGCGGCCACCAGCCGCACCATGTCGGCATCCGGCACGGCGGTCATGCTCATCGGCGCCGGATAGCCGAGCAGCCGGCGCTGCGCCCAGCTGATCAGCCGAAACGGCACGACCTGCCAGATGAAACCCTTGGCCGTACGCGCCGGCTCGGTGGGCAGCCCCACGACGGCGATTCCGCCGGGTCGCAGGACGCGCAGGAACTCGGCGAGGT
Source organism: Micromonospora sp. NPDC005237 (assembly GCF_040607775.1). Classification (NCBI taxonomy): domain Bacteria; kingdom Bacillati; phylum Actinomycetota; class Actinomycetes; order Micromonosporales; family Micromonosporaceae; genus Micromonospora; species Micromonospora sp. NPDC005237. Next base: position 503,357 of record NZ_JBEXHJ010000004.1, on the reverse strand, counting down.
AGCGGTCGATGGCGGGCCGCGGCAGGTGTTGCAGGACCAGGGCGCTGTAGACGAGGTCGAAGTGGCCGTCCGGGAACTGGCTCAGGTCCGGTGCGTCGTTGAGGACGAAGCGGATGTTCCCGGCGCTCCGGTCCAGTTGTCGGGCGGTCTCCAGCATGGACGGCGCGATGTCGACGCCGACGACCTCGTCGGCGTGCGGGGCGAGCCCCTGCGACAGCCGCCCGGCGCCGCAGCCGAAGTCGAGTACTCGCTCCCAGCGGGTGGGCAGCCCGAGCTGGTCCAGCCAGTTGGCCGTCTCCTCGACGTCGGCGCGACCCGTGGCCAGGAACTCGTCCACGTCCCACCGGCCGCCCCGCTTACCGGGCTGAACCAGCACGGCCCAGAGCGGATCCTCGGCGCCCAGCTTGGTCCAGTCGCGTCGTACGTCGTTCAGATTCACGCCGAAACCCTAGGGCATCCCGGGGGACGCCGGGATCGACCTGCCTCCGCGCCCGTGCGGATGTTCGGACGGGTGCGCCGGTCCGAACGGCTCGCCCTGACCTGCGAACTTTACATCCGTTACCTGATTGTAATCCATCGATGTATCGGCTACTCCCTGTCATGACCGGGACGCCTTATGCGAGATCTCGTGGCTTATGAGTGCCTATGTACCCGACATGATCTGAACACTTCGTGATACCGCCCTGCCTCTCGGTCGCCGCCGTGTTACCGCCCGGTAATCAGGGGGTTGTGAGAGGCGCCGCAACGGGTGCACGATCAGGCTCGATCGTTACCCGCCGGTAATAGATGACGGGCCCGGCGTGGGCCGCCGCCGCGAACGGCCGCCGCGCACATCCACCCGAGGAGGAACCCGTGCAGGATCGGTTAGACAGTCAGGGTCGTACCCGGTGGCGGCGCTTCGCCGCCATGATGGTGCCCGCCACGGCGGCTGCCGGCGCCATCCTCTTCGGCATGTCGACCGGCGCGATCGCGTCCGACATCACGGTCTCCGGGCAGACGTTCAAGATCGGTGCCGACCGCCTGGAGGGCGACGGCTTCAAGCAGTACGGCGGCATCGTCAAGGAGAAGAGCAAGGACGGCAAGGACGGGCAGGTGCATCCCATCGCGCTCTCCGAGATCAGGAGCGCCGACCTGTACAACCTCTGCCAGTCCGTCCGCGCCGACCTGCCCGGTACGGACGTGGTGCTCACCATCAACGCGGGCGAGGGCAAGCAGCCCGCCCACGCCGAGGACCTGCTGATCGCGATGGACTCGCTGAACGGCAACGCGACGTTCACCACCATCAAGATCGGCCGGGACGCCACCGACCTGAACCCGACGGCGCAGGAGGGTTCGTTCGGCCAGAACGCCGACCACGTCACCATCACCAACCTGCAGCAGGTGTCCCGGTACACGACCGCGGCAACGTTCAACCTGGTCGGCCTGCGGCTCAAGGTCAACGTGGGCGACGACGCCAAGGGCAAGGAGTGCTTCTGAGCTGAGCCTGGCCCGCGGCGACTCACCGCCGCGGGCCCGCCCATCCCCGTCCCCGCTCCGCCAGGAGGAGTACGTGACAACCGCCAACCCGTCCCATGTCCGGCCGAGCAACGCGGCCCAGGCGTGGCGGAGGTTCCGCCGCTGGCGACGGAGCCGGCCGTTCTGGGGCGGCCTTTTCACCATCCTGGCCGGGGTGGAGATGTTCGCCTCCACCCGGATGACCATCAACGGCCTGAGCTTCCACAGCGGAGCCACCGGGCTGCTCTCGCTGCTGATCCCGGTCATCCTGGTGACCTGTGGCCTGCTGCTCTGGTTCACTCCGGCGCAGCGGCTGTTCTACTCGATCGTCGCGGCGGTCACGGCGGTCTACGCGCTCATCGGGCTCAACCTCGGAGGCTTCTTCGTCGGCCTGCTGCTCGGCATCGTCGGCAGCGCGCTCGCCTTCGCCTGGACGCCGACCCGGCCAGCGTCTGCCACCCCTGACCCGGCCTCTACCGAGCCGACCGCCGCCGAGCGGTCTGCCAGCGACCCGGCCGTCGCTGACCCGGTCGTCGTCGGGCCGGCGGGCACGGGTGAGGCGCCGCAGAACCCGGACGAGCACCGACCCGAGCGGGGCGCCGACTCCGCACCGGCCGGGATCGCCCCGGCCGACGCGACCGACGGCCGGACCGGCTCTGTGGCGGACCCCGACGCGGGCGCGTCCGGCCGTGCCGTTGATCCGCGTACCTTCGGTGTCGCCCTGGTGGTGCTCGGCCTCGCCACCGCCGGCCTGGCCGCCCAGCCTCGGCCGGTGCAGGCCGCCCCGACCCTCCCCGTCGCGAGCGTCTGCCCCACCCGGCCGGCGACTCCATCGCCCACTCCGAGCGCGCAGACCGGGACGCCGGCACCGAGCGCGAGCCCGCACCGGGACGGCAACGTCGTCACCGACATCCTGGACGGGATCGGTGACCTGCTTACCGGCGGCCACCGCCGCGACGCCGCGACACCGTCGACAAGCCCGACCGCCACGCCCTCGGCCAAGCCGACCGCCACACCGACGGCCCGTCCCGGGTCCACGGCCTGCCCGGCCCCAGGCCGGCCGGGCCGACCGGGCGCGACGACGCCGGGTTCGGCGAAACCCGGCAGCGTGGAGCCGGGCAAGCCGCTGCCGCGCATCGCCGACGACCCGACCCTGCCCAAGGTGGCGCAGACACCGTCCAAGCTCACCGGGTCCTCGGTCCGGATGACCGAGCTGCGGTTCGAAGGCGTCACCGAACTGGACACCGAGAAGGGGCACCTCAAGGTCCTGAAGTTCAGCATGCGGGAGGCCGTGACCGAGGACTTCCTGCTGCAGGCCGACGGCCCGCAGGGGCGCAGTCAGCGGTACGCGACCGACCGGCTGACCGTCAGCGGAGACGTGGCCTTCTACGCCACCCGGTTCGTCGGCCGCCTGCTCGGCATCAAGATCACGCTGACTCCGGACCTGCCGCTGCCGAACGGCCTCCCGGTCACCTCACCCATCCCGATCACGTTCACCGACCCCGTCATCGACCTGGCGTACGTCACCAGCAACACCCTGACGGCGAGGCCAGCGCTGGCCCTCACCCTCGCCTGAGTGGTGGGTGGTCGACCGGACCGGGCGCGGACGCGACGGGTGCCGGCGGTCGGCCCGCCGGCACCCGGAGTCGTCGACGGGCTCAGAGCCGGGCCAGCGCCTTACGCAGCGGGTCGAGGCCCAGCGCGCCCAGGTCCAACGCCTGCCGGTGGAACTCCCGCAGGTCGAAGTCGGCGCCCTTGCGGGCCTTGGCGTCCTCGCGGGCCTGCAACCAGATCCGCTCACCCACCTTGTACGACGGCGCCTGCCCCGGCCAGCCCAGGTAGCGGTTCAGCTCGAAGCGCAGGTTCTCGTCCGGCACCCGGCAGTGCGCCCGCATGAACTCCCAGCCCAGCTCGGGCGTCCACCGCTCGCCCGGGTGGAAGCCGAACGGGTTGTCCTTCGGGATTTCCAACTCCAGGTGCATGCCGATGTCGACGATCACCCGGGCGGCGCGCATCGCCTGGCCGTCGAGCATGCCCAGCTTGTCGCCCGGGTCCTCCAGGTAACCCAGCTCGTCCATCAGCCGCTCCGAGTAGAGCGCCCAACCCTCGCCGTGCCCGGAGACCCAGCAGAGCAGCCGCTGCCAGCGGTTGAGCAGGTCGGCCCGGACGGCGGTCTGCGCCACCTGAAGGTGGTGACCGGGCACGCCCTCGTGGTAGACCGTCGTCACCTCCCGCCAGGTGGAGAAGTCGGTGATGCCCTGCGGCACCGCCCACCACATCCGACCCGGCCGGGAGAAGTCCTCGCTCGGGCCGGTGTAGTAGATGGCTCCGTCGCTGGTCGGCGCGAGGCAGCACTCGATCCGGCGGACCTGCTCCGGAATGTCGAAGTGGGTGCCGTGCAGCTCTGCGATGGCCTTGTCGGCGAGCGCCTGCATCCAGTCGCGGAACGCCTCCTTGCCCCGGATGGTCCGGGCCGGGTCGGCGTCCAGCGTGGCCACCGCCTCGTCGACCGTCGCGCCCGAGCCGGCGATGCGCCCGGCCACGACCCGCATCTCCGCCTCCAGGCGGGCCAGCTCCGCGAAGCCCCAGGCGTACGTCTCGTCCAGGTCGACCTTCGCGCCGAGGAAGTACTGCGAGGCGAGTTCGTAGCGCTCCCGGCCGGCGGCCTGCTTGTCCCGACCGTGCGGGGCCAGCTCGGCCCGCAGGAACTGGCCGAACTCGGCGGTCGCCGCGGTGGCCGCCGCCGCGCCCCGGCGCAGCTCGGCGCCGAGCGTGCCATCCGCGCCCAGTCGTTCGACCAGGCCGTGGAAGAAGTTGTCCCCGGTCGGGTCGGTCCAGGTGTCGCACTGCTTGGCCACCTCGACGAGCTGCACCTTCGAGCTGACCCGCCCGTCGGCGAGCGCCTCGCGCAGCGTGGTCTTGTAACCCTCCAGCGCGCCGGCCAGGCCGTTGAGTCGGGCGGCGATGTTGGCCTGGTCGTCGGCCGTCGCGGTCGGCATCAGGTCGAACACCATGCGGACCTCGTGCAGCCCGCTCTCGATCACGCTGATCTCGCTCGTCGTCTCGCCGGCCTCGTAGCGGGCCAGGTCGAGGCCGAGCCGTTCCTGCATGGCCTCCTTGGCGGTGCGTTCCGCCTCGGTGTCCGGCTCGGTCACCTCAAGCTCGGCGAGTGTGCGGCGGGTGAGGTCGGCCTTGGCCTGGTAACCGTCGGGGGAGAGGTCGTCGAGCTGGTCGTCATGGCCGGCGATGCCGACGTAGGTCGCGCCGGTGGGGCTCAACGGCGCCCACTCGGCCACGTAGCGGTTGGCGAGTTCATCAATTCGTCCCACAGTGCGACACTACGTGACCACCCCGCCTGGATGTCGACGACGTTTGTCGTGTTCAGGTGCCAGATCCAGAGGGCGGAAAGCCGCGGGACTTTGTCGTACCCGTCCGGCAGACTGTCAGGAGTGACCACCGACATCGCTCCTGACAAGGCGCCGTTGCGTGCCTGGCTGCCGGGCTTCTTCGCCCTCGCCGCCATCTGGGGTTCCAGCTTCCTGTTCATCAAGGTCGGCGTGGCCGAGCTGCACCCCGTCCAGCTGACCCTCTACCGCGTCGTCGCCGGCGCGCTGACCCTGCTTGTCGTCCTCGCGGTGCTGCGCGACCGACTGCCGCGCGAGCCCCGCGTGTGGGCGCACCTCTTCGTCGTCGCCGCGTTCGGCGTGGCCGTGCCGTTCACCCTCTTCGGTTACGGTGAGCAGCGGGTCGAGTCGATGCTCGCCGGCATCTGGAACGCGACGACGCCGCTGATCGTGCTGCCGCTCGCGGTGCTGGTGTTCCGCACCGAGCGGTTGACCGTGCGCCGCGCGATCGGCCTCGGGCTGGGCTTCCTCGGCGTGCTCGTGGTGCTCGGGGTCTGGGAGGGCATCGGCGGGGCGCACTTCGTCGGGCAGTTGATGTGCTTCGGCGCGGCCGCCTGCTACGGCGTCGCCATCCCGTACCAGAAGCGGTTCGTCGCGGGCAGCGCGCACTCCGGCCTCTCGCTGTCCACGGCGCAGTTGCTGCTCGCCGCCGTCCAGCTCGCCGTCGTCACCCCGTTCGTCGCGGGTGCGCCGCCGCTGCCCACCGAGCTGTCGCCGAAGGTGGTGGCCAGTGTGCTGACCCTCGGGGCGCTCGGCACCGGGCTCGCCTTCGTCATCAACATGCGCAACATCCGGGTGGCCGGCGCGAGCACCGCCTCCACCGTCACGTACCTGATTCCGATCTTCGCGGTGCTGATCGGCGCCGTGGTGCTCGACGAGCGGCTCAACTGGCACCAGCCGGTCGGCGCGCTCATCGTGCTGCTGGGGGTCGCGGTCGCGCAGGGCCTGTTCGGCCGTCGGAAGCCGCGCCCGGTGGTCGGCGTCGGCGTCGGCGCGCCCGCCGTCCCCGCCGCCGAACCCGCCCGTCGGTGACCCCGACCGGGCCGCTGGTCAGGCCCGGTCGTGTGTCCACTCCACCAGTTGCTCGGCCGACCAGGTGTTGACCACCCGGTCGGCCGGGACGCCGCAGCGGGCCGCCCGCTCGCAGCCGAACCGCTGCCAGCCGAGCTGACCGGGCGCGTGCGCGTCCGTGTTGATCGCGAAGCGGCAACCCGCCTCCAGGGCGCGACGGATCAGTCGCTTCGGCGGGTCCTGCCGCTCCGGCCGAGAGTTGATCTCAACGGCGGTGTCGTGCTCCGCGCAGGCCGCGAAGACCGCGTCCGCGTCGAAGTCGCTCTCGCTCCTGGTCCGCGCCCGGTGCCCCCGATCACCCGGGCCGGTCACCCCCGCCGGCCGGGACGACACCATCCGCCCGGTGACGTGACCGAGAATGTCCAGGTGCGGGTTGGCGACCGCCCTCAGCATCCGCCGGGTCATCTTCGCCCGCTCGTCCTTGAGGCCGCTGTGCACCGAGCCGACCACCACGTCCAGCCGGGCCAGCAGCTCGTCGTCCTGATCGAGTGAGCCGTCGGCGAGGATGTCCACCTCGATCCCGGTCAGGATCCGGAAGCCCTCCGGCAGCGCCGCGTTGACCTGCGCCACGTGGTCGAGCTGCCGGCGCAGCCGCTCGACGGTCAGCCCTCGCGCCACCTTCAGCCGGGGCGAGTGGTCGGTCAGCACCAGGTACTCGTGGCCCAGCTCCACCGCGGCCAGCGCCATCTCCTCGATCGGGGAGCCGCCGTCGGACCAGTCCGAGTGGGTGTGGCAGTCGCCGCGCAGGGCGGCGCGCAGCGCCGTGGCCTCGGCGTCCAGGTCGCTGCCCTCGATCGCCACCAGCCGGCGCAGATAGACCGGTTCCTCGCCGGCCAGGGACTCCGCCACGCAGCGGGCCGTCACGTCCCCCACGCCCGCCAGCTCGGTGAGCGTGCCGTTGCCGGCCCGCTCGGCCACCTCGGCCGCCGGGAGGCCGGCCAGCGCCTTCGCCGCCGAACGGAACGCCCGCACCCGGTAGGTGGCCTCGTTCGCACGCTCCAGCAGGAACGCGATCCGGCGCAGGTCGGCAATAGGGTCCCGGGCGCTCATCCCACCGAACCTAGTGCGTACGAGCCGCGTCAGGGAGCCTTCGGGCAGCCGTGTTCGCGCTGCCACGCGGTCACCTCGGCGGCGGGTTCCCGGTTGCCGCCGCGCCGCCACGAGTCCAGGTAGCGCGCCGGCCAGAGCACACCGCGCCGGATCCACCACCCGTCCTTGCCGGTGCACGGCGGCGAGATGCCGAAGTGCACGTGACAGACGTTGTTCGCGTTGCCGGTGCGGCCCACCTTGCCGAGCTGCTGCCCGGCACGGACCCGAACCCCCGCCTCGATGCCGGCGCCGACCACGCTCAGGTGCGAGCCGTAGTAGCGCACCCCGTCGTCGCCGAGCAGCGACACCGACAGGCCGCCGTTGTCCGGGCCCTGCGGCCCACTCTTGGAGTACCGGTCGACACGACTCACCTCCAGGACCTTGCCGTCGGTGACCGCCACGAACGGCTCACCGCAATCGGCGAACACGTCCGTCGCCGGGTACGCCCCGTGCGTCGTGTGGTAGTCCACGTTGTCGGCGCGTACCGGAAAGACGTGCCGGAGCCCGGCGCGGGGTGCGGTCGGCGACGGCCTGGCCGACGACGGCGTCGGGCTGGCCGGGCGGGTCGTCGGCGTGGCCGCCGGCGCCGCCGGCTGCTCACCGGTCGCCCAGACCGCCGACGGCGACGCCGCGGCGCCATCCGGCGGCACCCCCGGCCGGGTGGTCGCGCAGCCGGCGGCCAGCACCGGGGCGAGCAGCAGCAGGATCGGGTACGCCGGACGCACGCGGCGACCGATCGTCGGCGAGGGCATTCGGTCATCCTGACAGACCGGTACCGTGGGCACGAGCGACGCGCGTGAGGGGAGGGCAGTCGATGACCATCGCCCGACCCGACCCCGTCCCGGATCCCGGTCTCGCCCGCCCGGCGTCGCGTACCCCGTCGGGGCTCTTTCCGGCCGAGCCGCCGACCAGACCCACCTACCGCGAACCGCACCCGGTGACCGGCGGCGGTGTCGCCGCCGGCGGCGGCGCGGCGGCTGCCTGGCTGCTGCTGTTCGGGCTGCTGGGCACCGACGTCGCCAGGTACGCGTGGTGGACTGTGGTGGCCGGCCTGCTGGCCTGGCTGACGGCTCTGGTGCTGGTCCGCTACGGCGATCGCGGCGTGGCCACCGGGGTGGCCATCGTCACCGCCGGTGGTTGGAGCATCGCCGCCGCCGTGGTGGCGGTCCGCTGGGCGACCAGCGGTGACTGGCCGCTGTGGTGAGCGTGTTCGGACCGGCCCGGATCCGGGGGCGGACGACTGCGCCGCGTGCCCGGTTGGCTGCGTAGCGAACGCCGTCTTGACGTGGCTGTCGATACTCGGCACGCTCGGCACTATGGCCTGGACCACCCCGCGGCAGGACCCGGATCGCAACCGCCGCCGCCTCCAGTTGCTCGCCGAGTTGGCGGGCGCTCGGGCGGTACGCCAGCGCAGCCGGCCGCAGCGACAGCGCACCGAGCGTCTGCGCCAGCTCATCGCCACCCGCCGTCGGGTAGCCGGCTGATCCGACTTTGTCAGGTTTGGCTGGCGTCTCGGGGCGTTGACCGGTCGCCTGCCGACCCGACCGGCTAACGTGCACCCTTGACGAGTCGGCGCTGTGCCGAGGGCTTTTGGGGGAACCGTGTCGTACTTCGCTGCGGCCGTGGTGCGTGACGACAGTGGCTGGACCGCCGCCGAGGTCAGCCTGCGGGGCGCCACCGACATCGATGAGGTCGCCGACCGGCTGCGCGACGTCGACCAGGAAGCCGACGTGTCGCTGCTGTTCGTCGAGGCCGACGACGCGTACCTGGTGATTCTGCGTCTCGATGAGGGCGAGGATCTGCGGGTGTTCGGCTCGGACTCGGCGTTCGCCGAGGAGTCCCGGCTGGGTCAGCTGCTGGTCGGTGACCTGAAGACGTCCGTGACCGGGCTGGACGGCGACGACGAGCCCCGCCTGGCCGCCGGCGGCGACGACGAGAGCGAGCAGCCCGCCGTCGATCCGGAGGCCGACCCGGTGGGCGACGCCGACCTGCTGGCCAACCTGGGCATCTCGGCGCAGAAGCTGCTGACGCTCTGCGGCACCGAGGGGATGCTGCCGGCGGACGTCACCGCCGAGATCTGTGAGGTGCTCGGATGCGCCGACGAGGTCGAGGAGTTGCGTGAGGTCTGACCCCGCCGGGTCGGCAGCACGCGGTGGGATCGTTCCGGCGGGCGGCGCGGAGCCGGCCGACGCCACCGATCCGCTGTTGGAGGCGATCCGGCCGGGGCAGCCGACGCCCGGCGCGGTGGGCCGAGCCGGGCCGGGCGCGCACGAGGAGCTGGCCGACCCGGGTGACCTCGGCCGGCGGCAGCGGCACGAGCTGTGGATGCGCCGGGCCCTGGAGGTCGCCGTCACCGGCCCGACGGTCGACGACGCGGGCCCGGCCGACGTGGACGACGTGCCGGTGGGCGCGGTGCTCTACCGTCCGGACGGCACCGAGCTGGCGATCGGGCGCAACGAGCGGGAGTTGACCGGCGACCCCACCGCCCACGCCGAGGTGCTGGCCCTGCGCCGGGGCGCCGAGCGCGTCGGTCGGTGGCGACTGGACGGCTGCACCCTGGTGGTCACCCTGGAGCCGTGCACCATGTGCGCGGGCGCGCTGGTGTTGGCCCGGATCTCCACCGTCGTCTTCGGCGCCTGGGAGCCCAAGACCGGCGCCGCCGGCTCCCTCTGGGACGTCATGCGCGACCGCCGGCTCAACCACCGCCCCGAGGTCTACGGCGGCGTGTTGGAGACCGAGACCGCCGCCGTCCTGCGCGCCTTCTTCCGCTGAGACTGCCGCGCCCCGTCCGCTGTTCCGGCCGCCGGCTGGACGTCGCGCGGCCGGGAGAGGCCGCGCGCCAATGAGCCGTATGACTCAGAGGAATATCTATTCCTCTGAGTCATACGGCTCTCGGCAGTGACACCGCCCTGCCGGGACGGATCAGGCGATGATCGTGTCGAGCGCGATCTCGACCATCTGGCTGAAGGTCTGCTCGCGCTCCTCCGAGGTGGTCTTCTCGCCGGTCTTGATGTGGTCGCTGACGGTCAGCACGGTCAGCGCGCGGGCCTTGAACCGGGCGGCGATCGTGTAGAGCGCCGCTGACTCCATCTCCACCGCCAGCACGCCGTAGTCGGCGAGCGTGTCGTAGAGGTCCGGCCGGTCGGTGTAGAAGGCGTCCGCCGCCAGGATCGGTCCGACGTGCATGCTGATGCCGCGCCGCTCGGCCACCTCGACCGAGGTACGCAGCAGCCCGAAGTCGGCCACCGGGGCGTAGTCGATCAGCCCGTCGAAGCGCATCCGGTTCATGTTCGAGTCGGTGGACGACCCGATCGCCGCGACCACGTCGCGCAGTTGCAGGTCGGTGCTGAGGGCGCCGCAGGAACCGACTCGGATCAGCGTCTTCACGCCGTACTCGTTGATCAGTTCGTGGGCGTAGATGGAGGCGGACGGCATGCCCATGCCGGAGCCCTGGACCGAGACCTCGACGCCGTTCCAGCGGCCGGTGAAGCCCAGCATGCCGCGAACCGTCGAGTAGCAGGTGGCGCCCTCGAGGTAGGTCTCCGCGATCCACTTGGCCCGCAGGGGGTCACCCGGCATCAGGACCCGCTCGGCGATCTCGCCCGGCTTCGCGCCGATGTGCGTACTCATGGCAAAGATCCTGCCAGGCCGGCCCGAGCGATACCGGTTCGGCGTCCGAACCGGCGGTCCTGTACCCTCGTCGGCGGTGGCGTGTCCGAGCGGCCTAAGGAGCACGCCTCGAAAGCGTGTGAGGGTTAACGCCCTCCGAGGGTTCAAATCCCTCCGCCACCGCTGGAGAGATGCAGAAACGCCCGGTCGATCCGTGAGGATCGACCGGGCGTTTTCGCGTCAGAGCTGCTGCTGGCCGCCGTCGACGAACAGCTCGCCGCCGGTCATGAAGCTGCTCTGGTCGGAGGCGAGGAAGAGCGCGGCGTTGGCGATCTCGTCCGGGTGGGCCATCCTGCCCATGGGCACGCCGGAGGCGATGCCCTTCAGCAGCCCGGGGGCCTCCTCGGGGCTGGCCGCCAGGCCCGCGAGGCCGGGGGTTTCGGTCGAGCCGGGCACCAGGGTGTTGACGCGGATCTTCCGGCCCATCAGCTCGGCGGCCCAGGTGCGGCCGAACGAGCGGATGGCGGCCTTGGAGGCGGCGTACACGCTGAACGCCGGGATGCCGCTGACCGCCGAGGTCGAGCCGGTCAGCACGACCGAGGCGCCCTCGTTGAGCAGGGGCAGGGCCTTCTGCACGGTGAAGATGGTGCCGTACACGTTGGTGTCGAAGGTGCTGGCGACGTGCTCGACCGTGATCGAGTCGAGCGAACGGAACTCGCCGCCGCCGGCGTTGGCGAACACCACGTCCAGCCCCGCGCCGCGGGCCTCGATCGCCCGCATCACCCGGTCCAGGTCGTCGAGGTTGCCGACGTCGCTGACGATGCCTGTCGCGTTGGCGGCGGAACGCTTTCGCCCAACCCACCGCGTACGAGGTCGTCGCCACTCTGCTGCGCGAGAACGTGCTCGCCGTGACCCGGCCCGACCGGCCGGCCGGCTGCCTGTCGATCCAGGGCGGCACGGCCTGCTCCGGCGAGAACGCCGCGGTCGCCGGGTTCCTCGCCAGCAGCCGCCTGGCCGGTGAGCTGGCTCTCGCCGACCGGTTCACCCGCGCCGTGGCCGAAGGCGACCTACCCGCCGACGCCGATCCGGCCGCGCTCGCCCGCTTCGTCATGAGCGTCACCGAGGGGCAGGCGATACACGCCGCCGCCGGGGTCGCTCGGGAGGACCTGCGTCAGACGGCGGAGATCGCGCTCGCCGGCTTCGCCGCCGTGTCCGGAGCGCGGCTCCCCGCGTCTGCGGACAACCCGGCCTGAGCGCTCACGGTCGGACGAGCGCCGCCACCCCGTCGAGGAGCCGTTGCAGCCCGAACTCGAAGAGGCTGTCAACGTTGAGGTCGATTGCCGACCGGCGGGCCAGCCCTCCAATGTGGTGGAGGGCCGGCCCGCCGCCCGTCACGCAGTTGGGGCGGTGCCGTCCCGGTGGGTCAAGCGGTACGAGGCATCGACGGCATCCGTCTCCAGGATCACCGTCACCGGACCGGCGGGCAGGGTGCAGGTGATCGTCCGTTCGACGGCCGAGCTGCCGGGGCCGCAGTACCGGATGCCCTGGCTGTCGAAGACCGACATGCGGGCGTCACCGGAGCCGGCGGTACGCGTCCACGTGAAGCTCTCCCGGCTGGCGCGCTGGTCGGCCGGGACTGTGTAACAGACCGCGAAGTGGTCCGCTCCGGTGGTCACCGTTGCGCCGGCCGCGTCCCCCGGCAGGACCGGGCAGGCCGGCGGCCCGTCGGTCCGGGCGAAGCCCACGGCGTACGAGCTGGTGGGGGATCCCTCATCCGCGGTGAGCAGCACGGAGAAGGGTGCCTCGCCGGTCAGCTCACAGCTGTACTGACGCAGCGAGGAGTAGTCGCACACCTGCTCGCCGGCGGCGTTCAGCACGCTGATCTCCGGTGAGGTCGCGGCCGTCACGTCCCCGGCCAGCAGCTCGGCGACGTGGGCCCCCGCCGGACTGGGCAGCTGGAGGCAGTTGTGCTGCCCAGCGGCGTCGAACCCGCCCCGGTGCGGGGCGTCCTGCCAGCCGGTGTCGGACACCGGCGTGCAATCCGACGGCTTCCACGGCAGCAGCGCGACGGCGTAGCGGAAGTCAGTGTCGATCACCGTGCCGGTTACGCCCCCGCTGAGGACCATCGTGTACTTCCCCGCCGCGGGGACCTCGCACCAGGTGTCGGTGCAGACCTTGATCCCGGCGGAGTCGTAGACGGTGGCGTACGACCGGTAGTTCTCCCCGTCCACCGCCGTGACCCGGTACACCCCTGCGCTGGGAAGGTCCAGGGTCCGGCAGCGGATGCCGCCGAGGGCGCCGGCCGGTGCCGAGTTGTACGTGCCCGGGGTGATGGTCGGGCAACCGACCGCGTCGGAGAGTCGACGGACCTGGACCTTGTACGTGAGGTCCACGCTGTCGGCGTCCCAGTTCGCCAGGTAGGAGACGACGCGGTAGGTCCCGGTGGAGGGCAGTACGCACCCGTCCTGCTCCGACCAGTCGGTACACAGCACCGCACCCTGCTCGTCGACGATCGAGGAGGAGACGTCGTTGTACCGGTCCGGGGCCCGGTAGACCATGACCCGCTCACCGGCCTCGCCGTGGAACGGCTGGCAGTTGGTCTGCACCGCCGAGGTCTGGTGCACCGTCAGGGCCGGCTGGTCCCAGTTGAGTCCGGTGGGGGCGGCGCAACCTTCGGTCTGGTCGAGGCGGGCTGCCGCCACCCGATAGGTGACCGGCTCCCAGTTCCAGTTCTGCGCCACCAGCGTGTAGGCGCCGGCTGCCGGTACCGCGCAGGACCGCGAGGAGTCGTACTCCGTGCACACCACCTGTCCGGCGTCGTCGTACAGCCGCCAGTCGAGGTACTGGTTCGCGTACTGGTCCAAGCGGACGATCAGTCGGCCCGGAGTGGTGATCCGCAGCGACTGGCAGCCGATCCCCTGGTTCGGTGGCACGGTGCCGGTCCCGACCACCGCGCCCGGGTCTCCGAACGCGGTCAGCGGCAGCGCCGGGCAGCCGACCGACTGCGAGATCCGGGGCATCTTGAGGGTGTAGGGGGCCTTGTTGCCGTAGGTCTCCTCCAGGAACAGCCGGTACGGTCCGGCCTCGCGGAGGGTGCACTCGGTGGGGTAGCGCACCGAGCAGACCGGCTGGAACTGGGCGTCCAGGATGTTGCCCTGGATGTCCTCGACGCCGCCCGGGTCGGCGAGGTGCAGGACCGTGCCGGTGGGCTGCTTGAAGGTGAAGCAGCGGGCGGCAAGGCCGACGGGCAGCGTGCCGCTGCGACCGGCGGAGGCGAAGGAGAAGAAGCTCGCGGGCAGGCTGACGCAGGTGGACGGGGTCCGCATCGACTCGGCCGACAGCGAATAGACGCCCTTGCCGGTCCCGTAGTCGAGCGTCACCGTGACCGTGTAGGTGCCGGCAGCGCCGAGCTTGCACTCGGTGAGGTACGGACCGACGTAGCAGATGGTGGTGCCATCGCCGCCCTTGACCTGTGCGCCGACACCGTCACCGGAGACCTCGCGGAGCCGGATGAACAGGGTGTCCTGGTCAACCGTCGAGGTGATCGTCCACTTCTGCTGTGCGGCGCCGGCGATCGACGCGCAGTTCTTGACCTGGCCCAGCGGGAGATGGCCGCCGCAGGCGGCCGAGAGGCCAACGACAGTCGTCGGACCCGCGGTGGCCCGGCCGGGGGCGGGAGTCGTGGGTGCTGGCTTCGAGGGTGCGGTGACGGCGGGCGGTTGCTCGATCGTCAGTGTCGGTCGCGGCGACGGCTGGGCCGTCGGGGCGGCGGTGGCGGGGTCGGCCAGCAGGCCCGCCCCCGTGAGACTCAGGGCCGCCACGGCGGCCCACCTTGCGAGGTGTCTCCACCGTGGATCGGACGCGTTTGTACGCACGATGTCCCCCCGTGTTGTGTCGCGCGATCTGCGCGAGCGAGGGAATAATTTCACGATGGTCGATCACGGACAATCGGCTTGTCGGCTCGGACGGGACGGGTCGTTCAGCAGGGAGCGGCGCCCTCGTCGAAGAGGCGGCGGGCCCAGTCGGCGTACCCGGCGATGGTTTTTCGGACCGTGCGCCCGTCGTGCAGGAACAGGTACGCGCGGTCGCCGCTGCGGGCGAACAGTCCGTCGAGCCGATGCGTCCCCTGTGGAGCGGACAGCCGCGTGACGGACGGGTAGCGGGCCCAGACCTCGTCGATCGGCGAGCCCGCGGTGATGCCCTCCGGGGTGCGCATTGGGTCACCGACCCACAGCAGCACCAGTCTGTCCTCGACGAAGACCGGGCTGACCGTCTCGTGGCCGGTGAGCACCGGCCCGCAGGCGTCCTGGTCGGTACGCAGGACGCCCCGGCGGGTCAGCTCGGCCTCGGTGTCGCCAAACTCGATGTTGCGCAGGCCGTTCAGGTCGATGATCTCGACGTTGCCGGCGGGCCGGTGCGGTGGCATCGGGCCGGGTGGTGGCGTCCCGCTGCCCGCGATCGAGGCAGCAGTCAGCAGCATGGCAATAAAAGCTAATTGTCGCAATTTCATGGAATCCCCCAGTCCCCCAACGGGACGGGGCCGCTCAGGTTGCTGGCCAGCGCCGGATTACTGGTTTTCCCACTGTTCGACCAGCTCGTCCCAGTAGTCGGCGCTGAGTCGCCGCCGGCCGTGCGCCAGCCAGCCGTCGGTGTTGCGCTCCAGGTGCAACCCCACCTCGGCGAACGGGTCGATCCACACGCCCCGCTCGACGCCGAGCTGAACCAGCGCCGCGTTGATCGGCCACTTTTCGCGCGGCGCATCGAGGACGTCGTCGAAGCGCGGCCCCCAGGACAGGGTGCCGCCCAGCCACACCGCCGCCGACTGGTGACCGACGCCACCACCGAACTCGGCCTCCACGTACGCCACCGGCCCCGAACGCGACCAGCGGGCCAGCAGGTCGGCCAGCGCCGGCGACAGCACCAGCTCGAACGGGCGCGCGGCGCTGCGGTCGTCCGTCGCGTAATCGGGCAGCGAACCGGTCAGCTCCACCACCAGCTGCGGGGTGATCGGCAGCAGAGCGAAATCCTGCCGCAGCTCGCCGAGGACCGCGTGATCCAGCTCGGCGGTCTGCTCGCGGAGCAGGTCCACGTCCGCGACCACCGCGCTGAGCTGGTAACCCATCGAACCCTCCGCCGTCCACAGCCTGTGGATAGAACATGTGTACGACGGTTCTCCGGGTGCCGCCGGTCCCTGGAACGGTACCGGTGTTGCCGCCGATCCGAAGCGCTCAGACCCGTCCCGGCGGCACCGCGACGGCCGCGCAGATCTTGGACAGTTTCCGTTCGCGCGGAACGGAAACTGTCCAAGATCTGCGGCGGTGAGCCCTCGCGGGTGTCAGGCGCGGCGGGCGACCTGGGTGACGAACGCGCGCCAGGCCGTCGGCGCGAAGGCGAGCGCCGGGCCGCTCGGGTCCTTGGAATCGCGTACGCCGATCACGCCGGGCAGGTTGTCGGCGACCTCGACACACGCGCCGCCGTTGCCGCTGCTGCGGCTGCTCTTGCGCCACCGGGCGCCGTTCAGCTCCATGTCTCCGCCACTTCCGTCATCAGATCGACCGACTGCCAGTGCGACAGCGCCTCGCCGCGCACGTTCTCCCATGCCGCCATCATGGCCGCGATGTCGTCGGGGTCGCTAGCCACTTGTCCCTGAAGCTGGTTGTCCAGGTAGCCGGCGACCCGATGGTCGTGGCTGTGCGCGATCACGAACGGCCCGTTGAGGCCGGCGTACGCGCCGACCGCGCTGGGCACCACGTGCACCCGGATGTGCGGCTCCGCGCAGGCGGCGACCACGGCCAGCAGCTGCTCGCGCATGGTCGCCCGGCCGCCCACCGGCCGGCGGAGGATCGCCTCGTCGATGACGGCCGTGAACTGCGGCGGGTCGTCTCGCTTCAGCACGCCCTGCCGGTTGAGCCGCACGGTGAGGTGCCGCTCGATTTCGCTCGGCGGGATCAGGCCCGCGCCGCCGAGAACCGCGCGGGCGTACGCCTCGGTCTGGAGCAGCCCCGGCAGGACCGTCGATTCGAACCAGCGCAGCGACACCGCCTCGCGCTCGATCTCCTGCCACGGACGAAACCAGATGGGGTCACGACGTCTTGAAGTGTCGGGCCAGATGTCCGACACGTCCTTGTGGAGGGCTTCCGCTGCTGCGAACCGATGCCGAGGATGCGGGATGCGGCCCTCGGTCAGCCAACGCGCCACGGTCTTCGGGTCGACGCCGACGGTCTCGGCGAGGGATTCGGTGGTGTGCCCGGTGTCGTTCAGTGCCACCCGCAGCGCGTCGTTCACGGCCCCTCCATCGGATGTCTCGAATATCTGAGAACCATATAGCTACGCCCTGTATCTGCCCGGTGACGCGCCCGAGGGTGGTTGCAGAAGACGGCGTGGCCGGTGGAGGCGCAGCAACCCGGCGGTCGGCGTCAGTCCGGGGTCGCCCCGACGCGGAGGCGGGGTGACTCCCTCCACCAGCGAAGGAGGCTGACTCTTGCCCCGCCGTCGCCACCGGAACCACCTGCCGATCCGACCCACCTGGCGATGTCAGGCGTGCGGCATCGCCTGGCCCTGCTCGCCAGCGAAACTGCGACTGCTCGGGGAGTACCGGCAGGACCGGCTGGCGTTGACCATCTACCTGGCGACGCTCCAGGCCGAGGCCGGTGAACACCTCCGGGACGTCGACCCGGCCCGGCTCACCGAGCGCTTCTTCTCCTGGACTCGCGCCCGGGGGTGAGAGTCTGGGCACGGTACGCGCCGCCGTGGACCTCTGCCGGCCCGCCGACGGGAGGTCCGGCGGGCGGTCTGGCTCCAGATCTTGGACAATTTCCGTTAGCTCCGAACGGAAACTGTCCAAGATCTCGTCGTTTCGGCGCGCGGGCCAGCCGCGCCAGCCCTCGAAGACGCGGCCGCAAAGCTCGCTCCGCCGGTCAGGGTCGCCAGATCACGATGTCGATGTCGCGTCGTCGCTCGGCGAAGCGGCCGTCCCGCGCCGTCGCCGTCAACAGCTCGCGCAGGTCGGCCTCGAACGCGGGCCGCCGATCGCCGAACAGGTGCGGTGCCGAACTGGACAGCGAGAACACCGCCGAGACGATCTCGTCCACCGGGCGTTCCACGACCATCCCCTGTTCGACAGTGACCCGGGTGGGGCCGGTGAAGCCCGCCGCGAGCATGATCTCGCCCTCGCCGCTGGGGGTGCCGGCGGGCAGCGACCCCTGACCGGCCCGGCGCACCGGCCCCAGGTAGCGCGCGACCAGGTCGTTGATCTGCGACCAGGGCGGGCGGGGGTACGGCAGCGGGTCGTCCCCGGTCACGCCCTGGTGGGTGGTGGCGCTGACGTGGACCCAGGCCCCGTCAGGCGCGAGCATGTCGCGGACCCGCCGGGCCACCAACGGCCGGTCCATCCAGTGGAACGACTGGGCGAACGTGGCCACCCGGAACGTACCCAGGTCGGCCGGCAGAGCCTCGGCGCGCAGGTGCCGCCACTCGACGCTGGTGGTCCCCGACTCAGCGGCCGCGCGCTGCGCCTCGGTGAGCATGTCCCGGTCGGGGTCGACCCCCACCGCCGCCTCGAACAGCGGCGCCAGCAGCAGCGTCAACGACCCGGGGCCACAACCGACGTCCAGAAGGCGGCCGGTGCCGTCCAGGTCGAGCGCCGTACGGATGGCGTCGACGAGTTCGGGCGGATAGGGCAGCCGGCCCACGCTGTAGTTGTGCGCGCTGCCCGCGTACAACGTCTCGTCCCACTCCCACGCGGTCTCGGCCATGGCGTCGATGACACCACAGCAAGAACGCCCAGCCGACCTGTTATCGGTCTGCTGGGCGTTTCTGCTGCTCAGGCGAGCGGAGGATACGAGATTCGAACTCGTGAGGGTGTAAACCCAACACGCTTTCCAAGCGTGCGCCCTAGGCCTCTAGGCGAATCCTCCGCGAGCCAGGATACAGGCCCTTGCCGGCCGGGCCACCCCACCACCCCCTGAAGATCGACGAGCCGTCGGGTAGGGTTGGCGTCACCTCCCGTGCGGCGGTATCTCGTGAACCTCCCCAGGGCCGGAAGGCAGCAAGGATAAGCGAGCTCTGCCGGGTGCACGGGAGGCCTTTTTGTCTCCGGGGCCTTGATCCACTCCAGGTCGCCGATGTGGGGCTGTTCTGGGCCGTGGATACCGCCACGTCGCCGAGATGGAGTCGATCAAGCGCGGCAACCCGGGGTAACCCAAGCTGCCCGGCGGGGTGGGTGGTCACCCGCGCCCGACCGGCGCAGAATGGCTCGGTCGAGAGGAGGCGGGACGAGTGACGCTGGCGCTCTACCGCAAGTACCGGCCACGTACCTTCGCCGAGGTCATCGGGCAGGAGCATGTCACCGAGCCGTTGTCGCAGGCGCTGCGCAGCGGCCGGCTCAACCACGCCTACCTCTTCTCCGGCCCCCGTGGCTGCGGCAAGACGTCCAGCGCCCGGATCCTGGCCCGCTCGCTCAATTGCGAGCAGGGCCCCACCCCCGAGCCGTGCGGCAAGTGTGAGTCGTGCCGCTCGCTGGCCATCGACGGCGCCGGCTCCATCGACGTGATCGAGATCGACGCGGCCAGCCACGGTGGTGTCGACGACGCCCGCGAGCTGCGCGAACGTGCCTTCTTCGCGCCAGCCAGCAGCCGCTTCAAGATCTACGTGATCGACGAGGCGCACATGGTCTCGACCCAGGGCTTCAACGCCCTGCTCAAGCTGGTCGAGGAGCCTCCGGAGTACGTCAAGTTCATCTTCGCCACCACCGAGCCGGAGAAGGTCCTCGGCACGATCAGGTCGCGGACCCACCACTACCCGTTCCGGCTGATCCCGCCGAAGGTGCTCCGCCCGTACCTGGAGCAGCTCACCCAGGCCGAGGGCGTCACCGTCGAGCCGGCGGTCTTCCCGCTGGTGGTCCGCGCCGGTGGCGGTAGCGCCCGGGACAGCCTCTCCGTGCTCGACCAGCTCATGGCCGGCGCCGGCCCGGAGGGCGTCACCTACGCGCGGGCCGCCGCCCTGCTCGGGGTCACCGACGCCGCGCTGATCGACGAGATGTGCGACGCGCTGGCCGCCGGTGACGGCGCCGCCGCGTACGCCACCGTCGACCGGGTCGCCGAGGCCGGGCACGACCCGCGCCGGTTCGCCTCCGACCTGCTGGAACGGCTGCGCGACCTGATCGTGATCCAGCAGGTGCCGGACGCCGCCGCGAAGGGCCTCATCGACGGCCCCGCCGACCAGATCGAGCGGATGGCCGCCCAGGCGTCCCAACTCGGCCCGGCCACGCTCTCCCGCTGCGCCGACATCGTGCACGACGGCCTGGTGGAGATGCGCGGCGCCACCGCGCCCCGCCTGCTGCTGGAGCTGATCTGCGCCCGGATGCTGCTGCCCGGCGTGGACGACTCCGCCGGCGGCCTCCTCCAGCGCCTCGAACGGATGGAACGCCGGCTCACCCTGGGCGGCACCGACGCGCCGTCGGCCGCCGCCGGCTCCGCGTCAGCAGCCCACCAAGGGGTACGCCCACAGCACGCCCCTCCGGTCCCGGCTGCCGCCACCCCGGCACCCGCCAACGCCCCGACCTCCGCACCGCCGTGGGACGTCGACCCGACCGCGTCCCCGACCCCAGGCGCGCGGGCCGCAGACACTGCGGGCTCGGGCGTTGTGGGTTCGGGTGCTGCGGGCTCGGGCGCTCGCGTTCCCGGCGTACCGGCCGCGCACGCGCCCTCGGGGGCCGACTCACCGATTCCGGCCTCGCCCGGTGCGTCGGCCGTCGCCGCGTCGACCTCCGCTGACCCGGCCGTCGCACCCGTCTCGCCGGCCCCGCGTCGCGTGGTGCCGCCGTCGGCCGTGCTGCCCGACCCGGCGACACCCGTGCCGCCTCGCCCCGGCGCGCCGGCCGCCGCACTGGACGCGGTAGCCGTTCGCCGGGCCTGGCCCGACGTGGTCGGCAAGGTCAACCGGACCAACAAGCGGATCGCCGCCCTCATGCGCGACGCGGTCGTGCGGGAACTCGACGGCGACATGCTGGTGCTGACGGTGAAGTCCACCGTGCTGGCCAAGATGATGGCCGACCACTCGGCGGTGCTCACCGACGCGCTCTACGAGGAGCTGGGCGGACGCTGGCAGATCCGCTGCGAGGTGGCCGGCGAGCGGGGTGGCGTGTCGCTGTCCGGCCCACCGCGCTCCCAGCCGGCCGCGCCGCCCCGCCCGACCGCTGCCGCGCCGGCACCGACCGCGCCGACCTCGGCCGCTCCGACCGCTGCCGCGCAGCCGTCCGCGCCGGCCGCTGCCGTGCCGGCCGCTGCCGCCCAGCCGTTCGCGCCGACCCCGACCGCTCCGACCTCTGCCGCGCAGCCGACCGCGCCGACCCAGGCCGCGCCGACCGCGGTTGCGCCGACGTCGGCCCCGGTTGCCGCGCCGGCCGCTGCCGCCGCGTCGCCTGCTTCGGCGGATGTCCGACCTGCCCCCACGAACACATCGCCCAACGTGTCTCCGGCCTCGACGAACACGGCCGCCGCGGCTGGCTCGACGAACACCCCGGCGGCTGCGACACCTGACGACGAGGACGACTGGCCGGAGGCTGCGCGCCCCGGTGGCAATGCTCCCGCCGCCCAGGCGACGGATGACGACGACTGGCCGGAGGCCGCCCGGCCGGGCGGTACCGCCGTGGACGACCGCGACTCCGCCTCGGGCGGCTCCTCCGCACCCGTGTCGACCAGCGTGAACGGCGCCGACGCGGCCCACCCCAGATCGAACGGCGCGGCGAACGGTGGCGGCCCTGGGGCGAACGGTGGCGGCTCCGGCGGCTCCGGCGCCGTGCCCGGTCAGCCGGACGCACGGGCGGCCAACCCGACGCCGGCGGCCCGGCAGCCGGCGGCAGCCGGTGGCGCACCGGTGAGCAGCGCCATCGCCGCCGCACGAGCGGCGGCGGCGGGGCGCGGCGCGCGTACCGCATCGGCGGCCCGGCCCGTCGCGGACGCCGAATGGGCGGGCGAACCGCCTTACGACCCGGACTTCGACGGCCCGCAGCGCGGTAGGCGCCCGGGTGGCGCGGCACCGGCGGCGGTACCGACCTACGAGGGGTTCGACCCGGGCGACGAACCGTTGGACGAGGTCATCGACGAGAAGACCGCCCGGGAGTCGAGCGAGGAGCAGGCGGTACGGCTGCTCCGGGAGACCTTCGGCGCCGAGAAGATCGACGAGGTGGACGCCCGCTGACACCCTGCCCCGTCGATCATGAAGTGGTGTGGCTCTCGGCCGACACCGCGGCCTCCTGAGCGACGGGGCCGGGCGGGGTTTCGGCGAGCAGGGCGCCCAGGCAGCAGGCCCACACGGGAAAGGGCAGCACCGCTACGCGTTCCATGCCGCCCACTCCGATCCCGAAGCCCTGCTGGGCGAAGAACAGCACGGTCCCCGCCAACGCGGTCAACCCGGCGGCAAGGGTGAGCGGTCGCCATCGGCCGAGCACCGTGGTGTGCGGCGCGAAGCCGGCGAGGAGCAGCCCGACGTTGCCCAATCCCATGATCACGAATGCGCCGAGGACGTGCAGGTTCTCGTCGACGTCGGCCGGGTAGCGGGCCGCCAGGGCGTACCCGCCGGCCGCCAGCAACAGCAGCGTCTGCGCGGAGCGCACCACCGCGCCGCGACCCAGCAACCGCCAGGTCAGCAGGAGCCCGGCGGCGAGCAGCACGGCCGTGGCCAGTGTCGCGGCGTTCATCAACGGGTGCCAGGGGGAGCAGACGTACCGGGGTCGGGTGGTGTCCCAGATGCCGCAGTGGACGTTGCCGAGGTCGCTGATGTTGTGGCTGGCCCAGCTGTAGGCCGGCTCGCGCCAGCGCAGGCCGGCGACCAGGCTGGCGACGAGGAAGACCGGTGCGGCGATCACCCAGCACAGTGCGCCGACCCGGCCCGCGGGGTTGAGGTTCATGCTGTCGAGCAGACCAGCGCGGTGGGTGCCGACGCACTACCCGCAGAGGGCCGGTTCGGGGTGGTGCCAGCCATACCTAGCGGGTCGTTCGGGCGGGCGGCTCGTCGGCCGGTTGTGAACCCGGTCGTTCCCGGCCCGCGTGCGGAAGCCGGCATGGCCCGGCGTGGGCGGACGCACCGGGCGGGGCGGGGTCGGTCCCAGCGGTTAGGCTGGTCGGCGGCCGAGCAGACGAGTGCGAGAAGGAGCCATCCGTGCGCCCAGGTGGACAGCCGAACATGCAGCAGATGCTGAAGCAGGCGCAGAAGATGCAGCAGCAGATCGCCGCTGCCCAGGCCGAGCTGGCCGAGGCCGAGCTGACCGGCACCGCCGGCGGAGGGCTGGTCACCGCGACCGTCTCCGGCTCCGGTGACCTGAAGGCCATCAAGATCGACCCGAAGGCCGTCGACCCGGACGACGTGGAGACCCTCGAAGACCTGGTGGTCGCGGCCGTGCACAACGCCGCCGAGGCCGCGCGCGAGTTGACCGAGCGCAAGATGGGTCCGGTCGCCGGCGGCATGGGCGGCCTCGGCCTGCCCGGTTTCTGAGCCGGCAGATGTACGAAGGCGCCATCCAGGATCTGATCGACGAGCTGGGACGACTGCCGGGCGTGGGCCCGAAGAGCGCCCAGCGGATCGCGTTCCACGTCCTGTCGGCCGACCCGGCCGACGTCAACCGGCTGGCCGGCGCGCTGCGCAAGGTCAAGGAGCTGGTGCGCTTCTGCACGACCTGTTACAACGTGGCCGAGTCCGAGCAGTGCCGGATCTGCCGCGATCAGCGCCGCACCGACGAGGTGCTGTGCGTGGTGGAGGAACCCAAGGACGTGGTGGCCATCGAGCGGACCGGTGAGTTCCGCGGTCGCTACCACGTGCTCGGCGGCGCGATCAATCCGCTGGAGGGGATCGGCCCGGACAACCTGCGCATCCGGGAGCTGATGACCCGGTTGAGCGGCGGCGCGGTCCGGGAGTTGATCCTGGCCACCGATCCGAACACGGAGGGCGAGGCGACCGCCACCTATCTGGCGCTGATGGTGAAGCCGATGGGGATCGCGGTGACCCGGCTGGCCAGTGGGCTGCCCGTCGGCGGCGATCTGGAGTACGCCGACGAGATCACCCTGGGCCGGGCGTTCGAGGGGCGTCGGGCCGTCTGATCCCTCGGCCGGTGATGTGCGACCGGTGAGCCGGCGATGACGCCACGGTGATCTCCGTCGTGAGGATGGTGTCGCTTCTCTCCGCATCTCGCGACGGAGGTCACCGTGCGCCGGTTCCTGGCTCCCCTATTGGGACTCGCGGTGTTGACACCGCTGGTTCCGTCTCAACAGGCGGCCTCGGCCGCCTCCGTCGACCCTTCGAAGACGACCACCGTCAGTCGACCGGCCGATCCGGGCCGGCCGGCTGACCCGGACCGGATCCTCGATCCCGACCGACGGCTCGGTGCCACCTGGCGGCGTTCCGCAGACCGGGTGGTCACCACCTCGTCCGACGAGACCGGCCTGCACGTGCTGGTGGCGGACGCCAAGGAGGCGTACCGCTGGCGGACGGCCGCCACACTCGGTGGAGCCGGCCTGCCGACGGACCAGTGGGTCGGGCAGGTCTGCCTGACCGGCTCCGGTCGACGCGCGGTGGCGGTCTACGCGCCCCGTGAATTCACCAACCGGGAGAACCTGCTCAACGCGGGGGCCTCCGCGGCGGTCATCGACCTGGACACGGGCGCGGTCACCAGGTTGCCCGAACGCTATTCCCTGGCCTATCACAATCCCGGTTGCGGGGCGGGGGAGACGGCTGTGCTGTCCCGCCTGGAGCTGCCGGCATCGCCGCGCGCCGGCACGGTGGCGCGGACCATTCTGACCACTGTGGACACTCGGAAGCCGTCCGCCGTTCAGAAGGCGGTGGCGCCGGGTCAGCTCACCTCGGCCATCCCCGTCGGTGATGGGATCATCGCCGCCAAGGGTGACGCGCTGCTCACCCTCGACCGCCGAGGAGCGGTCCGGGCAACCCTCCGGACCGGAGGATCCCCGTTCCGGCTGATGGCGGACGGGCCCCGGGACGTCGCGCTCCAGGTGGCCCGCGGAGACGAGGTTGATCTCGCGCGAATGGCCGGTGGTCATTTGGTTCCGGTGGCGACTGTCCCGACGGGCACCGTCAAGCTGCGCGCCGGTGGTGAAGGCCGAGTCTTCGCCGTGGGCGGCCGGGCCGGCGGCCGGCTCGGCCGCGAGCGCCTGCCCTCGCGGTGGAGCACGATCGACGCGCCACCCGACAGCGACGTCTCCCGCACCGGCGATCTGGTGCTGACCAGGGCCGTCACCGGTCGGGAGGCCGCCGGGTCGGTCGGAGGTGCGCCGAGTGACGGGCAGACGGACCGGGTCGACATCAAAGCTCGCCTGCGTATGGGGGGCGATGTCGCCTTCACGGTGCAGCCGCCGAGCGGGGTCGGTGGGCAGGCGGCCCCGGCCGCCGGCGCGGCGGGCAAGGCGACCACCCTCGCCGACCCGAGCCCGGAGACCGTGGCGTACGACCTTGACGGCTCCTGCGCGGTACGCCGCAACGATCCGGCGATCCAGGTCTACCAACCGACCCGGGAGCAGGTGGAGTGGGCTGCCGACCTGGCGGTACGCGGACAGTTGACCTTCCAGCGCGCGGCCAACTGGGCGAACAACGGCCTGCCCGCGTACTCGCCGCAGACGATGTTCCCGTCGATGGCGCTCACGGGTGGTGGCGACGTGCCGGCGCAGGTGTTCCTCGGCATCCTCGCGCAGGAGTCGAACCTGTGGCAGGCGAGTTACCACGTCGTCGACGGGCTGGCCGGCAATCCACTGACCAGCCTCGGCTACTACGGCCTGGATCTGGCAAGCCCGGATTACACCAAGATCGACTGGACGAAGACCGACTGCGGCTATGGCGTCGGACAGGTCACGTCCGGGATGAAGAAGAGCGACACCGACCAGTGGATCGCGGGCGTGCAGTGGGACACGACGAAGCAGAAGGCGGTGGCGCTGGACTACGCGGTCAACGTGGCGGCCGGCCTGCGCATCCTGCAGGACAAGTGGAACCAGACCCGGAACGCCGGGCTGATCGCCAACAACGGCGACGCGAGGTACATCGAGAACTGGTGGTTCGCCATCTGGGCGTACAACACCGGTTTCTACTCCCAGATCCCGCAGAGTCCCACCCTGCCCTGGGGGGTGGGCTGGGCCAACAACCCGTCCAATCCCAACTACCCGGCGGACCGCAAGATGTTCCTGACCCAGCCGCTGGACGTGCCCACCGCCAACCCGCCGGTGGACGACCAGGTCGGCTACGACAACGCCAAGCACCCGAACCACTGGTCGTATCCGGAGCGGGTGATCGGCTTCGCCTACACCTCGCTGCGCCGCTACAACTACGAGACGGGCAACTACAGCGCGACGTACGCCACCGCCCAGGAACGCAACAAGCTCGTCGCCCAGCCGGAACGATTCACCTTCTGCGTACCGGCCCAGAACGCCTGTGACCCGAACGTGTCGGAGGTGCCGGGCGACTACCCCACGGATCCTCCGGGGCCGTGCACCCGGGACGATCTGAAGTGCTGGTGGCACTCGCCGGTCACCTGGACGGACTGCTCGGTCAACTGCGGTCTGGAGAACCGGCGGTACACCAGCGTCGAGCCCCGCCCGTACGGGTCCAGCATCTACGACTCGCAATGCAGCCGGGACGGGCTGCCGAGCAACGCGCTGATCATCGACGACATCGACAGCGCCACCCCACTCGGCCCGCAGGGCTGCCAGCGCGACTACACGCCGGCGGGGAAGTTCTCGTTCAACTATCCGTCCCGGGTCGGGCCGAACAACGTGACCATCTATCCAGGGAAGGTGGACACCCACCAGATCGGCGGCGGGTTCGGCGGTCACTTCTGGTGGGCGCACACCCAGCGGTCCGACACGGCGCCGGAGAAGGTCACCGGACGCTGGACCCCCACCAACCGCCTGAACGGCTGGGCCAAGGTGATGGTGCACATCCCGGACCACGGCGCGCACACCCAGCAGGCGAAGTACGTGATCAACACGGGGGCGGGGCAGAAGACCCGGTACATCCCCACGCGGACCGAGGAGCACCGCTGGGTGACCCTGGGGACGTACCAGTTCTCCAACGCGGGTGCCCAGTCGGTGGAGCTGAACAACATCACCGAGGACGGCAACGGCACCGAGGACGTGGCGTGGGACGCTCTCGCGTTCGTCCCCCTGAGCGCCAAGCCGCGACACTTCGTGGTGGCAATGGGTGACTCGTACGGCTCCGGCGAGGGCGTCGGCAGCTACTACTACGAGACGGACAACAACTACGGCAATCGGGCGTGGAACGCCTGCCGCCGCAGCACGAAGGCGTGGCCGCTGTTGAGCCGCCTTCCCGGTTCGTCGAGTTCGATCTCCAGCCGGCTGGCCAGCCACGACCAGAGTCTGGACTTCCAGAACGTCACCTGCTCCGGAGCGACGGCAGCAGGGATGAGGAGCACGAGCACGCCCTACTACTGGCAGAACCCACCCGACGAGATCGGCGAGTACGGACGCGCCGCGGAGGGGCAGTTCCGGGAGATGTCCCAGATCGAGTCCGGCACGCTGGACGGCAACACGACCCTGGTGCTGCTCTCGGCCGGCGGGAACGACGCTCGTTTCCCTCTCACGATGACCACGTGCGCGGAGTCGGCCTGTGACACCGCCGCCTACGAGACGACCGTCCAGCAGCGGATCGACAGCGCGCAGGCCGAGGTGCGCCAGTTGATCGACGCGGTGGCCTCGAAGGCGCCCAACGCCACCATCATGGTGGTCGGCTATCCCCGCATCTTCGCCAGTTACTACCAGGATTCGTGCGTCTTCAACCGGTACACGGCGGGTGAGATGGCGATGATCAACAGGCTGGCGCTCTACATGCGGGACGCGGAGCGGACCATGGTCGACGGGGCGCGCGCGGCCGGGCGGGAGGTGCAGTTCACCGACATGGTCGAGGGCATGCTCGACCACGGGACGTGCCGCAAGTACGACGCCACCCACGACATCCTCGTGCCGGACGACATCAACGGGTTGGTCGTCGGTCCCGAGGGTGAGGGCGACTTCCGGCTGGTGACCAACGACGACTACGCGACCTGCGTCGGCTGGATCACGGCGGGTCTGAACGTCTGCATCAGCCGGGCTTCGTTCCACCCGAAGGACACCGGCGCGGTGACATACTCCAATGCCGTGACCTCCCGACTGTCGGCGGTGGGATACAACTGAGCCGATCCGGTGGGTCCGCGTGAGGAGCGCGGGCCCACCGACGTACCTCGGGGAGGTGGCGTGTGGCGACGCGGCGGCCGGCCCAGCGGTCCTGGGCTCCGGCGGTGCTGGTGGTCGTGCTGGCCCTGGTGATCGCTGGCGTCATCGTGGCGATCGAGGTGGGGAGCCGGCGACTGGCCGCGGACACCCGCGCGGAGGAGGCCGGGGCCGAAGCCGCCGTGACCCGTGACGCCCAGGCGTACGCCGCCGCGGTGGTCGCCACCGGCGACCCGGCGCCGACCGACGAACGGTTGGCGGTGGTCGCGGAGGGTGCCCGGGTCGAGGTTCGGGAGGTTCGCCGGACTTCCGGCCTGGTGGTGGTCGTGTACGGTTCCGCCCCTGTCGGCACGTTGTTCGGAGCGAGCAACCTGACCGCCTGCCACCGCGTGACCTTCCACGACCTGGGTACCGCTGCGGCGGGTTCGGCCGTCGAGCGGCTGGCCGCCTGCCCACCACCCGTGGCCTGGCCGTCGCCCTCCTGACGCGTCCCGAGTCGTCGACACCCGGCGTCGACGGCTGGCTTCGTGGCGTCGGGTCATGTGTCGCTCCATGTATTCGCCGTGCCGTCGACTGTCAGACGTCCGCGCAAGGTGTCGGCTTGGTAGCGATTGCCTGACGGCCGTTCCGCTTCCGGTGTTACATGTCATAGCCTCCCGCACACGGACCGAGCCACAGCTCGGCGTGGTCATGCGCATGACAGAGGTGAGAGATGCAGGCGAGAAGGCTTAAATCGGCTGTGGCCATCGCGGCCGTTGCCGCTCTGGCGGTCGGCGCGGCCGGCTGCGCGAAGAGCGAGCGCGACGGTGGCAGTGGCGAGGCCAAGACTGGCGGCACCTTCATCTTCGCGGGTGCCGGTGACCCGAAGAACTTCGATCCGATCTTCAACGATGACGGTGAGTCGTTCCGGCCGGTCCGGCAGATGTTCGACACCCTGGTGAGCCACAAGCCGGGCACCGCGGAGCTGCAGGGCGGCCTGGCCGAGAGTTGGGAGCACGACCCCGAGGGCAAGGTCTGGACGTTCAAGCTCCGCCAGGGTGTGAAGTTCCACGACGGCACCCCGTTCGACGCCGCGGCGGTCTGCTTCAACTTCGACCGTTGGTACAACATGAAGGGCGCTGCCGCCCAGTCCCAGATGATCTACTACATGGACGTCTTCGGGGGCTTCGCCAACAACGAGAGCCCGGACGCCGGCAAGGCGATCTACAACAAGTGTGAGGCGAAGGACGGCGGCACCGCCGTCGTCACCCTCAACCAGTACAAGGGGGCGTTCCCCGGCGCGTTCGCGCTGACCTCGCTCTCGATCGCCAGCCCCGAGGCGCTGAAGAAGTACGACGCCAACACGGTGAAGCAGAACGGCGACTCGTTCGAGTACAGCGCGTTCGCCACCACCAACCCGGTCGGCACCGGCCCGTTCACCTTCGGTGGCTGGGACAAGGCCAAGAACGAGATCACCCTGAACCGCAACGCGGACTACTGGGGTGACAAGGCCAAGGTCGACAAGGTGATCATCAAGGTCATCAAGGACGAGAGCACCCGCAAGCAGGAGCTCCGCGCCGGCACCGTCCAGGGCATCGACTTCCCGGCCCCGGCCGACCGCAAGGCGCTGGAGGGCGAGGGCTTCCAGGTCATCAACCGCCCGGCGTTCAACGTCCTCTACCTGGGCCTCAACCAGAAGAACCCGAAGCTCAAGGACCTGCGGGTGCGCCAGGCGATCGCCTACGCGCTCAACCGCCAGCAGCTGGTGCAGACCAAGGGCCCGGGTGGCGCCAAGGTCGCCGACGAGTTCATGCCGGACACCGTGCTCGGCTACGCCCCGGACGTGCAGAAGTACGAGTACAACCCGGACAAGGCCAAGCAGCTCCTCAAGGAGGCCGGCGCCGAGGGTCTGACGCTGAACTTCTACTACCCGCCGGACGTCTCCCGGCCGTACATGCCGAACCCGCAGGAGATCTTCACCGTCCTCGCCAACGACCTCCAGGCCGTGGGCATCAAGGTCAACGGTGTGCCTCGCCCGTGGAACGGTGGCTTCAAGGACGACGTGCAGCAGTTCGGCAAGCAGGACCTGCACATCCTCGGCTGGACCGGTGACTACAACGACCCGGGCAACTTCGTCGGCACGTTCTTCGGCCGCGGCAAGGTCGAGTTCGGTGACCAGGGGATGACCGAGATGTTCGACGCGATCACCAAGGCCGACGGCACTGTCGACGACGCCGGCAAGAAGGCGGCCTGGGAGCAGGTCAACCGGGACATCGCCGCCAAGTGGCTGCCGGCCGTGCCGCTCTGGCACGCCCCGCCGGCCATCGTCGTCACCAAGGACGTCAAGGGCATGGTGGCCAGCCCGTTGACCGACGAGCGATTCAACACGGTCAGCGTCAGCAAGTGACGTCCCTCGGCTGAGGCCGTAGGCGTGATCGGCCCGGGTCCGGGGTTCCTCCCGGCCCGGGCCGATCCGCGATTCATCGAGAGTCTGGTGTGTGAGAGATGTTGCGAGTCATAGTCCGCCGCCTGTTGCAGCTGGTGGTGACCCTCATAGCGCTGTCGGCGCTGATCTTCATCTGGCTGCGGAACCTGCCCGGTGGCCCGGTCGAGGCGCTGCTCGGCGAGCGGGCCACGCCCGAGCGCCGCGTGCTGCTGACCAAGGCGCTCGGCTACGACCAGCCGATCCTGGTGCAGTACGGCAAGTTCATGCAGCGAGTCGTCACCGGCGACTTCGGCAACTCGATCCGGACCGGTGACCCGGTCACCGAGGTCATCAGCCGCGCCTTCCCGGCCACCATCGAACTGGCCCTCGCCGCGATGATCATCGCGGTCGGACTCGGGGTGCCGCTCGGCTACCTCGCCGCTCGCTGGCGCGGACGATCGCTGGACAACCTCACCATCGCCGGCACCCTGCTCGGCATCTCCATCCCGATCTTCTTCCTGGGCTATCTGCTCAAGGACGTCTTCACCCAGAACATCCACTGGTTCCCGCCGTCCGGACGGCTCACCACGGGTCTGGACAACACCCACGTCACCGGCTTCTTCGTGCTCGACGGCCTGCTCACCCGGGAGTTCGACGCCAGCGCGGACGCGCTGTGGCACCTGATCCTGCCGGCGATCACGCTCGCCACCATCCCGCTGGCGGTGATCGTGCGGATCACCCGGGCCAGCGTGCTCGACGTCCTCAACGAGGACTACGTGCGGACCGCCGAGGCCAAGGGCCTGCGGCACCGCACCATCCGCGGCCGGCACATCCTGCGCAACGCGCTGCTCCCGGTGGTCACCACCATCGGCCTGCAGACCGGCGCGCTCCTCTCCGGCGCGGTGCTCACCGAGAAGGTCTACAACTGGGGTGGCATCGGCACGCTGATCACTGACTCGATCAGCGGCGGCCGGGACTACCCGGTGCTCCAGGCGATCATCCTGCTCGCGGCGCTGGTCTTCGTGGTGGTCAACCTGCTGGTCGACCTCTCCTACGCCTTCATCGACCCCAGGGTGCGTGTGCGATGAGTGACCCCATCACCCAGGCCGGAGCGCCGACGCCCCGCAGCGGGGACGACAAGCCCCGCCCCGGCATGAGCGAACGCAGCATCGGCGTGCTCGGCGACCGCAAGAAGGCACGACTGGACGAGTTGGCCCGCGCCAGCGCGTCCGACCGGGGCGGCATCAGCCTTGTCCGCGACGCCGTGCGCCGGCTGCGGCGCAACCCGGTCGCCATCGTCGGCGCCAGCATCGTCGGACTGTTCGTCCTGGTGGCGATCTTCGCCCCGCTCATCGCGCCGCACGACCCGGTGCAGCGCTTCGAGGAGCTCACGAAGAACCTCACCGTGGACAGCATCCCGGGCGCCAGCGGTGACTTCCCGCTCGGCTCCGACCCGCTCGGCCGGGACTTCCTGACCCGGATGATCTACGGGGCGCGGCAGACGCTGTTCGTGGGCGTGCTCGCCACCCTCATCGGTCTGGCTCTCGGTGTGCTGATCGGCGCGGTCGCCGGCGCCTTCGGCGGTTGGGTCGACGTCGTCCTGATGCGACTCACCGACGTGATGCTGGCCCTGCCGAGCCTGCTGCTCGCGATCACCCTGGTCGCGATGGCCAGCCGATCGAGCCAGTGGACGGTCATCTTCGCGGTGGCCATCGTCAACGTGCCGATCTTCGCCCGACTGCTGCGCGGCTCGATGCTTGCCCAGCGGGAGAGCGACCACGTGCTCGCCGCCCGCGCGCTCGGCGTCAAGGAGCGCAACATCGTGCTGCGGCACATGCTGCCCAACTCACTGACCGCCGTGATCGTGCAGGCCACCCTGACCTTCGCGGTGGCCATCCTGGACGCCGCGGCGCTCTCGTTCCTGGGCCTCGGCGACCCGGACATCAACCGGGCCGAGTGGGGCCTGATGCTCGGCGTGGACGGTCAGCGCTACTTCGAGGTCCGTCCGGAGCTGGCGTACTACCCGGCGCTCGCGATCATCGTGGTCGCGCTCGGCTTCACCCTGCTGGGTGAGGCGATGCGCGAGGCGATCGACCCGAAGAACCGGCGGTGACCGCGGTGCGCGCAATCAGCACGGCCGGCGTGAGCCGGCGAGAGGAAGTGACCCGATGAGCCTGCTCGACGTCCGTGACCTGAGCGTCGTGTTCCAGCGGCGGGGCGAGCGGCCCTTCACCGCCGTCGACAAGGTCAGCTTCACCGTGGAGCCGGGGCAGACCGTCGGCCTGGTCGGTGAGTCCGGCTGCGGCAAGAGCGTGACCAGCCTGGCCATCATGGGCCTGCTGCCCAAGCGGGGCAACAAGGTCACCGGGGAGGTGCTCTTCGAGGGCGCCGACCTGCTGAAGCTGCGACCGGACGACATGCGGGACCGGCGCGGCCGGGAGATCAGCATGATCTTCCAGGACCCGTTGTCGTCGCTGAACCCGGTCATCCCGATCGGCGTCCAGGTGGCCGAGGTGCTGGAACGCCACCAGGGCCGGGACCGCAAGCAGGCGCTGCGGGAGGCACGCGACCTGCTCGACGCCGTCGGGATTCCCGACCCGCAACGGCGACTCAGCGAGTACCCGCACCAGATCTCCGGCGGAATGCGCCAGCGCGCGCTGATCGCCATCGCCCTGGCCTGCAAGCCTCGACTGCTGATCGCCGACGAGCCGACCACCGCGCTCGACGTGACCATCCAGGCGCAGATCCTCACCCTGCTCAAGCAGTTGGTCGACGACACCGGCACCGCGCTCGTGATGATCACGCACGACCTGGGCGTGGTGGCCGGGCTCTGTGACACCGTCAACGTGCTCTACGGCGGCAAGGTCGTGGAGCGGGCCCGACGGCACGAGCTGTTCGCGCACGCCCGGCACCCGTACACCCACGGGTTGCTCAACTCGGTGCCGCGGCTGGACTCACCGCGCGGTGAGCGGCTGCACGCGATCCGCGGGTCGGTCTCCGACAACATTCCGTGGACCGAGGGGTGCGCGTTCGCCCCGCGGTGCGACAACGTCGTGGACGCGTGCCTGGAGGGGCCTCCGCCGCTCGAACCCACCGCCACCGGCGGCGACCTGCGCTGCAACAACCCCGTCTCCGAGGAGGTGGCGGCCCGATGACCGAAGAGACCACCCCGCTGATCGAGCTGCGCGACGTCAAGGTCCACTTTCCGATCAAGAGCGGTCTGCTCTTCGACCGGACCATCGGCTACGTCTACGCCGTCGACGGCGTGTCGCTGAGCATCCGCAAGGGCGAGACGTACGGCCTGGTCGGCGAGTCGGGCTGCGGCAAGTCGACGCTGGGCCGTGGCCTGCTCCGGCTCGTCGAGCCCACCGACGGCGAGATCGTCTTCGACGGCACCGACGTCCGCTCCCTCAAGGGCGAGGCGATGCGGCACGCCCGCCGCCGCATGCAGATGATCTTCCAGGATCCGCTCTCCAGCCTCGACCCTCGACAGTCGGTGGAGTCGCTGCTCGTGGAGGGCCTCAAGGCGCACGGGCTGGCCGGCGACAAGGCCGAGACGAACCGGCGGTTGCGCGAGACGCTGGAGGCGGTGGGCCTGCCCGCGTCGGCTCTCAGCAAGTACCCGCACGAGTTCTCCGGCGGCCAGCGCCAGCGGATCGGCATCGCCCGGGCCCTGGTGCTCAACCCGGACCTGATCGTCGCCGACGAGCCGGTCTCCGCACTGGACGTGTCGATCCAGGCGCAGGTGCTGAACCTGCTCGAGGATCTGCAGAACGAGCGGGGCTTGACGTACCTGATCATCGCGCACGACCTGGCGGTGGTCCGGCACATCGCCGACACGGTGGGCGTCATGTACCTGGGTGGTCTGGTGGAGGAGGCGTCCAGCGACGACCTCTACCGCGAGCCGATGCACCCGTACACCCGGGCGCTGATGTCCGCGGTGCCGGTGCCCGACCCGGTCGTCGAGGACCGTCGGGAGCGCATCCTGCTCGCCGGCGACCTACCCTCGCCCACCAACCCGCCGTCGGGCTGCCGGTTCCACACCCGGTGCCCGTGGGCGCAGCCGACCCGCTGTGCCAGCGAGCGGCCGGCGCTGCGTGACGTGGTCGGCGGGCACCGGGTGGCCTGCCACTTCGCCGAGGACATCGCCGCCGGCCGGATCCGGCCGCACGAGGTCGAGGTGGAGCTGGTGCGCCCGGCCGAGGGCACCGGCCCGCTCGACCCGCCGGGTGAGTTGATCCCGACGCCGTGACGACACAGTGAGGTGATCCGGCGCCGTGATGCCGCAGTGAGTTGATCCCGACGCCGTGACGAGACCGGGGGCCGTCCTGCCACAGGACGGCCCCCGGTCTCACGGGTCGACGGTGCCCGGGTGTGGCGTCAGCCCTCCGGGCGGTGCAGCAGGGCCACCGCCACGGCGTGCACCGCGTCCAGCCCCGCCGGGTCGGCGAGCGGCACCGAGCCGCCGGTCACCGCGTACCACTCGTCCGCGTCCTTGTACTGCACCCGCAGCGTGACCTTGCCGTCGGCGTACTCGGTGCGCAGGGTCAGCTCGCCGGTGACCACCCCGACCTCGTCGGTCATGACCCCGCCCGGACCGGGCACGATGTCGGCCGTGCGGCTCTGCGGGCCACCGGCGCCGTCGGAATCGGCGACCATGCCGGCCCCCGGCAAGGCGGCCGAGGGTTCGGCGCTGCCATCCGCCGTCATGCCCGCCGCGGCCGGGCCTGTGTCACCCTTCGCCTCGCCGCCTGTCACGGCTCCCTCGCTCATCAGCAGCCCTCCAGCATGTCGGTCAGGGCGGCCTTCTCGGCACTGGTCACCGTCAGCCGCCAGTGGTGCTTGACCGTCACCCAGTCTTTGGCGTATTGGCACCAGTACGACCGGTTCGCCGGTTTCCACTGGGACGGGTCCTGGTCACCCTTTGCCCGATTGGAGGACGCGGAAACCGCGAGGAGCTGCGGCCGGGTCGTGTCGTTGGCGAAGTCGCCGCGCTTCGCGTCGTCCCACTCGTCGGCGCCCGACCGCCACGCGTTGGCCAACGGCACCATGTGGTCGATGTCCACGTCGGAGGGATCGGTGGCGCTGCGACCGTCGTACGCGCTCTCCCAGCGACCGCCGACGACGTTGCAGCCGGACAGCTTCACGTCCTTGCCGTCGCGTTGCAGGATGCTGTCCCGCACGTCGCAGTTCTTACCCGTGTTCCGCCAGTGCGGAAAGCGGTCGCGGCTGTAGCCCTTCATCGAGCCGGCGTTGGCGACGGTCAGCTGGCCCAGCTGCTGCGCCGCGTTGCCGCCGTCCGTCGGTGGTGGCGGCGTTCCGGTCTCGTCCGGAGGGACGCAACCGGCTACGCCGAGCGCCAGCGCCGCGACGAGCGCGGTCACCGCCGCGCGCGGTCCTGATCTGGTACGCACAGACGACACCTCTCCAGCTTGCGGGCTCCCGGCGATTGCGCACAGTACCCGGGCATGGTTTCGGCGTTTCGTGGCGTCTCCCACATCGTGCAAGGCAGATTGGTGAGATGACCACAGCCGTACCGTCGCCCGCTCTGCGGATGGGCACCGCCGCCGGCCGGGGGACGCTGCTCGCCGCGGTGCTCGCCTCCGGCATGGTCTTCCTCGACAGCACCGTCGTCAACGTGGCGCTGCCGAAACTCGGCCAGGATCTCGGGGCCAACGTGGCCGATCTCCAGTGGACCGTGAACGGGTACCTGCTGATGCTGGCGGCGTTCGTGCTGCTCGGTGGGGCGCTCGGGGACCGCTTCGGCCGACGACGGGTCTTCCTGATCGGCGTGGCGTGGTTCACCCTGGCCTCGGTGCTGTGCGGGCTGTCCCAGGGCACCGGTTGGCTGATCGGGGCCCGGTTCCTCCAGGGCGCTGGCGGGGCGCTGCTCACCCCCGGCTCCCTGTCGGTGCTCCAGGCCAGCTTCCACCCGGACGACCGGGGGAAGGCGATCGGCGCCTGGGCCGGGTTGTCCGGTGTGTCCACCGCGCTGGGCCCGTTCCTCGGTGGCTGGCTGATCGACGCGCTGTCGTGGCGGTGGATCTTCTTCCTGAACCTGCCGATCGCCGTGCTGGTGGTGCTGGCCACCGCCCGCTGGGTGCCGGAGAGTCGCGACGAGAACGCCTCCCGGACGCAGGGGCCGGGCCGGACCCGACGCCGGTTCGACGTGGCCGGGGCGCTGCTCGGCGCGCTGGCGCTCGCCGGCGTCACGTACGCCCTGATCGACGCGCCCGCGCGGGGCTTCACCTCGGCGTCGGTGCTGATCTCCGCGCTGGCCGGGGTGGTGGCCGCGGTGGCCTTCGTCCTGCTGGAACGGCGGCGCGGCGACACGGCGATGCTGCCCACCGGGCTGTTCGGCAGCCGGCTCTTCTCCGTCCTGAACATCTTCACCGTGGTGGTCTACGCGGCGCTCAACGGCTTCACCTTCTTCTTCGCCGTCTACCTGCAGAACGTGGTCGAGTGGTCGGCCTTCCGCACCGGGATCTCGCTGCTGCCGATGACGGTGCTGCTGCTCATCGGGTCGGCCCGGGCGGGCGCGCTGTCGGCGCGGATCGGCCCCCGGCTGCCGCTGACCGTCGGGCCGGTGGTGGCCGCCGCCGGTCTGCTGCTGCTGCGCGGCGTCGGCCCGGGCGCGTCGTACTGGACCGACGTGCTGCCCGGGGTGCTGCTCTTCGGCCTCGGGCTGACCCTGGTGGTGGCGCCGCTGACCGCGTCGGTGCTCGCCGCGGTCGAGGACCGGTTCTCCGGGGTGGCCAGCGGCTTCAACAACGCCGCGTCCCGAGCGGGCGGTCTGCTCGCGGTGGCCGCGCTGCCGCTGCTGGTCGGCCTCTCCGGCGGCGGGTACGAGCAGAAGACCGAGCTGACCGACGCGTTCCGGGGAGCGCTCGCCTGGTGTGCGGGGCTGCTGCTGGCCGGAGCGGTGCTGGCTCTCGTGCTGGTGCACCGACCGCCCCGGGCGGCCCCGCCGTCGCAGCCCTGCCACTCGATGCCCGCCGCCACACCCCCGAGGTAGCGAACCACCTCGGGGGCGCGGCGCGTGCGATCAGCCGCGCGCGCGGTTGACGGCGCTGGTGACCGCCTTGATCGACGCGGTGACGATGTTGGCGTCGGTGCCGACACCCCAGACCGTCCGACCGTCCACCTCGCACTCCACATAGGCGGCGGCCTGCGCGTCCCCACCGGAGGACAGCGCGTGCTCGTGGTAGTCGAGCACCCGGACGCCCACCCCGACCGACTGGAGCGCGTTGACGTACGCGTCGATCGGGCCGTTGCCGACCGCGGTGAGCGACCGTTGCTCGCCGCCCACGCCGACCTGTGCCTCGATCTCGACCTTGCCGTCGGCGGTGCCGATCGTGTAGCCGGCGAACCGGACCGCCGGGTCGGGCTGGTGGTCGAGCAGGTAGTGCGTCGCGAAGATCTCCCACATGGCGCGCGGGTCGACCTCGCCGCCGTCGTGGTCGGTGACCTGCTGCACGACCCCGGAGAACTCGATCTGGAGCCGGCGGGGCAGGTCCAGCTGGTGCTCGCTCTTCATGATGTACGCGACGCCGCCCTTGCCGGACTGCGAGTTGACCCGGATGACTGCCTCGTAGGTGCGGCCCAGGTCCTTCGGGTCGATCGGCAGGTACGGCACCGCCCAGGTGTGCTCGTCCATCGGCACGCCGGCCGCCTTCGCGTCGGCGGCGAGGGCGTCGAAGCCCTTCTTGATGGCGTCCTGGTGGGAGCCGGAGAACGCGGTGTAGACCAGGTCGCCCGCGTACGGGTGGCGCTCGTGCACCGGGAGCTGGTTGCAGTACTCGACGGCCCGCCGGATCTCGTCGATGTTCGAAAAGTCGATCATCGGGTCGATGCCCTGGGAGAAGAGGTTGAGCCCCAACGTCACCAGGTCGACGTTGCCGGTGCGCTCGCCGTTGCCGAACAGGCAGCCCTCGATCCGGTCCGCGCCGGCCAGCAGGCCCAGCTCGGCGGCGGCGACCCCGGTGCCCCGGTCGTTGTGCGGGTGCAGGCTCAGCACCACGCTGTCCCGGCGCGGCAGGTGCCGGTGCATCCACTCGATCGAGTCGGCGTACACGTTCGGGGTGGCCATCTCGACGGTGGCCGGCAGGTTGATGATCAGCGGCCGGTCCGGCGTCGGGTCGATCACGTCGATCACCCGGGAGCAGACCTCCAGCGCGTACTCCAGCTCGGTGCCCGTGTACGACTCCGGCGAGTACTCGTAGAAGATCTCGGTGTCCGGGGTGTGGATCTCCGCGTACTTCTGGCAGAGCCGCGCACCGCTGGTGGCGATGTCGGCGATGCCGTCCTTGTCCAGGCCGAAGACCACCCGCCGCTGGAGGGTGGAGGTCGAGTTGTAGAAGTGCACGATGGCCCGCTTCGCGCCGCGCAGCGACTCGAACGTCCGGTCGATCAGGTGCTCCCGGCACTGGGTGAGCACCTGGATGGTGACGTCGTCCGGGATCATGTCCTGCTCGATGAGCTGCCGGACGAAGTCGAAGTCGGTCTGGCTGGCCGACGGGAAGCCGACCTCGATCTCCTTGTAGCCCATCTGGACCAGCAGCTGGAACATCCGCCGCTTGCGCTCGGGCGACATCGGGTCGATCAGCGCCTGGTTGCCGTCCCGGAGATCCACCGCGCACCAGCGCGGGGCGGCCTCGATGGTGCGGGTGGGCCAGGTGCGATCCGGCAGGTCGATCCGGAACTGCTCCCGGTAGGGCTGGTAGCGGTGGTACGGCATCCGGCTGGGGCGCTGCCGGGCGATCGGATCGGTCTCGGCGTCGGTGACAGGTTGAGCCATCTCAGAGTGCTCCCTGGAACATGTGGCGTCAGCAGATCGGAAGGTGTCGGCGAGGTGCCGGGCGACGGTGCGCGGCGGTGCCGAGAGGAAACTCAGATGTGCTGGACGGCGCGATGCGACTCCGCGACGAGGTGCCGGCCGGTCAGGCCCCGTCGCGGCGGCTAAGGAGAAGAAGCGCCCGCCACATGACCAGGTCACCCTACGTGATGGAACCGGGGGTGGAAAGGCCGGTCCGGACTATGGGACCGGCGTCATGGTCTGCTCCTGGACCTCGGCACCCAGCCTCGGCGTCCGTCCGGCCCAGGCCACGGCGGGCACGATCGCCGCTCCGACCAGCACGAAGATCGCTGCCGTCGGTAACCAACCCCAGCCGCCGGTGGTCACGCCGAGCGCGGTCAGCCCCGCGGGGGCGATCAGGTACTGCACCTGCTCGCCGAGCCGCAGCGCCCCCACGTACGCGCCGCGCTGGTCGTCCGGCGGGAGGGTGGCGGTGAGCCCCCAGGCGCCCGCCGACTGGATCAGCTCGGCCAGGATCAGCAGCGTCGCGGCGGCCACCAGCACCACGACGGTGAGCGGGCCCCGGGTGACCCCGGAGATCGGCAGGACCAGGCAGGCCAGGGCGATGAGCAGGGCACCCCGTCGAGAGGCCCGGGCCGCGCCGGCGGCGGTGTCGGCACCCCGGCTGACGCGTACCTGGAGCAGCACGATCAGGACCGTGTTGAGCAGCACCAGGGCGGCGATCACCGTCTTCGGGGCGTCGGTGTGGGTGAGGATCCACAGCGGCATCACCGTCAGGTAGAGCACCCCGTGCGCGGTGAGCAGCCCGGACAGCAGGGACACCACCATGAACGGCCGGTCCCGCAGCACGGCGAGCCGACCCATCGGCTCCACCGGCCGGGCCACCTGCGGCAGCCGGGGCAGTCGTCGTACGAACAGGGCCGTCACCAGGATCACCGCCGCGATGAACCAGACCATCGCGCGGTACGCCTCGATCGTGTCCACCGCCAGCACCAGGCCGCTGATCACCGCGCCCAGCCCGAATCCGACGTTCAGCGACGAGCGCTGGTACGCCATCGCGGTGACCCGTTCGGCCGGCGGAAGCGCGTTGATCGAGTAGACCTGCCGGGCCACGCCTGTCGACGCGTCCACCGCCGCCAGCGCCACCACGACGGCGAGGAAGCTCGCGAAGCCGCCCACGAACGGGTACGACGCGAAGAGCGCCGCGTCCAGCACGAGCCCGACGATCCAGACCCGCTGCGGTCCGTACCGGTCGGTGAGCCCGCCCAGCGGCACCGTGCCCAGCAGCGACACCCCCGCCGCGATGGACAGGCCCAGACCGACCTGCGCGGCGCTGAGCCCGAGTGCCCGGGTGAAGAAGACGGCGCTGCCGGCGTGGAACAGGCCGCTGCCGACGGCGTAGACCATGGCCTGCACGGCCAGCGCGCGGGTCAGCCCGGCCGGCGGTACGACGTTGTGGACAGCGGTGCGGATGGTTTCTCTGGCCCCCATGGCCGAGAAGTGAACCGGGACCGAATAGATCGGTCGAGCCTTTTAGGCTGGACCGAATCCTGCTCCCGGGGGAGGGCGCGTGTCCGAGTTGCGGTTCAGCCTGGCCGACGTCGCGAGAGTGCGGCTCGCCGTGTCGCCGGTCAACGAGACGGTCATGAGCATGTGGGCGCTGGCCAGCCCGATCCGCTACCCGGTGCACCTGCCCTGGATCGACCGGGCCCGGGTGACCCTGCGCCGTCCCGAGGTCGCCGCCCGGGTCCGACCGCTGAAGGAGCTGACCTGGCGGGGTTGCCCGTTGCCCGACTTCCTCACCCCGGCGGCCCGCCCGAACGTGGAGGTGACCGAGCAGCTCGACCAGATCGCGGCGACGCCGTCGGCCGTGGTGGTCCAGGATCTGCTGTCGACGACCGGGCGCCGGCCGCTCAGTCCGTTCGGGCGGGCGCTGCTCGCCGACCCCCGGGGGCTGCTGCCGCAGCTCGTCGACGCGGTGCGGGTCTGGTACGACGAGGCGATCGCCCCGGACT
Source organism: Micromonospora sp. NPDC005237 (assembly GCF_040607775.1). Lineage (NCBI taxonomy): Bacteria > Bacillati > Actinomycetota > Actinomycetes > Micromonosporales > Micromonosporaceae > Micromonospora > Micromonospora sp. NPDC005237. The sequence goes on along the minus strand of NZ_JBEXHJ010000004.1, from coordinate 462,234 downwards.
GGCCGCGCATGCGCGCGCTGCTCGACGCCGACGTGGCGTACCGGGCCGCCCAGCTCGCCGAGAACGGCGCCGGTCGCTTCTTCGAGCAGCTCCACCCGAGCCTGCGCTGGCTCGGCGACCGGGTGGTCAGCGACGACCCGTTCGAGCGGGACTTCGACCTGCGGGACCGTGGGTTGGCGCTGAACCCGACGGTGTTCAGCGAACGCCGGGTGCTGTGGAACCTGCTGGAGGACTCGTTGCCGGCCGCCGCGTACCCGGTCCGGGCGGTCGGGACGCTCTGGGAGACGAGCGCGCCACCGCCCGGCGACCCGCTGGCACGGGTGATCGGCCCCGGTCGCGCCGCGCTGCTGCACCTGCTCGACACGGCCACCACCACCACCGACCTGGCCCGGCTCACCGGGATGTCGGCCGGAAACGTCTCGCAGCACCTGGCCGCGTTGCACGCCGCCGGCCTGGTCGGCCGGTCCCGACAGGGTCGGCATGTGCTCTACCGCAACACCGACGCCGCGGGGGTTCTGCTGCGGGCCAGCGGGGCGGCTGACCCGATCAGGTGATCAGGCGAGCAGCAGGTCGGCGACCGGCCGGCGGTGCCGCAGGCCGGTCTCCCGGGCGCGCAGCTCGGCCGGGAGGGCGAACGGATCTCCGAGCCGACCGACGGCGGCGACCACAAGCGGCCGGACGCCGCCGGGCAGGTCGAGTTCGGTGGCGAGGCCGGCCCGGTCGAAGCGGACGAGCTGGCGGACGTGCAGACCGAGCGCGGTGGCCTGCAGCGTCAGGTGGGCGATCGCCTGACCGAGGTCGTACGCGGCCCGCTCGGCGTCGCCGCCGGTGTGCGCGCCGACCACCAGGGTCGCGGCGTGCCGGGCCCAGCCCTGGTCGTCGGCGGGAAGGTTGATCAGGATCCGTTTCCAGTTCTGGTCGTCCCGGTGGCCGAGGGCGAACCGCCAGGGCTGCCCGTTGTCCGCCGACGGCGCCCACCGCGCGGCCTCCAGCAGCGAGGCCGCCTCGTCCGAGGTCAGGGTGGCGCTCGGGTCGAAGGCCCGAGGGCTCCAGCGGAAGGCGAGCAGCGGGGTCAGGTCAGCCATGCCGAGAATCGTCCTGTATGGGTGATTCGCCACTCAACATGGGCCTACGGGATGTGGGCAAAAGCACCCGTAACGGGATGAAGATCAGGACGTTCCCGCGCTCGGGCTGAGTGTCGGATCGGGCGTCGGAGGGGCCGCCGTGTCGAGGGGTTCCGCGTCCACCACCGGCCCGGCGAGCTGCACGGTGGCGGGCGCCGGGCCGGGCGGGGCCGCCAGCCGCAGCGTGCCGGCGTCGGTCCGGACGCCTGTCGGCGTGCCGTCGGTGTCGTAGCAGTAGATGCCGACGTCCAACGGCGCGTTCAGCGAGGCGGAGGTGGAGTCGACCGAGTAGCAGGTGCCGGTCAGCCCCTTGGGCGTGGCGGCCAGGGCCACCGCGAGCGGCGCGCGCCGGTCGGTCAGCACGTCCAGCCAGTCGGTGAGCGGATGCTGGATCCGGGGGTCCAGCCGGCGCGGGAGGGCGTCGTCACGTTCGCCGAGGCGTACGCAGCGCGCCGGCTCCGGGTGACCGGTCGAGGGCAGCGCGCACTGGAACAGCCCGTCGCCGGTCGCGGCCAGCGAGACGTCGGCGGTGCCACCCAGCGCCCCGCCCGGCACGTCGACCCGCCAACTGCCGTCGTTCGCGCTGGTGAACACGATGCTGCGGTCCGGTTGGCCGGTCCGGGTGAACACGTAGCGCGCCACCAGGTGGCGATCCTGTGCGGCGGCGGCCAGGGCGGCCAGCTCGTCCCGGGTGGCGTCCACCTCGACCGGGCCGGGGTCGGCTGGCGGCGGAGGCGGAGGCCGCTCGCTGGTGCAGGAGACCAGGACTGCCGGCAGGGCGAACACGAGCGGCCCGAGCACGCGGCCGGCCGAGCGAAAGAGGACGGGCACCGGCCCATTCTGGTGGGTGCGGGCCAGGCGCGGGCAGCGGCGGGCAGCCGTCCGCCCCGGCGTGTCGGGCGCGGCCTTTCGGCGTACCGCCCGAACTCGCGGACCTGGCCGCCCGCGTTGCCCGCACGGCCGCGCGGGCCGGATCGTGGGATCACCCGACCCGCCGCCGTGGCCCGCCCGATACCCTCATGGGGTCTGACACGCGCCGCCGGCCCCGGTTCCGGCGGCGTCGGCACGCTCAGGGTCACTGGGAGGGAGTGCACCGTCGTGGCACTCGTGGTGCAGAAGTACGGCGGGTCCTCCGTCGCCAACGCCGAGCGGATCAAGCGGGTGGCCGAGCGCATCGTCGCCGCCCGCAAGGCCGGCGACGACGTGGTGGTGGTGGTCTCCGCGATGGGGGACACCACCGACGAGCTGCTCGACCTGGCCAACCAGGTCAGCCCGCTGCCGCCGGGCCGCGAGCTGGACATGCTGCTCACCGCCGGGGAGCGGATCTCCATGGCCCTGCTGGCCATGGCCATCCACAACCTGGGGTACGAGGCCCGCTCGTTCACCGGCTCGCAGGCCGGTGTGATCACCACCTCGGTGCACGGCCGGGCGCGGATCATCGATGTCACCCCGGGGCGGCTCAAGGGCGCGCTCGACGAGGGCTCGGTGGTCATCGTGGCCGGTTTCCAGGGCGTCTCGCAGGACACCAAGGACGTCACCACGCTGGGCCGCGGCGGCTCGGACACCACGGCTGTCGCGCTCGCCGCCGCGCTGCACGCCGACGTCTGCGAGATCTACACCGACGTGGACGGCATCTTCACCGCCGACCCGCGGATCGTTCCCAACGCCCGGCACATCAAGGACATCACCTACGAGGAGATGCTGGAGCTGGCCGCGTGCGGCGCGAAGGTGCTGCACCTGCGTAGCGTGGAGTACGCCCGCCGGGCGGGGTTGCCGATCCACGTCCGTTCGTCATACTCGACCAACACCGGCACGATGGTCACCGGATCGATGGAGGACCTTTCCGTGGAGCAGGCACTGATCACCGGGGTCGCGCACGACCGCAGCGAGGCCAAGATCACGATCGTCGGGGTGCCCGACGAGCCGGGTGCCGCCGCGCGGATCTTCGACACCGTCGCGGGCGCCGAGATCAACATCGACATGATCGTGCAGAACGTCTCCACCGAGGGCACCGGCCGTACGGACATCTCGTTCACGCTGCCCAAGGCCGACGGCCCGACCGCGATGGCCGCGCTCAGCAAGATCCAGGAGCCGGTCAAGTTCAAGGGCCTGCTCTACGACGACCACGTCGGCAAGGTCTCCCTGATCGGCGCCGGCATGCGCTCGCACCCCGGCGTGGCCGCCGGCTTCTTCGCCGCGCTCGGCGCTGCCGGGGTCAACATCGAGATGATCTCCACCTCCGAGATCCGCGTCTCCGTCGTCTGCCGGGACACCGACCTCGACGCCGCGGTCCGCGCCATCCACGATCAGTTCGAGCTGGGCGGCGACACCGAAGCCGTGGTCTACGCCGGGACGGGTAGGTAGCGCCGATGACGGCGCTGCCCACCCTCGCCGTGGTCGGAGCGACAGGTGCCGTCGGCACCGTGATGTGTGAGTTGCTCAGCGGACGTCGCAACGTCTGGGGTGAGATCCGGCTTCTCGCCTCCGAGCGTTCGGTCGGGAAGCGGGTGCGCTGCCGGGGCGAGGAGCTCGTCGTCCAGGCGCTGACCCCGGAGGCGTTCGACGGGGTCGACGTGGCGATGTTCGACGTGCCCGACGAGGTCTCCGCCGAGTGGGCGCCCATCGCCGTCGCCCGTGGCGCGATCGCGGTGGACAACTCCGGCGCCTTCCGGATGGACCGGGACGTCCCGCTGGTCGTTCCGGAGATCAATCCCGAGCAGGTCCGCAACCGGCCCCGGGGCATCATCGCGAACGCCAACTGCACCACCCTCGCGATGATCGTCGCGGTCGCGCCCCTGCACCGCGAGTACGGTCTGCGGGAGCTGGTGCTCGCCTCCTACCAGGCGGTCTCCGGCGCCGGTCAGGCCGGCGTGGACATCCTGCACGACCAGCTCGCCAAGGTCGCCGGGGATCGCGCGCTCGGCTCGCGCACCGGCGACGTCCGCCAGGCGGTCGGCGACGACCTGGGCCCGTTCCCGGCGCCGCTGGCGCTCAACGTGGTGCCCTGGGCCGGCTCGTCGGCCGACGGCGGCTGGTCGTCGGAGGAGATGAAGATCCGCAACGAGTCGCGGAAGATCCTCGGCCTGCCCGACCTCAAGGTCAGCGCCACCTGCGTGCGCGTGCCGGTGGTGACCGGCCACTCGGTGGCCGTGCACGCGGTCTTCGCCACCGAGGTCGACGCGGAGGGCGCCCGCGAGGCGCTGCGCAACGCCCCCGGCGTGATCCTGGTCGACGACCCCGCCGCCGGTGAGTTCCCGATGCCGATCGACGCGGTCGGCACCGACCCGTCGTGGGTCGGCCGGATCCGCCGCGCCCTGGACGATCCGCGCGCCCTCGACTTCTTCGTCACCGGCGACAACCTCCGCAAAGGCGCGGCCCTCAACACCGCCCAGATCGCCGAACTCCTCGCCAAGGAACTCCGCACCGCCTGACCCCCCGCGCGGCGATCTCGCGGTGTCTGCGCCGGCACAAGGGATCAGAGCGACAAGACGACGACCGGAAGCGCAGGATCGGCGGGAGGGTTCACGCCGCGGCCAGGTGGACTCCGTCGCGGCCCTGGCGCTTCACCGCGTAGAGGGCCTGGTCGGCTCTTCGCAGGGTGCCATCGGGGGATTCGCCGGGGCGGGGCAACGCGACGCCCACGCTGATCGTGCGACCGGTCCGTCGAGCCGCCTCGGTCAACCGCTCGGCGATCCGGACCGCCTCCTCCGGACGGCTCACCTCGATCACCGCGACGAACTCGTCGCCGCCGATCCGGTACAGCTCGTCGCCGTGCCGCAACGCCCCCTCCAGCGCGCGGGCCAACCCGACCAGCACCTGGTCGCCGGCCTGATGGCCGTACGTGTCGTTGACCGTCTTGAAGCCGTCCACGTCGATCGCCAGCAGAGCCGTACGCCCCGGGGTGGCCGCCGCGATCCGCTGCCCGAACGGGCCGGTGTGCCGCAGCCCCGTCAGCGGGTCCGAGCTGGCCTGCTCCCGCAGCCGGGCGAGCGTACGCAGCCGGTCCAGGCTGGTCCACACCTGCCCGGCGAGCAGCTCCATCAGGCTGACCGTGGTCGGGTCCGGCCGCAGCGCCCGCTCGTCGGCGACGAGCAGCGCCCCACCCGCGCCCGGCGGACCCACCGGAACGGCGATCAGCGTGCGTACCCCGGCCCGGGTCAGCGGCCGGTAGTCCTCGGTCGGCGGGTGCCCCGCCTCGCCCAGCGTGTACCCGGCGCCGTACCGGTGCGCCCGCTCGATCATCCGGCCGAGAGCCTCCGGCCCCGCCTCGGCCAACTCCGCCCGGATGCGGGTCTCCAACTCGCACCCGGCCAGCGGCGGCGGCCCGAGCTGGGCGCCCTCCGGGCCGCCGGTCAGCAGCACCGCGGTGGAGAGGGTGGACACCTCCCGGGCGGCGGAGGTCGCCGCGCCGATCACGGCCTCCTCGGTCGGCGCGGCGGAGAGCGCGGCGGCGTGCCGGAGCAGCTTCTCGCTCCGGCTCTCTGACGGAGGGCCGCCCACTGCGGCGATGCGGGCGCCGAGTCGGGCCGCCAGCCGCTGCGCGGTCTCCCGCCACGGCTCCAGGTCGACAGGCCCACTCCACTGCAGGTCCAGTACGCCGATCACCCGGCCCGCCGGGTCGCGCACCGGCACGCACAGCTCAGCTGTCACGTCCGGGCGTACCGGAAGGTAGTCCGGGTCGGCGGTGACGTCCGGGACCACCGCCGCGACGTCTGTGGCGTACACCCGGCCGACGATCCCGGTGCGCGCCGGGACGGTCGCGAAGACCTGCCACGCGCCGGTCGCCGCCACGCAGCGCAGCCGGTCGTGGGCCTCGAGCAGCACCGAGATGGTGGCCGGGGTGTGGCGCGACAGCGCGGCGACCGTCCGCCGACAGGCCTCCGGCGCGGTCGACGCCATCGACAGGCGGACGGTGACGTCACGGATGACTCGCTGATGATCCACTCGCACGTCGTTCCAGGTAGGGGAGGGTCTGCGCGATCAAGCGTACCCACGCTGAGGGAACCCTCCGGGCTTCGTACACATGTGCTATCCACAGGCTGTGGACGCAGCCTGTGGGAAGAGGCGGCGGGCGATAGCGTGGAACTCCCGTCGCCGAGGAGGCGAGCACTCATGCTCATCGCCCAGCTCAGTGATCCGCACGTGACCACCGGCCTGCTCGCCGCCGAGCCCGCCGCCGGGCTGCACCGGGCGCTCGGCCGGGTGCTGGCCCTGCGCCCGCGACCCGACTGCGTGGTCATCACCGGCGACCTGGTCGACCACGGCCGACCCGACGAGTACGCCGCGCTGCGCGACCTGATCGGCCGGTTCCCGCTTCCGGTGTACCTGGCCGCCGGCAACCACGACGACCGGGAGTCGCTGCTCGACGCGTTCGGCGGCACGCCCTGGCTCGGCGGCGGGTTCTCCGCCTACTACCACGTCGACCACGAGGCGGCGACAGTCGTCGTGCTCGACTCGCTCACCCCCGGCAGCGGCGGCGGCAACCTGGGCGAGGAGCAGCTCGGCTGGCTCGACGGCGTGCTCTCCGGTAGGCCCGACGTGCCCGCCGCGATCTTCCTGCACCACCCGCCGGTCGCGGTCGGCATCCCGGCGGCGGACACCATCCGGCTCGCCGACGGGCCCGCGCTGGCCGAGGTGGTCGGCCGGCACCGGCACGTCGTGCGGGTCGCCGCCGGGCACCTGCACCGCACGGTCACCGTGGGGTACGCGGGCACGGTGCTCACCGTGGCGCCCAGCACCTGGAAGCAGAGCACCCTCACGATGGCCACGGACGGGGTGATCGGCTGGGTCGCCGAGCCGACCGCCTTCCTGCTGCACCGCATCGAGCCCGACGGCTGCGTGACCCACGTCGTGCAGGTCAGCCACTCGGCCGGCCAGACCTGCGGCTTCTGATCGCAGCGCCCATGCCCGGCACCGTCTGGTACGTCGCGTACGGCTCGAACATGCACGCCGCCCGGCTGGCCTGGTACATCGTCGGCGGCTGCCCGCCCGGCGGCCGGCGGACGTACCCGGGTTGCCGCGACCCCCGCCCACCGAGCCGGTCGGCGCCGGTGTGGCTGCCCGGCGGGATCTACTTCGCCGGCGAGTCCGGCGCGTGGACCGGCGGGATGGCGTTCTATGACCCGCAGCTGCCGGGCGAGGCCGCCGCACGGGCCTACCTGGTCACCATCGAGCAGTTCACCGACATCGCCGCTCAGGAGATGTACCGCCCGACCGGCGACACCGCCGACCTCGTCCCGGCGGCCGGCGCGGCAGTCGACACCGCCGTCGCCGAGGGGCGGGCGACGCTCGGCCCCGGCCGCTACGAGACCCTGATCTGCCCCGGCCTGCGCGCCGGCGTCCCGCTGCTCACCTTCACCGCCCCCGAGCCGGCGTCGGCCGTGCGGTGCCGGCCACCGGCACCGGCCTACCTGCGCATGATCGCCCGAGGGCTGCACGAGTCACACGGCTGGGCCGCCGAGCGGATCGCCGACTACCTGGCACAGCGCCCCGGAGTCGCGGACGGCTGGCCCCTCGACGCGGTGACGACTCTGGTCCGCGACGCGCTCACCACCGGCTGACCGGCCAAGCCCGGCTTCCGCCCGGATCGGCGGCGATGATCCACCGGCCGGATCGACCGACGAGATCATCGGACCGGATGGACGGGCCGGTGAGAGTCCGGACGCGTCCGAAGGTCGACCGGTCCGAACTGCCGGGCAGCGTCGCCGCGCACCGACCGGCGCACCACGCTCCACCGCCCGGATCGAGTTGGCGACGCGTCCTCCTCGCTGGCCACGCCCGCCCCGTCCCGCCGCTAGCGTCAGCGCTCCACGTCACACGTGGAACGACTGCGTCGGCGTTCGTCGGCCGGCGCACGGAGTGAGGAGACGGAATGACGAAGAAGATGATCGGTCTCGCGCTCGCGCTCGCCGGGACGCTCGCTGCCACGCTGGCCACCGCCGGACCGGCGCAGGCCGCGACTCCGTCGGTGCAGATCACCAAGGTCTACTACAACTCGCCCGGCAGCGACAACCGCTCGAATTCCAGCCTGAACGCGGAGTACGTCCGCCTCACCAACCGGCGGTCGAGCACCATCAACCTGAAGTCCTGGACGCTGCGGGACAAGGCGCGCCATGTCTACACCTTCAGTGGCGACGTCCGCCTCGCCGCCGGAGCGAGTGTCTACATCCACACTGGAAAGGGCAAGAACACGTCGACCCACCGCTACTGGGGATCCGGCGCGTACATCTGGAACAACACCGGCGACAGCGCGTACCTGCGCGACTCGGCCGGGAAGCAGATCGACTCCTGCTCCTGGGGCAGCAAGGGCAGTTACACCTCCTGCTGAGCAAGCGGACGCCGCCGGTCGACCGCCGGCGGCGTTCGCCGCGGACGTCGATCGACGAGATGTGGTCGGTGACCGATGGTGGACCAATCGGTGTATTCGCAGCTCTGCTGTGCTGCTCGGCTCGACCTGTGAGCGTCCGGATGAGAGGCTGGCCGGGCGGGCGACGCCCCAACCGCCCGCAAGCGTGATCGATCCTTCCGACGGCGTCGACGGCGGCCGCTCGACCCACAGGCCGGCCACCGCACGCGCCGATTCTCACGAGGAGTTCCATGTCCATACCCGGGATGCGTCGGGCCGCTGTCGGCCTGACCGCGCTCGCGGTGGCAGCGCTCGGCGCGGTCGCCACCACCCCCGAGCAGGCCGACGCGCGACCGAAGCCGGTCGACGTCACCCTGCTGGCGCTCAACGACTTCCACGGCAACCTCGAACCCCCGAGCGGCTCCAGCGGCACCATCGCCGGGCAGACCGCCGGAGGCGTCGAATACCTCGCGACCCACCTGGCCGAGCTGCGCGCCGCCGCCAAGAAGAAGAACACCATCACCGTCGCCGCCGGTGACCTGATCGGCGCGTCCCCCCTGCTCTCCGCCGCGTTCCACGACGAACCGACCATCGAGGCGCTGAGCATGGCCGGGCTGGACTACGCCAGCGTCGGCAACCACGAGTTCGACGAGGGCGCCGCCGAGCTGCTGCGGATCCAGAACGGCGGCTGCCACCCGGTCGACGGCTGCGCCGACGGCACCCCGTACCGGGGCGCCGGCTTCCAGTACCTGTCCGCCAACGCCTTCAAGACCGCCACCGGCAAGCCGCTCATGGCGCCGTACGCGATCCACAAGGTGCAGGGCGTCAAGGTCGGCTTCATCGGGATGACCCTGGAGGGCACCCCGCAGATCGTCAGCCAGCAGGGCGTCGCGGGCCTCACCTTCGCCGACGAGGCGGAGACCGCCAACCGGTACGCCCGCGAGCTGCGCCGCAAGGGCGTGGAGACGATCGTCGTGCTGCTGCACGAGGGTGGCGCCCAGGCGGCGACCGGTGGCATCAACGACTGCGTCGGCATGACCGGGCCCATCGTGGACATCGCCAACCGGATGGACCCGTCGATCGACGTGGTCGTCAGCGGCCACACCCACCAGGCGTACAACTGCAACATCAACGGCAAGCTGGTCACCAGCGCCAGCTCGTTCGGCCGCCTGGTCACCGACATCGACCTGAAGATCGACCGCCGCTCCGGGGACGTGCTCTCGGCCTCCGCGAACAACGTCGTGGTCACCCGCGACGTCGCCAAGGACCCGAAGCAGACCGCCCTGATCGACAAGTACAAGACGGTGCTCGGCCCGGTCGCCGGCCGCCAGGTCGGCGAGACCACCACCGCGATCACCAAAACCCAGGAAACCCTCTTCGGTACGACCCTGGGCGAGTCGCCACTGGGCAACCTGATCGCCGACGCGCAGCTCGCCGCCACCGATGACGAGCAGAATGCGGTCGCCGCCTTCATGAACCCGGGTGGGGTCCGGGCCGACCTCAACGCCGGCCCGGTCACCTACGAGGAGGCGTTCACGGTACAGCCGTTCGCCAACAACCTGGTGACGCTCGACCTGACCGGTGCGCAGCTCTACTGCGTACTGGAACAGCAGTTCGTCACCGGCCGGACGCTGTACCCGTCGTCGACCGTCGGCTACGTGGTCGACCCGGCCGGCACCACCGGCACCGTCGCCGACCCGTGCGCCGGCACCCGCGTGGTCCGGGGCAGCCTCACCATCGGCGGCACCGCCGTCGACACCGCCGCCACCTACCGGGTGACGGTGAACAACTTCCTGGCCGGTGGCGGCGACGGCTTCAGCGCCCTCACCGCCGGGACCAACCAGGTCACCGGCCAGATCGACCTGGACGCGTTCGTGGCGTACCTGACCGCGAAGTCGCCGGTCTCCGCCCCGACGCTCGACCGCATCCGCACCACCGCCGAGGTCCCCGCCGCCTGACGGCGTACCCCGCAACGATCGGGCCCCGGAGCACCCGCTCCGGGGCCCGACCCGTCCCCGGGCACCGGCCGCTGCTGCAAGGGACGCGGGACGCGGGACGGGTCGTCAGACGGGGGTGGGTGCCGGGGCGGGCGTGGTGATCGTCGGGCGGCCGTCCTGGTCGACGGTGAGCAGTCGGCGCAGCGAGAGCGCGATGAGCGAGGCGATCAGGCAGCCGCCGACCACCACCGCGACCCAGACCATGCCGTTGGCCGCGCCGATGAGTGGGCCGGCGGTCACCGGGCCGATCACACCGCTGATCCCGAAGATCATCGAACTCATGGCGTTGTACCGGCCGCGCAGCTCGTCGGTGGCGAGCGCGTTGGTCAGCGCCGGCATCACCGGCGACAGCAACGTCTCGCCGAGGCCGAAGATCGCCGAGCAGGCCACCACGCACAGGGCAGCCACCAGGGCGTTGCCGGTGCTGATCACACCGGCGACGCCGAGGACCAGCCAGGCGACGGCGAACACCGCCCCGACCACGGCGAGCGCGCCGGTGCGGCTGCGCCCCTCGATCCGGCGGATCACCAGCAGTTGGGCGAGCACGATCATCACGGTGTTGGCCGCGAGCGCCCAAGCCACCACCCGGGGGTTCACCTCGGCGACGCGCACGGCGTACGCGGCGAAGCCGACCTCGACCTGGGCGTACCCGCAGGTGGTGAGGACCAGACCGAAGATCACGAGCCGGCGGAACGGACGGTCCCGGAGCACGGTCAGGTATCCGCCGCTCGATGGCCCGTCGCCAGCGGATCGGTGGCCGAGTCGGTGGCCGACGCCGGGCAGGGTCAACAGGATCAGGGCCGGCATCAGGTAGCTGACCGCATCCAGCAGGTAGATCGTCTGGAAGGTGCCGGGCCGCGCCGTGTCGACGATCGCGCCGGACGTCATGCCGCCGATGCCGATGCCGAGGTTGAGCAGCGCGAAGTTCAGCCCGAAGACCCGTTGCCGCTCACCGTCGTCGGTGAGCGAGGCGAGGATGGTGTTCTGCCCGGACCAGATCGCCGAGCTGCCGACGGCGATCACGGTCATCACGAGCAGGGCCGAGCCGGTCGAGTGGACCAGCGCCAGCGAACCGGTGCCGATCGCCTCGATCACGAAGCACGGCACCACCACCCGGCGCGCGCCGAACCGGTCGATAAGCGTCCCGCCCAGCGGCGACAACGCCAGGGTGACGACGCCGTACCAGCCGATCACCAGACCGGCGCGGGTGTCGGTGAGCCCGCGCACGTCGGTGAGGTAGATGAACAGGAACGGCAGGGTCAGGCCCCGCCCGATCGCCGACAGCAGGGTGCCGAGGAGCATCCGGCGGGCTTCCGGACGACGGGGCAGGGATCGACGCAGCATGTCCGGCATTCTGTTCGGTGGGTGTGACGCCCCGCGAACCGTTTTGCAGCGGCGACGCTGTTCCCGGGCCGCCGGGTGACCAACCCCACGGTGATCGTCGGTGTCCGCCGGGTCTGCGATGCTGGCCCGATGACCGGCACCTGGCGACACCTGCCCGCTACCGCCCGCGCCATCGCGGTGACCGCCACAGCGGCCGTCGCCGCCGCCCAGGCGCGCGACAACCAGGCGTACGACGAGGCGGTCGCCGATCTCGCGGCTGACGACCGGTCCGGTCTGGTGCTCGGAACGGTGGTTCGGCTCCTGCTGGAGGAGGGCCACCCGGAAGGGCTGGCCGGCGACGACATCCGCCAGGTGCTGACCCGCTGCGTGCAGAACGCGATGCGGTGGCGTCGCGATGTCGATCCGCACGTGGTGCTCGTCCTGCTCGCCGGAGCGCTCGGGGTGTACGACCCCGAGGGCGACGAGTCGCGGCCGGACGCGCCCGCCCAGGCCCGCCATGCCCCGCTACTCGTGGCCGACCTGTTGACGGTGACGGGCGTGCCGTTGAACGACTATCTGGCCGCCGCGTTCACCGAGATCGAGCGCACCGAACGGCAGGACTGACAGCACGCGTGCGATGGTGGCCCGCCCGATACCGTGGGCGGGCACCTTCGCCGGCAAACAACAGAGGGCACATCCATGGATCGGATGTGCCCTCTTACCTCTGGTCGGGGTGGCCGGATTCGAACCGACGACCTCTTCGTCCCGAACGAAGCGCGCTACCAAGCTGCGCCACACCCCGAGGCGTGCCGACAAATAGTAGCCCACCCGCTCCGATGGTCAAACTCGGTACCCCGCCCCTCGACACCACCATCGGCGATGTCAGCCGAGCCCGGGAGGCGGGGCACGACAGGTCAGCGGGGGATGAGGGTCAGGATGCTCGCCTCCGGGGGGCAGGCGAAGCGGATCGGTGCGGTCGGGTGGGTGCCGAGGCCGGCGGAGACGTGCAGCCAGGAGTCCGACCCCGGCCACCGGTGCAGCCCACGTGCCATCGAGCGGGGCAGGCCGCAGTTGGTCACCAGCGCGCCGTACCCCGGGACGCAGACCTGTCCGCCGTGGGTGTGCCCGGCCAGCAGCAGGCCGAAGCCGTCGGCGGCCATCTGGTCGAGGACCCGTGGCTCGGGGGAGTGTGTCAGCGCGATGGACAGGTCGGCCGAGGACGAGACGGCGCCGGCCACCGCCGGGTAGTCGTCCCGGTCGATGTGGGGGTCGTCCACGCCGACCAGGTCGAGCTGCCGGCCACCGGCCTTGAGGGTGGTCCGGGCGTTGTTGAGGTCCGCCCAGCCGGCGCCGGTGAACACCTGGCGCAACTCCTCGTAGGGCAGGTCGACGCCCTCGGTGTACTCCCGGTCGGGCAGGAAGTAGGTGAACGGGTTCTTCAGCACCGGCCCGGTGTAGTCGTTGGAGCCGAACACGAACGCGCCCGGGTAGTCCAGCAGCGGTTGCAGCGCCCGCAGCACGCCCGGCACCGCGCCCGGGTGCGCCATGTTGTCGCCGGTCACCACGACCAGGTCCGGGTCGAGGGCGGCCAGCGACGCCACCCAGCGCTGCTTGCGCGCCTGGTCGGGCATCATGTGCAGGTCCGACAGGTGCAGCACGCGCAGCGGCTCCGCGTCGGACGGCAGCACCGGCACGTCGTACCGCCGGAGGGTGAACATGTTGCGCTCGACGAGCGACGCGTACGCGAGGGTGGTCGCGCCGACCGCGGCGGTTCCGGCGGCGAGGCGGAATAGTGTGCGCTTTCGCATGACGTTCAGGGTAGTTTGACCGTCCATGAGCACGCTGAAGGACCGCCTCACCGCCGACATGCGTTCCGCCCTCAAGGCGCGCGACGAGTTGACCACCTCCACGCTGCGGATGGCCCTGGCCGCCGTCGGCACCGCCGAGGTGGCCGGCAAGGCCAAGCGCGAGCTCACCGACGACGAGGTGCTCGCGGTGTTGACCAAGGAGGCCAAGAAGCGCCGGGAGGCGGCCACCGCCTTCGCCGACGCGGGCCGCACCGAGCAGGCCGCGAAGGAGACCGCCGAGGGTGAGGTGCTGGACCGCTACCTGCCCAGGCAGCTCTCCGACGCCGAGCTGACGGAGCTGGTCGCGGGGGCGCTCGCCGCGGGCGGCTTCACCGGCAAGACCCAGATGGGCCCGGCCATGAAGGCGGCCCAGGCCGCGGTGGCCGGCCAGGCCGAGGGCGGTCGGGTCGCCGCCGAGGTACGCCGACAGCTCGGCCTCTGATCTGCCGGTTCGGACCGACGAAAACGGGCGGGCACCCGCAGTGGGTGCCCGCCCGTTCGTGTGTCCTGCTCGTCGGCTCAGCCGTTCGGGCGGCCGCCGGGTCGACCGGGCGTGCCACCGGGAGGTGCCGGCTTGTTGCCGTCCGGCGGGGTGCCGCCACCGCTGCTGATCTGGATGGTGACGGGGCCGCCCTTGATGGTGCGCCCGTCCGGGTTGGTGCCGGCGGCGGTGCCCGCCGGGCAGGGGGACGCGACCTTCGCCTCGGAGACGATCGGCTCGAAGCCCGCGCCCTTGATCCGGGACTTGGCGGTCTCCACCGGCTGGCACTTCACGTCCGGGATGCTGCGCTGGTCACCCTCGGAGATCTTCTGGCCCGGGGGCTCGAAGTTGATCCGCGGCTTGCCCTTCATGGCGTCCCGCAGCGTCTCGTACACCGGCGGGTTGATGCCGTCCTTCTCGGCGTGCTTCATCTTGACGTTGGTCTGCGGCCAGTCCGGGTCGGCCATGATGCCGGCCACCGCGTACTGCTTGGTCATCGCGACCAGCGCGGCGGTCTTCTCGGAGTCGGTGGTGCCGGACTTGCCGGCCACCGGCGCGTCGACGATGCCCTTCACGACCGCGGCGGTGCGGCTGCTGCCGCACTTGCTGGTCTTGGAGTTGTCGCCGACCGGGCAGCGGGCGGCGTCCACGGCGGCGCGGGCCACGTCGGTGCTGAACCGCTTCTCGCAGCGCGGGTTGGCGATGTCGAGCTTCTTGCCCTCCGGGTCGCGGATCTCCTGCACCGGGATCGGCTCGCAGTATTTGCCGTCCGCCGCGAGGGTCGCGTACGCGTTGGCCAGGTCCAGCGGCGTGGTGGAGGAGACGCCCAGGGTGAAGGCGCCCCACTGGTGGGCCGAGTCCTTGGTGGCGGCGAACTTGGCGTCGTTGCTGGCCCGGAACTGGATGCCGGCCCGCTTGGCGACGTCGACCACGTTCTCGGCGCCGACCTGCTGCTGCAGCGGCACGAAGTAGGTGTTGATCGACTGGGCGAAGGCGCTCCACATGTTCTGCACGCCGCCGGCCTTCTTGCCGGAGTTGGTCGGGCAGTAGAAGTGGGTGCCGGGGCAGGCCGCCGGGCTGCTGCTGTCGATGATGTATTCCGACTTGAACTGCTGCGGCGCGTTGAACGAATAACTGAGTGGGATGCCCTTCTCCAGCGCGGCGACGATGGTGAAGATCTTGAACGTCGAGCCGGCCTGGTAGCCGGCGATGCCGTCGCCGCCGGTGAGCAGCGGGTTGACCGTCGCCGGGTAGTTGCCCTTGATGCCGCGCCTGCTCTTCGCCGGGTCGCTGGAGATCTTGTTCTTCGGGTTCTTCGGATCGTCCAGCTTGAACTGCCGGTTGACCGCGAGCGCCCGCACCCGGCCGGTCCCCGGCTCCACCACGGCGACCATGGCGGCTTCCTTGCTGGTCTCCTTCTTGGCCCGGCGAACCGCCGCGTCCGCGCCCTTCTGTGCCTGGACGTCGATCGAGGTCACGACGGTGTAGCCGCCGCTCTTCAGTCGCCGCTCACGGTCGTACGAGGTCGAACCGAACGTCTCCTGCTGCATCCACCAGCGGTAGAAGTAGTCGCAGAAGAAGCCCCAGCTGTTGACGTTGGTGGCGACGCAGCCGTTCGGGGTGCGCTTGTCCTGCACCTTCAGCTTGACCGCCTTGGCGGCGTCGGCCTCCTGCTGGGTGATGGCCTTGGTGTCGACCATGTTCTGGATGACGTAGTTACGCCGGTCCAGCGCCAGCGGGTAGCCGCTCTTGGTGGTCGGGTCGTTGGTCGTCGGGGCCTTCACCATGCCGGCCAGCAGCGCGGCTTCCTCGATCTTCAGCTTGCTCGGCGGCTTGCCGAAGTAGACCTGGCTGGCGGCGTAGATGCCGTACGCGCCGTTGCCGAACGAGGCGAGGTTGAGGTAGCGGGTCAGGATCTCGTCCTTGGAGAACTCCTTGTCGACCTGCAGGGCCAGCCGCATCTCACGCAGCTTGCGGGCGCTGGTGTCCTCGGTCGCGGCGACCACGTCGGCCGGATGCGTGGCCGAGTAGGCGATGGCCAGCCGGACGTACTGCATGGTCAGCGTCGACGCGCCCTGACGCCCGGCGCCGTCGCTCTGGTTGTTGACGAACGCGCGGGCGACACCGTTGATGTCGACGCCGTTGTGCTTGTAGAAGTCGTGGTCCTCGGCCGCGATGATGGCCTTGACCATGTACGGCGAGATGTCGGCGAGCTTCACGTCGCGGCGGTTCTCGTCGTACATCGTCGCCAGCGGCGTCTTGCCGTCCGACGCCAGCAGGTAGCTGATCTGTGGCGCGCGGGCCACCGTCAGCTCCGTCGGCAGGTTGCCGAATGTCTCTGCGCCGGCCTTGGCGGCCAGGCCGGACATCGCCACCGCGGGGAAGGCCGCCGCAGCGACCACCACGCCAGCCAACAGGCCACATATGAGCAGCGATGCGGCGTTGGTCAGCACATTGTGGTCACGTTTCCGCATCCAGGTCACCTCGGCATGGTACGCGAGTAGGGAACGAGGGGCGCTGGGGCGTTGTTTCCCCATTTCCTGCGTGCGCTGCCCTCGTTGTGCTAAACGCATGACCCCCCGTACGAGGTTGCGTGTGACCTGGCGCGAGTCTCCACCGTTCGGCGGAGGCTCCGCAGCGTTTTCGCCGACCTCGGCGGGGTAACCGGCGGTCGAGAGCCCGGGAAGCCGGGAGTGTCCGGAATGATGGATTTCGCCGACAACGTTGCGTAATCAGCCGACTACAGAGCATGATGATGGCGGCGACAGCGCCACATGTCGTCCGCACCGCCTTGGGGAAGGCGGCCGGGCGACCGGGGGGAAATTGCCGGCTGCCGTGCAACGAGGTCGGTAGGTACTGCAAGGGGGGACGTGTACACATGGGCATGATCACTGACTGGCCGTCGCTGGCGGCGTGTCAGAACGGGGACCCGGACGCGTTGTTCGTACAGGGCGCCGAACAGAACGTGGCGAAGCGGATCTGCCGGAGCTGCCCAGTTCGGTACGAGTGCCTGGCCGACGCGCTGGACAACCGGATCGAGTTCGGTGTGTGGGGCGGTATGACCGAACGCGAACGCCGGGCGTTGCTGCGTCGGCACCCACAGGTGACGAGCTGGCGCAAGATGTTCGAGGCAGCGATGAAGAAGAACAGCAAGGACAAGGCTGGCAAGGACAAGATCCTCGTCAGCGCGGCCACCTGACGCCGGTCACGACCGGCCGATCGCCGCGCCGATCGTCCGCAGCCCGTCGACGTCGTGCACGTCGGCGGGCTGCGCCGTCACCGACACCGCCGGCACCGCCGGGAACGCCTCGGTGAACCGCGCGGCCACCTGCTGCTCGCGTACCGCCTGACGGGCCAGCGCGGCGTGCGCCCGCAGCACGTCGGCGGTGGCCTCGTGCCCACCCAGCTCGGCCAGCCGCTCCGCGGCGGCCCCACTCTGCTCGGCGTCCAGCTCCGGGACCACCGGTCGGTGCACCCGGTTGAGCACCAGGCCGGCCAGCGGCATCTTCTCCTCCCGCAGCCGGCCCGCGAAGTAGGCGGCCTCCCGGACCGCGTCCGGCTCCGGCGCCGCGACCAGCAGGAAGGCCGTCTCCCGCGCCTGCAGGATGCGGTACGTCTGCTCGGCCCGCTGCCGAAAGCCCCCGAACATCGAGTCGAGCGCGGCCACGAAGCCGGACAGATCGGTGAGCAACTGCGCGCCGAGCACCTTCTGCACCACCTTCGAGAACATCCCGAACGAGGCCGTGACCAGGCTGAACATGCTCCGTCCGCCGCTGCGCGCCGGCGCCAGCAGCAGACGCAGCATCCGGCCGTCGAGGAAGCGGGACAGCCGGGCCGGCGCGTCCAGGAAATCCAGCGCCGAGCGGGACGGCGGAGTGTCCACCACGATCAGGTCCCACTCGCCCCGGGCATGCAGCTGGCCCAGCTTCTCCATCGCCATGTATTCCTGCGTGCCGGCGAACGTCGAGCTCATCGCCTGGTAGAACGGGTTCGCGAAGATCTCCGCGGCCTTCGCCGGGTCGGTGTGCTGGAGCACCACGTCGTCGAAGGTGCGCTTCATGTCCAGCATCATGGCGTGCAGCTCACCGCCGCTGGCCTCGACGTCGATGCCCTTGACCTGACGGGGTGTGTTGTCCAGCTCGGTCAGGCCTAGTGACTGAGCCAGCCGGCGGGCCGGGTCGATGGTGAGCACCACCGTGCGCCGGCCATGGTGCTCGGCGGCCCGCAGCGCCAGCGCCGCGGCCGTGGTCGTCTTACCCACCCCGCCGGCACCGCAGCACACGACGATCCGCACGCCCGGGTCGGCGAGGATCTGGTCGACGTCCAGCTGCGGCGCCGCGTCTTCGGAAGGCACCAATCGAGCGTATCGGGCCGCGTCGGTCCATGCGCCCGTGCCGAGCTCAGGTGTGAGTCAATCGGCGCTGACGAGGGCGCGGGCCAGTGCCGTGAGGGCCGCCCGGTCCACCCCGTCGGGCAGCAACGGCAGCTCGACCATCGGCAGCCCCAACTCCACCAGGTCGGCGCGGAGCGAATCCTCCAGTTCGCGTCGGATGAGCTGGTCTCGCGCCTCGTCGTGCAACCCGGCCACGATGTCCTGATCGGCCGGCAGCCCGGCGGCGACCAGGCCGCGCCGGAGTTCCGCGGCGGTGACCGCCGGGCCGGCCGGCAGCGGAGGTCGGGCGCCGTTGACGATCACCTTCCCGATACCGAAGCCGAGCGAGGTCAGGTCGGCGATGGCGTCCACCGTCTCCTGCACCGGCATCTCCTCCAGCAGCGTGACCACGTGCACGGCGGTCATCGGGGAGCGCAACAGCGCGGACACCCCCTCGCTCTGGGTCTTGATCGGGCCGACCTTGGCGAGCCGCGCCGTCTCGGCCGTGACGTTGAGGAAGCGGCCGATCCGACCGGTGGGCGGCGCGTCCAGCACCACCGCGTCGTACGCGCGCCGCTGCCCCGACGTCCGGGTGGTGGCCTCCTTCACCTTGCCGGTGAGCAGCACGTCACGCAGACCCGGGGCGATGGTCGTGGCGAAGTCGATGGCGCCGAGCTTGCGCAGGGCCCGGCCCGCCGCGCCCAGCTTGTAGAACATGTCGAGGTACTCGAGCAACGCCTCCTCGGCGTCCACCGCGAGCGCGCGCACCTCACCGCCGTCCGGCGTGTCGGCGAGGTGCCGCTCCTCGTACGGCAGCGGTTCGATGCCGAAGAGCTGGGCGATGCCCTGCCGGCCCTCCACCTCCACCAGCAGGGTGCGCCGGCCACCGGCGGCCAGCGCCAGGGCCAGCGCCGCCGCCACGCTGGTCTTGCCGGTGCCGCCCTTGCCGGTCACCACGTGGAGGCGGGCCGACCATCCGGTACCGGCCGGGTCGGACGGCCGCTCAGCTGCACGCACCCGTCGAGCCTATCCAGGCTTGCCGGTCAGGCGACCTCGCAGACCCACCAACCCGTCTTCTGCACCACAGTGAAGCGCAGGTCCTGGTCGGCCACCTTCTCGTCGGCGGTGGTCATGGTGATGCGGGTGGAGACGGTGGCCCGGTCGCCGGTCTGGTTGTCGACCTTCGGGGTGGTCCACTTGAACCGGGGGTTCTGGTACTCGGACGCGTACTTCTGCACCTCGGCCACCTTCGCCGCGATCTTCTTGTCGTCGCGGGAGGCGGCGCAGACGTGACTGGCGGCCTTGGTCGCGTCCCGGTCCTTGTAGACGGCGGTGAGGAACTCGTCGACGGCGACCGCCGGCTCCTTCGCGCCCTCGCCGGATTCGGCGTTGCGCAGGGTCAGGAACGCCACGACGCCGCCGCCCACGCAGAGCACCATGATCACGACCAGCGCGATGGCGGCGATCAGCAGGCCGCGCTTCTTCTTCGGCTCGACGGTGCCCTGGTACGGCGGGTAGCCGGGCGGGGGTGGCGGGATCGCACCCGGGGCCCCGGGGGACTGCGGCGTGCCGGCCGGGTCGTCGGTCTGCGGGACGCCAGCGGGCGGGCCGGGCTGGGTCGGCACGCCCGGCTGCGCGGGGAGCGCCCCCGGCGCGGGCTGCCCGGGATGAGCGGGCTGCCCGGGAAGGGCGAGCTGGCCTGGCTGGGCGGACGGGCCCGCAGCGGCGAACGGGCCCGCAGGTGCGGCCGGGCCGGGAAGTGCGGGCTGGGCGGCCGGGCCGGGTTGGGTGGCGGTCGGCGAGCCGGGACGCTCCTGGACGGTCGCCCCGTCGGACTCCCTCAAGGGGGCGGTCGGGTCGGGTTGCCCGGAGATCGGCTGGCCGGAAGGCGCCGGATCGGACTGGCCGGAGGCCGTCGGGCCGGGCTGTCCGGGGATGGTCGGCGTCTCGGGCTGACCGGCGGAATCCGGGGGCGCCGACGGAAGAGCGCGCGGGCCGGCCTGGTCGCCGCTGGGCGGTTGGGTCATCTCGTTCCCCCGGGGGTGCGGCGCCCGGCCGCCACCCCTGGCGCCGAGCGAGATCGAGCGGGCGGCCGGGCGCTGTGCGACCGTCCGACCGGAAGGGTAGCGGCCAGCCGCCGGTTCGGTGTCGCCCCTACCGCGCGGTGCTTGGCATCGCGCGCACGTCCAGACCGTGAGATCACTCGCAGTCGGGATTCCTGCCCGACATCTGTCGCATATGTGACTGCCGGTGACTGATCGTGCGCGTCCTGTTGGCGGGACTGTCGCCGTGGACCTACCTTCGTCCGGTGCGGGGGCCGGAACGGATGAATGGTCCGGGCCGGAAGCGTGGTCCGAGAGGTACGACCGGAGGCAGTTCATGCGCGATGCGGACAACATCCCTCGCACCCAGTTCCCGACGAACGAGCGGCAACGCCGGCCCGGGTCCGTGGGAGAGGTGGCCGGCGGGCCGTTCGGCAGCCTGCCCATCAACGAGCGGTCGTACCGTCGGGTTCCGGAGCCCCCGGAGGTGATCCGGGGGTCGAGCCGGCCCGGCGAGCGGCTGCGGGACGACGACGAGCCCGGGTTCGTCATCCACCTGCCGATCCGGGTGCCCGACCTGGCCTCGGCGACCCTGCTGGCCGGTCGAGTCGCCGAGTCGCTGGGCTTCCTACCGGAGCTGGACGCCGGCGAGACCACCGTGTCCAACGCCGACGACCAGAACAACCGCCACCGGGTCTTCTGCGACCTGCTGCTGCCCGACCGGTCGCGCTGCCCCCAGGGGTACGAGCACCAGGGGCCCTGTGGAGAACTGCCGGCCACGCCGGAGCAGCGTCCCGCGCCTCGTCCGGCCAGCGGACCGTAGGCTGTGCCCGACGAAGTCCGCACCACGAGGGAGCCCTCCAGCGATGCAGAAGTGGGAATACTCCACGGTCCCTCTGCTGGTCCACGCGACCAAGCAGATCCTCGACAACTGGGGTGAGGACGGGTGGGAACTCGTCGCCGTGGTCCCCGGCCCCAATCCCGACCAGCTGGTGGCGTACCTGAAGCGGCCCAAGGCATGAGCAACGGCCCCCACGCGAAGCTCGCCGAGCTGGGCCTCGAACTGCCCGACGTGGTGCCGCCGGTGGCCAGCTACGTGCCGGCCGTGCAGTCCGGGCAGCACGTGTACGTCTCCGGCCAGCTGCCGATCGCCGAGGGCAAGCTGCTGGCGACCGGCAAGGTCGGCGCCGGCATCTCCGCCGAGCAGGCCAAGGACCTGGCCCAGCGGTGTGCGCTCAACGCGCTGGCGGCCGTCGACTCGCTGGTCGGCCTGGAGAACGTGGTCAAGGTGGTCAAGCTGACCGGGTTCGTGGCTTCGGCCCCCGGCTTCATCGGCCAGCCCGCCGTGATCAACGGCGCCTCCGACCTGTTCGGCACCGTCTTCGGCGAGGCCGGCCGCCACGCCCGCAGCGCCGTCGGGGTCGCCGAGCTGCCCCTGGACGCCCCGGTGGAGATCGAACTGATCGTCGAGGTCGCCTGACCGCACCGCCACCGTCCCGCGATCGTGCGCCGTCGCGCCCGGAGGAAAGCCCTGAACAGGGATGAATCAGGGGCTGGACCTGCATGATCGCGGGCCGTGGCGGGCGGGGTCGTACGATCGCAGCCATGAGCGGGCACGTGACGGGGGCAACTGCGGCGCTGGCCGACAGGCTGCCGAGCTGGGTGACACTGCTGCGCGCGCCGAACCCCGGCCCGATGACCCTCGACGGCACCAACACCTGGCTGCTGCGCGCGGCACCGGGTGAACCGGCGGTGGTCGTCGACCCCGGGCCGGCCGACGAGGGGCACCTGGCGGCGATCGCCGCGCACGGCCCGATCGCGCTGATCCTGATCACGCATGGCCACCCCGACCACACCGAGGGCTCCGCCCGGCTCAGCGAACTGCTCGGCGGGGTGCACGTCCTGGCCGCCGACCCGGCGCACACGATCGGCGGCGAGCCGCTGACCGAGCCGGGCGAGCACCTCGGCGGCTTCGGGCTGGAGATCCACCTGCTGAACACCCCCGGACACACCGCCGACTCGGTCTGCTTCTTGGTCGAGCACGGCGAGGAGCGGGTCGTGTTCACCGGCGACACCATCCTCGGCCGCGGCACCACCGTGGTGGCCCACCCGGACGGGCACCTCGGCGACTACCTGAGCAGCCTGGAGCTGCTGTCCGCGTACACCGGAATTCCGGCGCTGCCCGGGCACGGCCCGGCGCTGGCCGACTGCGCCGCCGCCGCCACCTTCTACCTTGCCCACCGCCGGGCCCGCCTCGACCAGGTCCGGGCGGCGGTCGCCGCCGGCGCGCGGACACCGGCGGACGTGGTCGCGGCGGTCTACGCCGACGTGGACCGCTCGCTCTGGTGGGCCGCGGAATGGTCGGTCCGTGCCCAGTTGGAGTATCTGGGCGTCGACACCGGGGAATCCGCGCCGGGGGTCAGTGGGTTGGAGCACATGTGACCTGCCCGGTGTGCGGAACTGTCGCTGTCCCCGGCGCACGGTTCTGCCACAACTGCGGTGCCGCGCTGCCGGCCGCCGCCACGTTGCCGGCGGCCGAGCGTCGGGTCGTCACAGTGCTCTTCGGTGACCTCTCCGAATTCACCTCCTGGTCGGAGGACCTCGACCCGGAGCGGGTCGGAGCGGTCACCGACCGGGTGCTCGCCTCCCTCGCGGGGGCGGTGAAGACGTTCGGTGGGCACGTCGACAAGCTGACCGGCGACGGGATCATGGCGGTCTTCGGGGCGCCGGTGGCACACGAGGACGACGCCGAACGGGCCGTCCGGGCCGCTTTGTCCATGCAGCGGGCCGTGCGCCGGGTGCTCGACGATGAGCGCGGTGGCGGTGCGCCGCTCGGCCTGCGGGTCGGTCTGAACACCGGCGACGTCATCGCCGGCATCCAGGCGGCCATCGAATACACGGTCATCGGCGACACGGTGAACACCGCCGCCCGGCTGGCCGACGCCGCCGCGGTCGGCGCGGTCTACGCCGGCGGACGGACCGCCGCCGCGACCCGGCACGTCGCCTCCTGGCGGGCGCTGCGCCCGCTGCGGCTCAAGGGCAAGCGCGAGCCGGTCGAGGCGTACGAGCTGCTGGGCCTGCTGGACGCGCCGGGCACCCGGTCGGGTCTCGGCGACGAGGCGCCCTACGTGGGCC
This sequence comes from Micromonospora sp. NPDC005237, assembly GCF_040607775.1. Classification (NCBI taxonomy): domain Bacteria; kingdom Bacillati; phylum Actinomycetota; class Actinomycetes; order Micromonosporales; family Micromonosporaceae; genus Micromonospora; species Micromonospora sp. NPDC005237. The sequence continues at coordinate 438,568 of NZ_JBEXHJ010000004.1, read as the reverse complement.
GGGAGACCGAGATCGGCCGGGTCGCCGGCCGACTCGCCGAGGTGATCGACCAGGGTGACCCGCGGGTGCTGCTGATGACCGCCGAGGCGGGCATCGGCAAGTCCCGGTTCGCCGCCGAGGTCGAGCGCCTCGCCGCCGGGTACGACGTGGGCGCCGGCCGGTACGCCGCGCACACCGGCGCCCGGGTGCTCTCGGTGCGGTGCGCCGCCTTCGGTGAGCGGCGCAGGCTCGCGCCGTTGGCCGACCTGGTCCGTGCCGCGGTCGGTCTGCCCGGTGACGCGGCAACCGCGCTGACCCGGCCGGCCGTGGAGGAGCGGCTGCGGCGGCTCGGTCAGCGGCTCGCCCGCTCCGCCGGCGAGACGCCCGCGATCGCCACCGACCAACTGCTCACCCTGCTCGGGTACGCCGAACTGCCCGTGCACGGCGGCACCGACAACGGCGAGTGGGGCAGCACGACCGCCTCGCCCGCCGATGCCGAGGCGGTGCCGAACGCCGTCGCCGACCTGCTCAGCGGGCTCGCCTCGGAGGCGCCCCTGGTGATCGTGGTGGACGACCTGCACGACGCCACCCCCGAGACCATCCGCGCTCTCGGGGGGACCCTCTCCCGACTCACCGGCCCGGTGCTCGTGCTGCTGCTCGGCCGCCCCGAGCTGGTCCGCACCGCCGGTGCGCTGACCCGCGTCGCGGACGCCGAGGTGCACTCCCTGCCGCCGCTGCGGGGCGCCGACGCCGCCCGGCTGCTCACCAGCTACCTCGGCGGCGGGAAGCTGCCACCGGCCGACGCGGACCGGCTGCTCGCCACCGCCCAGGGCAACCCGTTCTACCTCGCGGAGCTGGTCACCCTGCTGATCGAACGCGGCGCGCTGACCGCCGAGTGGCCCGCGTCCGGTGACCGTGACCCGAGCACGCCGGCCGGCTGGCGCCTCGTACCCGGTTCCCTGGGCAGCCGGCTGCTCTCCCGGGACCTCGCGGCCGTCCTGGCCGCCCGGATCGACGCGCTGCCACCGGACGCCCGTTCCGTCCTGCGGGACGCGGCGGTGGTCGGTGACACGGTGCCGACCGGCGCGCTGGAGGCGCTGCGCGAGCAGCGAGCCGGCCGCGACGGGAGGCCCTCGGCGGTGGTCGCCGTGGAGTTCGACCGGGCCGTCGAGGAGCTGCTGCAACGCCGCATGCTGCACCGCACCCGCGCCGGCTACGCGTTCGCCACCCCGCTCATGCGGGAGGCCGCGTACGCCGGGGTGAGCAAGGCGGAACTGGCCGAGCGGCACGCCGCGCTGGCCCGCTGGGCGGTGCCCGTCGACGGGGTCACGACCGGCGGGGTGGGCGGCTTCACCGAGGAGGCACGCGACGACTTCGTCGCCATGCACGTCCAGCGGGCCGCCACGCTCGCCGACGCGGTGAAACTGCGACCGGACGCGCCGGCCCGCGCCGTGGTCCCGCTCGGGGTCGCCGCGTTCGGCCGGGCCGCCCGCCGGTCGCTGTCCGCCGGGGAGCCCGCGCTCGCCGTCGAGTACGCCGAACGCGCCAGCGAGCTGGCCCGCGACGGGATACCGGCGACCGACCGGGTGGTGCACGCCCGTGCGCTGCTGCAGATCGGCCGGGTCGCCGACGCGCTCGCCTTCGCCGAGAAGATCGCCGCCAACGCGGGGGACGAAGCCACCCGTGCCAGCGCCCTGCTGCTCGCCGGGCAGGCCCAGCAGACCCTCGGCGACCAGGGTCGGGCGGAGGCCGCCTGGCAGGAGGCGTTGCAGGTGGCCACGGCCGGCGGGCTGCCCACGCTGCGCGCGTCCGCCATGCGTCGGCTCGGCATGGGCGACTTCGTGGCCGGTCGGCTCAGCCAGGCGAGCAGCCGGTTGGCTGCCGCCTACCAGGTCAGCCTCAGCGCACAGGATCGGCGTGGGCAGGCCTGGTCGCTGCAGAACCTGGCCTGGGTGACCACGACCCGGGGTGACTTCGCCGGTACCGATGCCGTCCTCGGCCGGGCCGCCCGGCTCTTCGCCGAACTGAAGGACCCGTACGGGCGGGCCTGGCTGCGGGGCACCACCGCGTTCGCCCGGCTGCTCGCCGGTCGGCTGCGGGAGGCGTGCCGGATGGCGCAGGTCTTCCTGCCCTTCGGCGAGCGGGTCGGCGAGGCGTGGGCGGTGGGCACGCTGCGCGCGGTCGCGGCGTTCGCCACCGCCGAGTTGGGCGAGCTGGCCGAGGCGGACCGGGAGGCCCGCCGGGCGTACCGCGAGTTCGCCGCCGCGTCCGACGACTGGGGGCGCGGGTTCGCGCTGGTCGTCCGGGCCGTCGTGGCCCGTGGGCTGGGCGAGCCGGAGCACGCGGCCGACCTGCTCACCGACGCCCTGGCGTACGCCGACCAGACCTCACACCCGCTGCTCACCGGAATGGCCGGCACGCTGCGCGGCTTCGTGGCGCTGGACATGGGCGACCACGAGACCGCCGAGCAGGCCGCCCGAGCGGTGCTGACGGCCGTCGAACCGCACAACCCGCAGGCGCCGGCGCAGGTCGCGCCCCGGGTGCTGCTGGCCACCGCCCGGCTGGCCGCCGGTGACCCGGCGACGGCGGTCGGGTTGCTCGCCCCGGTGGCGACGGCTGCCGCCAACGCGCCCTCCCTGCTCTTCTCCCGCCGCCAGACCATGGCCCGGTACGCGTCGGCGCTGCTCGCCCACGGTCAGCGGGAGCAGGCGCTGGACTGGGCCCGACGGGCGGTCACCGCGCCCGCCGAGGACGTGCGCAGTCAGGTGATCGCGGCGAGCGTGCTCGCCGAGGCGCTGGCGGCCTGCGGCCACGCGGCGGAGGCGCGGTCCTGCGCCGACGAGGCGGTCCGCCTCGCGTACGCCACCGAACAACGCAGCGAACGAGCAGCAGCCGAAGCCCTCCAAACCCGCCTAACCCTCCCCTGACCCCTCCCCCGCCCCGGGTCCCCGCCCGGGGTCCCCCCGCCCGTTGATCATGAAGTTATTGCGCCGACACGCCGATATCGGTGGCAATAACTTCATGATCGCCGCGGTGGGTGGCGGGTGGGGTGGGAGTGGGGTGGGGTGGGGCGGTTTTGGCGGTTCTGGGGATGTGGTGGTCGGGGTGAGGGGCTAGCGTGTCACCACCGTGCGGTGGTCCACAGTGGCGACCGTCGCCGTGCCTGGGGAGGCCCTCATGAAGCTGCCGCGTTCCGTCGCGGGGTGGACCATCGCGGTCTTCGGCGTACTGGCGCTGGTGATGGGCGCGGTCGGGTTGCTCTGGCCGGAGGCGCAGCTGCGCCTGCTCGGGTTCGAGGTGCCGGCGACGCGTGGCGCCGGCGACTACACCGGCACGTTCCTGCTGGCGTCCTCGATGGCGTCGTTCAACATGGGCGTCTACTACCTGCTCGCGACGGTCACCGAGTGGCGGGCGTTCTACCGGTTCACGGTGGTCTTCCGGCTGGTCACCTTCACCGTGTTCAGCATCGCCGTGCTGGCCGACATCGCCCCGGACCGGTTCTTCGGCGTGGCCGCCTGGGAGGGGTTGGGCGCGGCGGCCACCGCGGTCGGATTGCGGATGGACGCTCGCCGGGGCACGCCGGCCGCCGCCGACACCGCTGCCGACACCGCTGCCGTGTCTCCCGCCCCTGCCGCTCCCGCCGCCTCCACGTCGGCCGATGTCGACGTGCCGGGAGGCGCCGGAGAGGCGCCCGGCGCGGCCGGTGCCGCTCCGGCGGACGCGGCGCGCTGAGCCGCCGGCCGGGTTGGGTATTTTCGAGCGGTGACCGACACCCCGACCGGTGGCTTGCCGGTGCCGATCGTGCCCGGTCTGACTGATTTGCGGGTCTTTGCCCGAGGCGGCTACGCCACTGTCTACCAGGCCACCCAGATCTCGGTCGGCCGAGAGGTCGCCGTCAAGGTCGAGAACCGCACGCTGGACAGCGAGCGCGACCAGGCCCGTTTCCTGCGCGAGGCGCGGGCCGCCGGGCGGATGTCGTCGCACCCGCACGTGGTGGACCTCTTCGACGTCGGCGTCACCGTCGACCAGCACCCATACCTGATCATGGAACTCTGTGACGGGTCGTACGCCGAGCGGATGCGCAGCTCGCCGCTCGGCCCGGTGGAGGCCCGCGATCTCGGCATCAAGATCGCGGATGCGTTGGCGCACTCGCACGGGGCCGGTGTGCTGCACCGGGACGTGAAGCCCGCGAACATCCTCTACTCGCACTTCAACTCGGCGGTGCTGGCCGACTTCGGGCTGGCCGTGCTGGCCGAGGCGCGCGACGCCTCGGTCACCCTGGAGGTGCTCACCCCGGCGTACGCACCGCCGGAGATGTTCAGCCACAGCCCGCCGTCGCCGGCCGTCGACGTGTACGCGCTCTGCGCCACCCTCTACGCGGTGATGCACGGCCGGCCGCCCCGCTGGCAGTCCGAGCGCAACCCCAGCCTGGTGACCGTGCTGGAGATGTTCAACCAGCCACTTCCCGGCCTCGCGGGCGTACCGGACGAGCTCATCGACGTGCTGCGCCTCGGCATGGCCAACGACCCGGCCGAGCGACCGTCCGCCCTCGAACTGCACGACCTGCTCGCCAACCTGCCGTTCGGCTCGCCGGCCGCCCCGGTGAGCGGCGTCCCGACCAGCGGCTCCCCGGTCAGCGGTGCCCCGGTCAGTGGCTCTCCGGTCAGTGGTGGCCCGAGCCGGTCCGGCCTGTACGGCACCGGTCAGCCAGTGCCGCGCCCCCCGGTCGAGGGCTCCCGCCCCAGCGTCCCCGGCGGCCGGCGCTGGCGGCGGCGCTGGTTCCTCGGCGGCGCCGGAGTGCTGGCGCTCGCCGCCTCGGCCACCACCGGGGCCTGGCTGGCGAGCAGTGGTTCGCCGCCCGACCCGTCACCGTCGGTGACCCAGGTCGCGGCACCGGCGACCGGGCCGCTGCCCGGCTGCGCGTCCGGCGCCGGGGCACCGACCGCGCTGCCCAGCGGTGCCCGTTGCCTGCCCGAGCTGGAGTGCTTCGGCCCGGTGCGCATCCGCGGCGCCCGCGCCGAGGCGGCCCGGGTCCCCTGCGACGGCCGGCACACCTGGGAGACGTACGCCGAGGGCATCCTGCCGGTGCCGCTCGTCGGCGCGGCCTACGACGAGGTGATCGCCGCCGAGCCGGTACGGCAGGTGTGCAGCGCCACGACGTTCCGACTGACCACGAAGATCGCCGAGCCGGTCGGCTGGCACCTGGAGGTGTTGCCGCCGGTGGACGGCAACGTCGACCGGATCTACCGGTGCCTGGCGGGGCGGGGCGTCGACGCGCTCACCGCGCCCACGCTCACCGGTCGCTGAACCCGCCGCGCGCCCGTCCCCGGTCACGCACCGCACGCAACGCGTCCCGGCTGTCCAGGGCGTCGAGCGTGTCCGCGTCGATCCCGTACGGCATCAACTCCGGCGGCGCGGTGGCGTGCGGTTGGTCCGCCGGCTCTGGTTCGGCGCGCTGGCGGGCGGCGGACACGGCGACCGCGGTGACCATGGCCAGCAGCACGCAGAGCAGCGCGAGAACGACACCGAGAAGGTCCTGCCGGCGCAGAACGACCAGCAGGGCCAGCAGCGCGACGGCGCCCGGCGCCGCGACCGCCGCCACCATCCGCGCATCGATCCTGGACAGTCGACTCACTCCTCCAGCATGTCGTGACCGGGCCCGCTGTCAACCGGAGACGCGATCCGCCGCGCCGATCGGCGTTGATCGAACGGACCAGCCGACCCGACCGGTCGGCGTGCACACGCAGTGGACCCAGCTCGCTACTCTCGGTGTTCCGCAGGCTGCTCCGTCAGCGAGGTCGCCCATGAACGTCCACAGTTCCCAGTCCCGGCTCCGCTCGGTCGCGACGACGCTGGCGGTTGCCCTGACCCTCACCCTCTCCGCCGCCGCCGGCTGCGACAGCCGCAAGGAGCCGGACCTGCCGTCGGTGCAGGAGAAGCTGCGCGAGTCGCACATCTACGGGCAGTCGAAGCTGCGCATCGGTGTCGCCACCAACGAGCCGTTGATGGGCGACCTCCGCAACGGCCAGCACGTCGGCTTCGACGTCGAGATCGGTAGGTACATCGCCGCCTCCCTCGGCTACGAGGGCGACCAGCAGTTGGAGTTCGTGTCGGCGGCCACCGAGGACCGGATCCCGTATCTGCAGGGCGGCACCGTCGACCTGGTGGTGTCCAGCTTCTCGATGACCGAGGAGCGCAAGAAGCTGGTCAGCTTCGCCGGGCCGTACTTCGTCACCACCCAGGAGGTGCTGGTGCCGGTCCGGCTGAAGGACAAGATCCGCACCATTGAGGACCTGCGCGACCCGGCCTACAAGGTCTGCACCACCGGCGGTTCCACCACGGAGGGCGAGCTGGAGAAGCGCCAGGTCAAGGCGTTGGTGGTGAAGGACGTCTGGGATTGCGTGACAGGCATCCGCGCCGGCCGGTACGACGTGGTCAGCTCGGACGAGACGATCCTCGCGGGCTTCCTGGCCACGTACCCGAAGGAGTTCGAGATCGTCGACCTGCCCTTCGGCACGAGCGAGCTGTTGGGCATCGGCGTGCCGATCGGCGATCCGGCGCTGCGTGACCTGGTCGCCTTCTTCCTGCAGAAGAGCTACCAGCAGGGCCGCAACGGGCAGGCCAGCCCGTGGCTGACGGCGTACAACCGGACCCTGGGCCCGTGGCTGCGCGTCGAGAAGACTCAGCCGCAACCCCTTGAGGTTCCGAAGCTGGTCGACTTCGACGACAAGGCGCCCCGGCGGTGAGCACGGTGCCGACCGCCACCGGTGACGCGAGCGCCGGCGGCGGGGTGCCGCCGCCCCGGCCTTCCGTGCCGACCGACCACGTCGAGGTGGACGCCGTTGGGTGGCCGACCGGGGTGCCGCGGGCCGAACCCGCCGTGCCGGTCGCCGACGTCGAGCAGGTGCCGGTGCGGTGGGAACCGGCGGAGCGGCGGGCGCGGGCCAGCCAGTCGTTCTGGACGGCGGTCGTGGGCGTACCGGCGATCTTCTCGGTGCTCCGGCTCGGCGTGGAGGCGGGTGGGGAACTCCAGACCACGCTGCTGCTGGTCGCCAACGTCGGTCCGGTCAACCTGCTCGCCGGGTTCCTGACCACGGCGGCCCGGCTGCTCTCCACCGGACTGGTCGCCGTCTTCGCGCTCGGCGCGGTGCTGGCCGTGAGCGTGGAACGACTGCCGCCCGGCACCCGTCGCCGCCCGCTCTTCGCGCGCTGGGCGGACCTCACCCCGGCCTGGGTGGTGCTGGCGAGCTTCCTGCTCGCCCTGCTCACCTGGCCGCTGCTCTACCTGCCGCTGCTGCTGCCGGCGTTCGCCGCCGCGTTCCAGCTCCGTCCGGACCGGCTGCACGAGTGGGTCGTACCCCGGTTGTCGGCGATCGCCGCGTTCTTCGCCGGGTACGGCTGGCTGCTGCTGCCGACGTTGCGCGACGCGGGTGGGCAGGGTGAGCTGCTGGTGCTGGCACTTCTCGTGGTGCCGCCGGTGTTGGCGCTCTTCATCGCCGGGCCGCTACCCGGCGTGGTGATCCGACCGCTGGCGTCGCTGACCGAGGTGGCAGTGCTGGCCATGCTGGTCTGGGCCGCGCTGCCGGTGATCAGCACACCGGTGCTCCCGCTCACCGTCACCACTGTGGGCGCCGAGAACGGCCCGACCGAAGACGTACGGGGGCACGTGGTGACCACCGACGACGTCAACATGGTGATCCTGCAGGAACGGGGTGGAGTCCGGTACGTGCCGGTGGGCCTCGTCCGCGCGCAGGTGCTCTGCCCGAGCGAGGAGGAGTTGCCCCGGCACCGGCTGCGGATCCACGACTTCCACATCGAGGATTCGCTGCTGGAGGGGATGGGCCGCCGCGTCCGCCCGGTGCACCGCATCGACGCCGCCTGCCGCGCCCCCGGCTGAGGTCAGTACGACTTCTCCTGACCGAGGACGTGTTGGGCGACGAAGTTCAGGATCATCTCCCGGCTGACCGGGGCGATCCGGCCGGCCCGGACCGCGCCGAGCAGGGTGGCCACCCCGTACTCGGTGGTCATGCCCGCCCCGCCGAGGGCCTGCACGGCGGTGTCCACGGCGAGCGCGGCGGCCTCCCCGGCCGCGTACTTGGCCATGTTGCCGGCCACCCCGGCCTCCAGGTCACGACCGGCGTCGTACAGGGTGGCGGCCTTCTGGATCATCAGCCGGGCCAGCTCCACCTGCACCGCCGCGTGGGCGAGCGGATGCGACACCCCCTGATGCGAGCCGATGCTCCGGCCACCCCACACCTTGCGGGTGGCGGTGTACTCGCTGGCCCGCTCGATGGCGTACCGCCCGGTGCCGGCGCCCATCGCGGCGACGGTGATCCGCTCCGGGTTGAGCCCGGCGAAGAGCGCCGGCAGCCCGGCGTCCAGGGATTCGCCGACCAGCGCGTCGGCGGGCACCCGCACGTCGTCGAGGTAGAGCAGGAACTGGTTCTCCGGAGAGACGATCTCCATGTCCAGCTTGGACCGGGTCAGCCCGGCCGCGTCGGTCGGCACCAGGAACAGCGCCGGCTTCAACTTGCCGGTGGAGGAATCCTCGGTCCGGGCCACCACCAGGACGTGCCCGGCCTCGTCGACCCCGGAGATGTAGCACTTGCGGCCGTTGAGCAGCCAGTCGTCGCCGTCGCGGCGGGCCACCGTGCCGAGCCGGTGGAAGTTGGAACCGGCCTCCGGCTCGGTGATCGCGAAGACGATCTTCTGCGAGCCGTCGGCGAGGCCGGGTAGGTGCCGCTTGCGCTGCTCCTCGGTGCCGTGCCGGTTGATGACGGTGGCCGCGATGGCGGGGGAGACCACGAGCAGCAGCAGCGGGCAGCCGGCCGCCGCCAACTCCTCGCAGACGATGGCCAGCTCGGTGATGCCGCCGCCCCCGCCGCCGTACTCGGTGGGGATGTTGACCCCCAGATAGCCGAGCCGTCCGGCCTCGGCCCACAACTCGGTGGTGTGCTCACCGGCCTTCGCCTTCTCGACGAAGTAGCCGTGGCCGTACCGGCGGCCCAGCGCCCGCACGGCGTCGCGCAGCTGGTCCTGCTCGGGGGTGAAGTCGAAGGTCATCGGGAGTCCTCCTCGGGGTTCGACGGCTCCAGGTCGCCGCTTGCGGGGGAGCCGTCGATGACGGCCAGGACGGTGCCGGTGCGCACCTGACCGCCGGCCGGCACCGGCAGCTCGGTGACCACGCCGTCGGTCGGGGCCAGCACGGGATGTTCCAGCTTCATCGCTTCCAGCGTGAGCAGTTGATCGCCGGCCGTGACCCGCTGGCCGACCTGGACGTGCACCCGGGTCACCGCGCCGGGCAACGGCGCGAGCAGCGACCCGGCCGCCACCGCCGCCGTGGGCAGCGGGAGACGCGGCAGCTCGACGAGGCTCGCCGCCCCGTCCGGGCCGTCCACGAAGACCTCCGACCCCACCCGGTGTACGCGGTACGCCTGCCGAACCCCGTCGACGTCGAGCACCACCCGGTCGGGGGTCGCCTCGACCAGCGCCATGGTCGGCGCGTTCGCCGATTCGGAGGCGTCGGTGACCTTCGGCCGCTCGGCGGAGTCATCGCCTGGCAACGTGCTGGACCAGTCGGCGAGCGCGCCGGTCCGGTCCAGGTGGTAGCGGATCTCGATCTCGTCGCCGTTCGACCCGACGAAGCGGGTGGTCTGGGAGACCGCGGGCACGTTGCGCCAGCCCGAGGGGAGTCCGGCGAGGACGGGCGCGTCCGTCCGACGCTGCGCGGCACCGGCCAGCGCCGCCGCGAGCGCGGTGACCGGGAGTCGGTCGGCGGGGAGCAGCGGCGCGAAGACCTCCGGGTGCCGGTCCAGGAATCCGGTGTCGATCTCGCCGGCCGCGAACTCCGGGCTGCGCAGCACCCGGACCAGCAGATCGCGGTTGGTCGCCACCCCGTGCAGCTCGGCCCGCGCCAGCCCGCCCGCCAGCGCGCGGGCCGCCTCCGACCTGGTCGGCGCCACCGCGATCAACTTGGCGAGCAGCGAGTCGTAGTGCACACCCACCACCGAGCCCGCCACCACGCCGGAGTCGAGCCGCAGGCCCGCCCGCTGGAGCCAGCCGAACTCGCGGTCCACGCCGGGCACGTCGAAGCGGTGCAGGGTGCCGGTGGCGGGCCGCCAGCCCTGCGCCGGCTCCTCGGCGCAGAGCCGTACCTCGATCGCGTAGCCGCGCGTGGCGGGGTAGTGGTGCTGCTCGGGCAGCGGGGCGCCCTCGGCCACCAACAACTGCATCCGGACCAGGTCCAGCCCGACCGGGGTGATCAACTCGGTGACCGGGTGCTCCACCTGGAGCCGGGTGTTCATTTCGAGGAAGAAGAATTCGCCGGTCGGCGCCAGCAGGAACTCGACCGTGCCGGCCCCCACGTAGTCGACAGCCCGTCCGGCAGCCACGGCGGTCTCGTGCAGCCGCTCCCGCAGCCCCGGCGGGAGATCCCCGGGCGCCTCCTCGATGATCTTCTGGTGCCGGCGCTGGATCGAGCACTCCCGGACACCGAGGGCGGCCACCGTCCCGTGGGTGTCGCCGAAGATCTGCACCTCGACGTGCCGGCCGCGCTCGACGTACCGCTCGATGAAGACCGTGCCGTCGCCGAACGCGGCAGCCGCCTCGCGGCGCGCGGAGGCCACGGCCTCGGGCAGCTCGGCGGCGGCCCGGACGATCCGCATGCCCCGCCCGCCACCACCCGCGGACGCCTTCACCAGCACCGGGAAGCCCGTGACCTCGTCGGCGTCGGTCCAGCTCGGCAGCATCGGCACACCCGCGTCGGCGAGCAGCGCCTTCGCCGCCAGCTTGTCGCCCATCGCGGCGATCACCTTGGCCGGCGGCCCGACCCAGGTCAGCCCGGCGTCGGTCACCGCCGCCGCGAATTCAGCGTTCTCGGCGAGGAAGCCGTAGCCGGGGTGGACGGCGTCCGCGCCGCTGCGCCGGGCCGCGTCCAGGATGAGGTCCACCCGCAGGTACGTCTCGGCCGGCGTGTTTCCGGGCAGCCGCACCGCCTGGTCGGCCTCGGCGACGAACGGCGCGTCGGCGTCCGCGTCGGAGTGCACGGCGACGGTCTGCACACCCATCGCGCGGCAGGTGGCGAAGACCCGGCGGGCGATCTCGCCCCGGTTGGCCACGAGCAGTCTGTTGATCATGAGTGGCCCCTCTACATCCGGAAGACGCCGAAACCGTCGGCGCCCTTCACCGGTCCGTTGTGGATCGCCGAGAGGCAGAGCCCCAGCACGGTACGGGTGTCCCGGGGGTCGATCACCCCGTCGTCGTAGAGCCGGCCGGAGAGGAAGAGCGCGCCGGACTGCGACTCGATCTGCTGCTCGACCATCATCCGCATCGCCGTGTCGGACTCCTCGTCGAAGGAGCGCCCCCGGGCGGCGGCGGCCTGCCGGGCCACGATGGACAGCACCCCGGCGAGCTGCGCCGGGCCCATCACCGCCGACTTGGCGTTCGGCCAGGTGAACAGGAACCTCGGCTCGTACGCCCGCCCGCACATGCCGTAGTTGCCGGCCCCGTACGAGGCGCCCAGGTTCACCGTCAGGTGCGGCACCGTCGAGTTCGACACCGCGTTGATCATCAACGCGCCGTGCTTGATGATGCCGCGCTGCTCGTACTCGGTGCCGACCATGTAGCCGGTGGTGTTCTGCAGGAAGATCAGCGGGGTGTCCGAGGCGTTCGCGAGCTGGATGAACTGAGCCGCCTTCTGTGCCTCCGCGCTGAACAGCACCCCCCGGGCGTTCGCCAGCACCCCCACCGGATACCCGTGCAGCTCGCCCCAGCCGGTGACCAGCGCGTCCCCGTACGCCGGCTTGAACTCGTCGAAGTCGCTGCCGTCCAGGATCCGGGCCAGTACCTCGCGCGGGTCGAACGGCACCTTCAGATCGGAGCTGACGATGCCGAGCAGCTCCTCCGGGTCGTACTTCGGCGGCTGCGGCACGGCCGTGCGCGGCGACGGGCCCTGCTTGCGCCAGTTGAGCCGGCGGACGCACTGCCGGGCCAGCCGGATGCCGTCGCGCTCGTCGGCGGCCAGGTAGTCGGCGAGCCCGGACGTGCCGGCGTGCATCGCCGCGCCACCCAGCGACTCGTCGTCGGTGACCTCGCCGGTCGCCATCTTCACCAGCGGCGGCCCGGCCAGGTAGACCTGCGACCGGTCCCGAATCATGATCACGTGGTCGGACATCCCCGGCACGTACGCGCCACCGGCCGTGGCGTTGCCGAAGACCACGCTGACCGTGGGGATGCCCGCGGCCGAGAGCCGCGTCAGGTCCCGGAACACCCGGCCACCCGGGATGAAGATCTCCGCCTGGGTGGGCAGGTCCGCCCCGGCCGACTCGACCAGATTGACCATCGGCAGCCGGTTGGCCAGGGCGATCTCACCGGCCCGCCGGGTCTTCGCGAGCGACCACGGGTTGACCGCGCCGCCGCGTACCGTCGGGTCGTTGGCGACGATCAGGCACTCGACGCCCTCGACCACGCCGATACCCGTGACCACGCTGGCCCCGACCGGGAAATCCGTGCCGTACGCGGCGACCGGCGACAGCTCCAGAAACGGGCTGTCGGCGTCCACCAGCAGCTCGATCCGCTCCCGGGGGAGCAGCTTGCCGCGCTTGTGGTGCCGGGACACGTACTTCTCGCCGCCGCCCGCCCGGGCCTGGTCCAGCGCGGCGTCCAGCTCGGCCAGTCGCTCCAGCAACGCCGCCCGGTTCGCCACGTGCCCCGGTGCGGCCGGATCGATCGCGCTGTCCAGGATCGTCATAGGCCCATGCCCTTCGCGATGATCTCGTTCATGATCTCGGTGGTGCCGCCGCCGATGCCGAGGATCCGGGCATCGCGGTAGTGCCGCTCCACCTCGGCGTCGCGCAGGTAGCCGAAGCCGCCGTGCAGTTGCAACGCCTGGTCGACGACCTGGTCACAGGCGGCCACCGCGACGTTCTTGGCCATCGCCACCTCGGTCACCACCGGCTCGCCGGCGACTGCTCCAGGTCGCGGCGCGGCGTCAGACGCGCCGAGCTGGAGTGGTCGAGCCACCCGGATGGCCACCTCGTGCACGTACGACCGGGCCGCCTCGGCGCGGGTGTGCATCTCGGCCAGCCGGTGCCGGACCAGCTGTCGGCTGGCCAGCGGACGCCCGAAGGTCTCCCGGTCCCGGCACCAGCGCACCGCCAGCTCGACGCAGCGCTGCGCGGTCGCGTACGCCTGGGTCGCCAGCGACAGTCGCTCGGCGGCGAAGTGCTGCATGATCGCCAGGAAGCCGGTGTTCTCCGCGCCGATCCGGTTGGCCACCGGCACCCGCACGTCGACGAAGGACAGCTCCGCCGTGTCCGAGCAGTGCCAGCCCAGCTTCTCCAGTCGGCGCCCCACCGTGAACCCGGGCGACCCCTTGTCGATGACGAGCAGGGTCAGTTCACCGCTGCCGGGGAAATCGGTGCACACCGCGGTGGTCACGAAGTCGGCCCGGTGCCCGCTGGTGATGTAGGTCTTCGACCCGTTCACCACGTAGTGGTCGCCGTCGCGGCGGGCGGTGGTGCGGATGCCGGCCACGTCGGAGCCGCCGTCCGGCTCGGTGATCGCCAGCGCGCCGATCATCGTGCCGGCCAGGGTGGGCCGGACGTACCGCTCGATGAGGCCGTCGTCGGCGGGCGACGGGCTGCCGCCGAGCCGGCCGCCCAGCGACCCGCCGGTGCGGGCGCCGGCCGCGGCGACCATGTGCGGCAACGCGATGCCGTGCGTGAACAGGGCCGCGACCAGACCGGACGAGCCGCCCGAGCGGATCAGCTCCTCCGTCACGATGATCGAGTCGAGCAGGTCACCGCCGCTGCCGCCCACCGACTCGGGAAAGCCGATGCCGAGCAGGCCGAGCTTCGCGGCGGTCGCGTGCAGGGCCCGGGGGACCTCGCCGGCCCGCTCCCAGTCGTCCAGGTGCGGCAGCACCTCCCGGGTCACGAAGGCCCGGGTCAACTCGCGCAGCTGCCGCCGTTCGGGGGTGTCCACGATGCTCATCGCGCCATCCCCGTCGGCACATCGGCGGGCAGGTCGACGATCCGGGCGCGCAGCAGCTCACCGAGCGCCTTGGCCTGCGGATCGAACCGGGTGGACGCGGCGACCCCGGCCCCGAGCAGGCCCTCGATCACGAAGTTGACCGCGCGCAGGTTCGGCAGCTCGTAGCGCCGCACCGACAGCGACGCCGTCTCCGGCAGCAGCTCGGCCAGCCGCTCGACGGTCAACCAGGCGCGCAGCCACGCGTACCCGGCGTCGCTGCGGGCCCAGACACCGAGGTTGGCGTCGCCGCCCTTGTCGCCCGAGCGCGCGCCGACCAGCTCGCCGAGCGCCCCGCGCCGGGTCGGGCCGTCGACCGCCGCGTCGCCGCCCGGTACGGTCTCGTCGTCCGCGGTGGGGACGGTGCGGAACGGCGGGGCGATCGGCACCCGCTCACCGCCGGGCAGGACCGCGACGTGCGCGACCTCGTCCTGCGGCACGGTGTCGGCGGTGAAGACGCCGTACGGTGTCGCGTCGCCCGGGAGGGTGGTCAGCGTGCAGCCCGGGTAGGAGGCCAGCGCCAGCTCCACCGCGGCGGCTGAGAAGGCCCGCCCGGCCCGCGCCTTGTCACTGTCGCGCAGGTGTACGTGCAGCAGGGCGCTGGCCACCTCGGTGTCGGCGGCGTCCGGGTGGTCGGTGCGGGCCAGCGTGACTTCCAGCCCGTCCTTGCCCACCGCCTCCTCGATCTGCCCCCGTACCAGGGCCGCCTTCGCCTCGATGTCCAGCCCACAGAGGACGAACGTCATCGAGTTCCGGAAGCCGCCGAGGTTGTTGACGCCCACCTTGAGCGTTGCCGGGGGCGGGGTGCCCCGGACGCCGGAGACCCGGACCCGGTCCGGCCCGTCGGGGCGCAGCGTCACGGAGTCCAGCCGGGTGACCACGTCCGGCCCCAGGTAGGCCGGCCCGCCGATCTCGTAGAGCAGCTGGGCGGTGACGGTCTCCACGGTGACCGCGCCGCCGGTGCCCGGATGCTTGGTGACCACGGATGAGCCGTCGGAGTGCACCTCGGCGATCGGGAAGCCGGGGCGGTGGCCGCCGTCGGGCAGTTCGGTGAAGAAGCTGAAGTTGCCGCCGGTGACCTGCGCGCCGCACTCCAGGAGGTGCCCGGCGACGGTCGCCCCGGCCAGCTCGTCGAGGTCGTCGCGGCCCCACCCGTATCGGGCGATGGCCGGGCCGACCACCAATGACGCGTCGGTGACCCGGCCGGTGACCACCACGTTGGCACCGGCGTCGAGGCAGGCGGCGATCCCGAACGCGCCCAGGTAGGCGTTCGCGGTGAGCGCGTCGGGCCGCTGGAGCGCGTCGCCCTCGACGTACCCCACCTGGGCCGACAGGCCCAGACGGCCGGCGAGCGCCTCGATGGCGGCGGCCAGGCCGGCCGGATTCAACCCGCCGGCGTTGGTCACGATCCGCACCCCCCGGTCGAGGGCTGTGCCCAGGCACGTCTCCAGCTGGCGCAGGAACGTCTTCGCGTAGCCGAGGTCGGGGTCGCGCAGCCGGTCCCGACCGAGGATCAGCATGGTCAGCTCGGCCAGGTAGTCACCGGTCAGCACGTCCAGTTCGCCGCCGTCGAGCATCTCCCGCCAGGCGGTGAACCGGTCGCCGTAGAAGCCGGAGGCGTTGCCGATGCGGATCACGCCCGTACTCCGTTTTCGCTGGCCGGTGCCCGGCCGGCCCCCGGCGGCCCGGCGAAGGCCTGCGCCACGTCGAGCCACTCGTCGGCGATCGGGCCGGTGGCCACCAGGGCGAGGTCCGCGCGGTGGCGGCGTTGGGTGACCAGGAGGCAGAAGTCCCGGGCCGGGCCGCTCAGCCGGTCGGCGGCGTCCGCCGGACCCCAGGTCCACATGTCACCGCCGGGCCCGACCAGCTCGACCCGGACCGGCGCCGCCGGTGCCGGCCGGCCGTGGGCGGCGAAGCCGTGCCCGAGAGTACGCACGCCCAGGTGCGCCACGTGCCGGAGCCGGTCGCTGTCGGGGCGGACGACGCTGAGGGCGTCGGCCACGTCCTCGCCGTGTGCCCAGGTCTCCATCATCCGGGCCGTCGCCATCGAGGTGGCCGACATCCGGGTGCCGTACCAGGGCAGCTTCTCGCCGGCCGGGACGGCGGCCAGGGCGTCGGCGAGTGCCGCCCGCCCGGCGCGCCAGCGGGCGAGCAAGTCGACGGGCGGGGCGAGGAATCCATCGGCACCCGCGTCCACCAGCCGCGTCACGTCCGGAGCGCCGGTCACCGTCGCGTAGAACGCCTCGGTATCGGTGGCGGCCAGCAGCGCCACGTGGTCGGTCCAGGCGAGGTGGGCGATCTGGTGCCCGATGCTCCAGCCGGCCGCCGGGGTCGGGCGGGCCCAGTCGGCTGCCGGCAGCGGCGCCACCAGCGCGTCCAGGTCAGCGGACTCGTCGGCCAGATCCGCGAGCAGGTCACTGAGGTCGACCATGGTGCCTCCGGTCGGTGCTGGGCCGGTGTGGCCGGGGTCAGGGCGTGAGGAGGGTGGCGAGCTGGCGTTTCCAGGTGACGAGCAGGGCGGCACGGCGGGCCGAGTCGTCGCTGAGCAGGTTGGCCACCCCGAGCCCGCGCAGCAGGTCGAGGGTGGCCTGCACGGCTTCGCGGACGCCGGGACGACGCTCGTCGACCCCGAGCAGGGCGACGGTGAGCCGGTGCATCTCCCGGCCGACCGTCGCCTCCAACGGGACCAGAGCGTCGCGGAGCTCCGGGTCGGTGCGGGCGGCCACCCACAGTTCGAGCGCGGCGACGAAGAGCGGCCCGGTGAAGGCCACCCCGAGCAGGTCGATCACCCGGTCCAGCCGCTGCGGGCCGGCCGGCAACGCCTCGGCCTCGGTGCGCAGCTCGTTGGCCCGGCGCTCGGCCAGATGGGCGACGGCGGCCGTGACCAGCGCGGCCTTCGTCGGGTAGTGGTGCAGCTGCGCGCCCCGCGAGACACCTGCTCGCGCCGCCACGACGGTGGTCGTGGTGCCGGACCAGCCATGATCAATGAGGCAGTCGACGGTCGCCTCCAGCAGGCGGGCCTGGGTGGCGCGACTGCGCTCCTGCTGGGGCACACGCGTCGCGCCGGCGGACGCCGCGCCGGCGGACGTCGCGGCAGCGGACGTCGCGGCAGCGGACGTCGAGGCAGCGGACGTCGCGGCGGCAGACGTCGATGCGGCGGACACGGCAACAGCCTGCGGCCTCCGAAACAAACAGTCAAGACTGACTTTTTTATGGCTGGATCGGCGATGTGCTCAGGTCGAGCTGACCTCGACTGCCCTCCCCGGCCCCTGTAGAGCTGCCCCACGAATGGGGCAGCGATGACGCGCCATCTGCCCCTCCTACTCCGGGGCCCTCCGGAGAGCTGCCCTGCCTCGGGATTGGGCGGCGACGATGCGCCACCTGCCCCTCCACCTCCAGGGCCTTCGTAGAGCTGCCCCGGGGCTGAGGCGGCGACGATGCGCCACCTGCCACTCCCTGGCCCTGTAGAGCTGCCCCAGGAGTGGGGCAGCGGCGACGTCTGGTCTGCCCCAGATCTGGGGCAGCTCTACAGGCAGCAGAGGAGGTCCTCCGACCCCAGCTGATTGGCCTGCGCCAGCTGTCGGCGGCCAGCCGAGGCCGTCTGCAATCTCGAGGCCGTCCGCAACGTCGAGGCCGTCCGCAACGTCGAGGCCCTGTGCAACGTCGAGGGCATGTGCGGCGCCGGGGGTATGTGCAGCGTCGGAGCGGTGTGGGTCAGCGGCCGTCGCGCGGGCCGAAGACGGTGAGGGCGTCGGCGTCGCTGTGCTGGGAGCGCAGGTACTCGTCGGCCCAGGCGGCGGCGTCGGGGTAGGTCGACTCCGTCGCCACCCGGGCGCAGGCCGCGTCCACGTCGAAGGCGGTGCGGCGCAGCTGTACGCCCGGACCGAGCAGCGCCCACCACGCGCCCGCACCCCCGTACGGCATGCCGATGCTGCCCGGGTTGACCACCAGGCGCCGGTCGACCAGCCGGGTGAACGGCATGTGGGTGTGGCCGCAGACCACCGTCGCGATCTCGGCCGGGAGGCCGGCGAACACCTCCGACCAGCGGGACATTCGGGAGTCGACGAGCACGACTTCCTCGTCGTCACGAGGGGTCGCGTGACAGAACAGTGTCGGCCCGAGGCCGTCGATCTCGAACGTCGCCGTCGCCGGCAGGGCCGCGAGTCGGGCCACCTGGTCCTCGCGGAGCTGCCCGCCGGCCCAGTTGGACACCTCGAAAGCGGCGGGCCGGCCGGCCCGTGCGTCGACCAGCTCACGTTCGCAGTTGCCGCCCACCCAGCAGACCCGGTCACCCAGGTCGGCGAGCACGTCCAGCACCTCGACCGGCTGCGGGCCGGACGCGATGTCGCCGGTCAGCACGATGAGGTCGGCGGCGGCGACGTCCGGCTCGGCCAGCACGGCCTCCAGCGCGGGGAGTACGCCGTGGATGTCGGAGAGCACCGCAACTCTGTTCACCATGGGCCCACCCTCACCGCTGCTGCCGCACCGAGCCAGCATTTCTGCGCCGGGCAGACGAAAACGTCCCCGCCTGCCGTCGGTGACGGCAGGCGGGGACGGGACGTACCGCTCAGACGCGGGCGCGGCGGGCGAGGCGCTCCGGGTCCAGGATGATGATGCTCTTGCCGTCCAGCCGCAGCCAGCCGCGCGAGGCGAAGTCGGCAAGCGCCTTGTTGACCGTCTCCCGGGAGGCGCCGACGAGCTGGGCGATCTCCTCCTGGGTGAGGTCGTGCGTCACGCGCAGCACGCCGCCATCGCGCGTGCCGAACCGGCCGGCCATCTGGAGCAGGTTCTTCGCGACCCGGCCCGGCACGTCCGTGAAGATCAGGTCGGCGAGCGAGTCGTTGGTCCGACGCAGCCGCCGGGCGAGCACCCGGAGCAACTGCTCGGCGATCTCCGGACGGTTGTTGAGCCACGGCCGCAGCGCCTGCTTGCGCAGCCGCACCAGCCGGGTGTCGGTCACCGCGGTGGCGGTCGCCGTACGCGGACCTGGGTCGAAGAGCGACAGCTCACCGACCATGTCCGACGGCCCCATCACCGCGATCAGGTTCTGCCGGCCGTCCGCCGCCCGGCGGCCGACCTTGATCTTCCCGGACAGCAGGATATAGAGGCTGTCGCCGGGCTCGCCCTCATTGAAGACGATCTCGCCCTTGCGGACCTCGATCGTCTCCATCTCCTTGGCGAGCGCCTCGGCAGCTTCCGGGTCGACACCCTGGAAGATCCCGCTGCGGGCCAGTACCTCATCCATCGCGCACCTCCGGTTGCGCGTGCCGTCCGTCGGCCGGGTCCGCCGTCCGCTGATCCCCTCGCGCGCCGCCAAGTCTAGGCGCACGTGAGCATGAATCAGAGGTCGCCCCTGGAATCTTGATCGGTGGGCGTAACCTGCCCGACGTGCTGAGCGACCCGACTCTGACCAGCCGCGCCGAGGACGGGCGGCAGATTCCGCTGCTCGTCTGGCGGGCCGACGGGCCCTTACGAGCGGTCAGCAGCGGCCCGCTCGGCGGTGGAATCGGCGTCCGGCACTGGGTGCTGAACGCGACCGTGCCCATGTCGTACGACCGGGACGACCCCGCCGCCCACCTGACCGCGCTCGCCGCGGACCTGGCCCTCGACGGGCCCGGGGTGGGCCTGCTGACCGGCGTCGACGTGACCGAGGTGGTCGCCCGGACCGACACCCGGGTGCGGGCCTGGGCGACGGTCGGGCTCGGCACCCCGGTGCCCGCCGCCGCGCCGGAACCGGCCGCGCTCGCCCAGCGGGTGGGCACGGTCAACATCGTGGTGTACGTGCCGGCCCGGCTCGCCGACTCGGCGCTCGTCAACGCCGTCGCCACCGCCACCGAGGCGAAGACCCAGGCGATCGTCGAGCTGGGGTTGCCCGGGACCGGCACCCCCACCGACGCGGTCACCGTGCTCTGTCCGGTGGACGGGCCGGAGGTCGCCTACGGCGGGCCGCGCTCCACCTGGGGCGCCCCGCTGGCCCGAGCCGTGCACGCCGCAGTGCGCGCGGGCGGTGACCGGCCGGTCGTTCCCTGGTCAGACCGGCTGACCGGCTGAACTTCCGACCGATCGGCCCTCGTCGGCGCGTTGCGGGGCCGGTAGGGTCGCGGGCGATGTACGCTTTCGCCCCCCTCGCGCCCCGCCCGTTCCGCCGCGTCGCCCTCGGCCTCGCGGCGCTGCTGGCCGCCCTGCTCGTCGCCGGCTGTGCCGACAGCGGGGAGGCCCCGGTGTGGCAGCCCGGCGCCGGTGGTGGTGGCACCGGAGCGCCGGTGACCACGTCCGGCCCGAAGGCGAGCGGCGGCGCCGCAACCTCCGGCGGGGGTGGCGCCATCTCGCTCTCCGCCACCGGCGACATCATCATGGGCAACGCGCCGAGCCGGCTCCCCGCCGCCGGCGGCAAGGGCTTCTTCGACTCGGTCAAGCAGGCGCTCAAGGCCGACCTGGTGATGGGCAACCTGGAGGAGCCGCTGACGGTGGACACCGGCGCCGGCAAGTGCGGGGCCAACTCCACCCGCTGCTACCAGTTCCGGGCCCCACCGGAGTACGCCGCGCACCTGCGCGACGCCGGCTTCAAGGTGCTCAACCAGGCCAACAACCACGGCTACGACTACGGGCCGAAGGGCTACGAGAACACGCAGAAGGCGCTGGAGAAGTACGACCTGGAGCACACCGGCGCCCCGGACGAGATCACCGTGGTCGACATCAAGGGCGTCAAGGTTGCCGTGGTGGGTTTCTCGTCGTATGTCTGGTCCAACAGCCTGGTCGACATCGCCAAGGCCAAGACGGTGGTGGCCAAGGCGGCCACCATGGCCGACCTGGTCGTGGTGCAGGTGCACATGGGCGGCGAGGGCGCGGACCAGACCCGGGTGAAACCCGGCACCGAGATATTCCTGGGTGAGAACCGGGGGGACCCGGTGAAGTTCTCGCACGCCATGATCGACGCGGGCGCGGACCTGATCGTCGGGCACGGGCCGCACGTGCTGCGCGGCATGGAGTTCTATCAGGGGCGCCTGATCGCGTACAGCCTGGGCAACTTCGCCGGCGGTAGCAACACGTTGATCAATACCGGCCGGCTCGGCTGGGGCGGGGTGCTGAAGGTGTCGCTCAAGCCGGACGGCAGTTGGGCCGGCGGCACGTTCACCTCGACGTACATGAACTCCACCGGCAAGCCGACGATGGACCCGGACGACCGCGGCCTGGGCCTGGTCACCGAGCTGAGCCGCGCCGACTTCCCGAAGGGTGGGGCCCGGTTCGACGGGCAGGGCAGGATCACCGCGCCGACGGCCGGTTGACCCGAGCAGGAACGTCCGGGGCGCGACGTAGGCTGACCGTCGTGACCAGTAGCCCTCCCGGTGCCAGCGAGACCGATCTCGGGCGCAAACGTCGTGCCCGCAAGATCGGCCGGGTGCTGGCCGAGACGCACCCCGACGCGCACTGTGAGCTGGACCACTCCAACGCCCTGGAGCTGGCCGTCGCCACCATCCTCTCGGCGCAGTGCACCGACAAGAAGGTCAACGAGGTCACCCCGAAGCTCTTCGCCCGCTACCCGAGCGCCGCCGCGTACGCCGGGGCCGACCGGGGCGAGATGGAGGAGCTGATCCGGCCCACTGGCTTCTACCGCAACAAGACCGATTCGCTGCTCAAGCTCGGGCAGGCCCTCCTCGACCGGTACGACGGTCAGGTCCCCGGCCGGCTCGTCGACCTGGTGACGCTTCCCGGGATCGGCCGCAAGACCGCAAACGTCATTCTCGGCAACGCCTTCGACGTCCCCGGGATCACGGTCGACACGCACTTCCAGCGGCTGGTGCACCGGTGGCGGCTGACCACCGAAACCGACCCGGTCAAGATCGAGCACGCGATCGGCGCGCTGTACGACAAGCGCGACTGGACCATGCTGTCGCACCGGATCATCTTCCACGGGCGACGGGTCTGCCATGCCCGCAAGCCCGCCTGCGGGGCGTGCACGCTCGCGAAGCTCTGCCCCTCGTACGGCACCGGCCCGACCGAGCCGGCTGCCGCAGCCAAGCTGCTCAAGGGCCCTCGGGCGCGTGACCTCGCGGTGGCCGCCGGGGTCGACCCGGAGCTGGTGCCCGCGCAGGCGGTCGCCGCGGAGGTGCCGTGAACCGGCGCCTCGCTGTGCTCGTCCTGCCGCTGCTACTGGTCGTTGCCGGTTGCACCGGCAGCCCGGCCGACGACCCCGCACCACGGCCGGCCGCCGCCGAACGGCCGTCGCCCTTCCGCGACTGCGCCGGGCTGGGCACGCCCCCCACGGCCGCGTCGCCCGGCGCCGGCACGACGGCCCCCGCCACGCCCGGCACGGCGACGGCACCCGGCGGGCAGGAGCTGCCGGAGCTGACCCTCGCCTGCTTCACCGGCGGCGCCCCCGTCGCTCTGCGCGACGTGGCCGGGCCAGCCGTGATCAATGTGTGGGCCTCCTGGTGCGGGCCGTGCCGCAAGGAACTGCCCGCCTTCCAGCGGCTCAGCGAGCGCGCCGCCGGGCGACTCCAGGTGGTCGGGGTCAACACCCGGGACAGCCGGGGCGGCGCCCAGTCCATCGGCGAGGACTTCGGCGTACGGTTCCCGATCCTGGTGGACCAGGGCGACGCGCTGCAACGGGAACTGAAGCGCAACGCCTTCCCGCTGACCCTCTTCGTCGACGCGCAGGGCCGCATCCGGCACATCGACGCCACCGGGGCTCTCGATGACGCGCAGATCGCCAAGCTGGTCCGCCAGCATCTCGGCCTGACGGTGCCAGCATGATCCGCCGACCGCCCGAGTGGATCGAGCCGTTGCTGACCCGGCTGGGCACCGCCCGTGCCGAGGACTTCACCCGGCTGACCACCCCCGCCGAGGGCGGCCGGGAGAGCGCCGTGCTGGTGCTGCTCGGTGAGCAGCCCGGCACCGGCCCCGACGTGCTGGTCCTGCAACGGGCCGCCACCCTGCGCAACCACGCCGGTCAGCCGGCCTTCCCGGGCGGGGCGGCCGACCCGGAGGACGCCGACGTCCGGGCCACCGCGCTCCGCGAGGCGAACGAGGAGGTCGACCTCGACCCGGCCAGCGTCACCGTGCTGGCCGAACTGCCGAAGTTGTGGATCCCGGTCAGCGACTTCGTGGTCACCCCCGTGCTGGCCTGGTGGCACGACCCGCACCCGGTGCACCCGCGGGAGCCCGCCGAGGTGGCGCACGTGGCGCGACTGCCGGTCCGCGAGCTGGTCGACCCGGCCAACCGGCTGCGGGTCCGCCATCCCAGCGGCTGGGAGGGGCCGGCGTTCTCGGCGCGCGGCATGCTCGTCTGGGGCTTCACCGCCGGGGTGCTGGCGGCCCTGCTGGAGATGGGTGGCTGGGCCCGCCCGTGGTCGCCCGGCCGGCTGGTCGAGCTGCCGCCCACGGGGGCCACTCCCGCGCCGTCGGCCGGCACCGAAGAGGTCGACGAGACCGCCCTACGCTGACCACGCGGTCACCTTCCGCAAGCGGTGGTCATCCGGTAGGCGCGCTGCCCGTACGCTGGACCCCGTGTCCGTCGTGGATCTCGTCCTGCTGCTGCTCATGCTCGTGTTCGCGATCAGCGGATACCGCCAGGGTTTCGTCATCGGCATCACGTCGCTGTCCGGTTTCTTCCTGGGACTGCTGCTCGGCCTGCAACTCGGGCCGCTGTTCGCCAGGCAGTTCGTCGACGCCGGCACCCGGGTGCTGATCTCACTGGTGGCGATCTTCGGGTTGGCCGTGATCGGGCAGGCGCTCGCCGGCTGGCTCGGCTCGCACCTGCGCAAGACGATCACCAGCGACGTGGGTCGGCGGGTCGACGACATCGGCGGGGCGTTCGTCTCACTGTTCGCGGTGCTCCTGCTGGCCTGGCTCGTCGCCGTACCGCTCGGGTCGTCGTCGGTGCCCTGGCTCGCCGCCGCGGTGCGCAACAGCGCGCTGATCACCGTGGTGAACGGGGTGCTGCCGGAGGAGGCGCACCGGCTCTCCACCGCTCTGGAGGACACCGTCGACACCGACGGGTTCCCGGACGTCTTCGGTGGTCTCGCGCCCACCCGGGCCCGGCAGGTCGACCCGCCCGACCCGGCGCTGGCCGGCTCCCAGCTGGTGGTCAACGGCCAGCGCTCGGTGGTCAAGGTGCTCGGCTCCGCGCCCAGCTGTTCGCGCCGCATCGAGGGCTCCGGCTTCGTGTACGCCGACGACCGGGTCATGACCAACGCCCACGTGGTCGCCGGCACCCGATCGGTGGCGGTGGAGCTGGGCGGGGAGCGGTACGACGGTCAGGTGGTGGTCTACGACCCGAACCGCGACCTGGCGGTGCTGCTGGTGCCGGGGCTGCCCGGCCCGTCGCTGCGGTTCGCCGCCGGCAACGCGGGCAGCGGCTCGGACGCCATCGTGCTCGGCTTCCCGCTCGACGGCCCGTACAACGCGCAGTCGGCGCGGGTTCGGGACGTCGACCGGATCAAGGGGCCGGACATCTACTCCTCCGGCGACGTCACCCGGGAGATCTACACCATCCGGGCTCTGGTGCGTAGCGGCAACTCCGGTGGGCCGCTGCTCTCCGCCAACGGCCTGGTGCTCGGCGTGATCTTCGCGGCGGCGGCGGACGACCCCAACACCGGGTTCGCGGTGACCGCCGCCGAGGCCCGGCCGGTGGCGCTGGCCGGCGCCGAGCGCAACCGGGCCGTCGCCACCGGCGAGTGCACCTGAGCGTCGCGCCGGATCAGGTCCGGGCCGGTGCGGCGAGCGGCAGCTTCGTCCGCCCCCAGCGCAGTCCCCGGTCCAGCACCGCCCGGGCCATGATCGCGACGCAGGCGCCGCCGTTGAGGAAGGACGCCACCACGTCGCTCGGGTGGTGCATCCCCCGGTACATGCGGGTCAGCGCCACACCCACCGGCACCATCAGCAGCAGCGTCCACCAGGCGACCTTCGCTCCGGTGCTGCGCGCCCGCAGGGCCATCAGCACCGCGATACCGACGTAGAGCGCCACCGCCGCCGAGGTGTGCCCGGACGGGAAGCTCGACGTGGGCGGCGAGACATCCATGTGCTCCACCGCCGGCCGCTGCCGGTCGATCACCATCGTGGTGAGCAGGAACACCAGCGCCTGGGCGGTCACCGCCGCGCACAGGAACAGGGGCTCCCGCCAGCGCTTCAGCCAGAGCCGCAGCGCCAGCGCCACCAGCACGGTGACCACGACGATCATCTGGGTGCTGGCCAGCGTGCTGAACACCAGCGAGACGTCGTTCCAGCCGCCGGTGCGGTCACCCGCGAACTCCCGATTCACCGCGTCCTCGACGGTGAACGGCCAGGTCCGGGCGAACACGCGGGTGACCAGCACCCCGAGCAGCACCATGAAACCGAACAGGAGGGACACCGGCAGCAGCACCCGCCGGACGATCTGGACCACGGTGTCGGACATGAGCGGGCCAGTACCCGGTCGGCGTCGTCGTCACGCCTCAGGTCTTGTCCGGCTGCCGCTCGACCTCGGGCGCGACGCCGTCGCGGACCGGCCGGACCGGTCGGAGGCCGGTGTGCGCCCGCCAACTGGTGAACGCCGCGGTGGTCGCCGCGACCACCGCCACGCCGAGCAGCCAACCGCCGAGCACGTCGCTTGTGAAGTGCACACCGAGCGCGACCCTGCTCACCCCGGTCACCACGGTGAGCAGCAGCGCGGCGACCCAGAGCGCGACCCGCGAGGCCCAGCGTCGGACGTACGGCAGGAACACCAGCAGCAGCACCCCGGCGGCCAGGGTGGCGTTCAGCGCGTGCCCGGAGGGGAACGAGTAGCCGGCGGCCCGCGCCACCGGATCGAGCAGCTCCGGCCGGTCCCGGCCGACGAGCAACTTGAGCAGTGGACCCATCAACCCGCCGACCACCATCGTCGTGGTCACCCAGAGGGCCAGCCGCCGAGCCTGCCGGCGCAGCAGCCAGATCACCACGAGCAGGGCCACGACCCGCAGCGGCATGGGCGCGAACACCGCACTCCAGACCTCCATCAGCGCGACCCAGGCCGGGTGGTCCACCGCGTGGTCGTGCAGCGCGTCGGTGATCGTCGTGTCCAGCCGGTGCAGCGGCGCCCACGCACCGAGCACCAGCAGCGCGAGCAGGGCGAACGGCACCAGCACCAGGAACGCCGCCGTCGCCGCCAGGGTCAGCCGCAGACCCAACGAGTGGTCCGGGTCGAGGCGGCGGCGCCGCCAGGACGGGCGCCGGGTGGTGTCGAGGCTACGGGGGGCGGGCGTGCTCATGCGGACGGTTCTACCCCACCCGCAGGGCAATCAGACCTGCCGTCAGCGGCGCTCAGCGAGCGCGCTGACGGAACCGGCGCACCATCAGCGCCGCGCCGGTCACCAGGGCGGCGAAGAGCACAACCCCGGTCCACAGTTGCTCCGGCGCGGATTCGTCCGGCGCGCCCGCCGGCCGGGCCGTCCACCCCGTCTGCTGCCGTGGAGCGGTGAAACCGAGCGGATCGCTGCCGGCGCCGCTGACCGGGCCGTTGTCGCCCGAACCGGGGGCCGGACCGAAGCCGACCACGCCCGGCGAGGTCAGATCGTCCAGCGGATTGGCGGTGACCGGGGGAACGTCCGCGGTCAGCGCCGCCACCGGGTCGACCACCCCGTACCCGAAGCGGTCGTCCCGGCCGGTCGGGCCGAGGTCACGGGCGGTGGCCAGCAACCGGTTGACCACCTCGCCGGCGGGCATGTCCGGAAAGCGGGACCGGACCAGCGCGGCGGTGGCGGCCACCAACGGCGCGGCGAAGCTGGTGCCCTGCACCCGCCAGTACCCGTCGGCCGGGCGGGCGCCGACCAGGTTGGTGGCGGGGGCGGTAAGCACGGTCGCCCGGCCGGTGATCGACCCGGACCACAGGTTGTCGCTGCTGCGCTCCAGCCCGGCGACCGCGATCACGCCCGGCTCACGAGCCGGGTACCAGACCTTGGAGTCGGTCGACGTGGCCAGGTTGCCGGTGCAGGCGACCACCACCACGTCCCGGGCGAACGCGTAGTCCAGAGCCGCGGCCAGGGCGGGGCTGTCCCCGCTGCCGCCCAGCGACAGGTTGATCACCCGGGCGCCGTTGTCGACCGCCCAGCGGACGCCCTTCGCGACGATCAGGGCGTCGTCGTACTTGTTGCGCTCGTCCAGCACGCGGACCGGGAGGATCCGGGAGTCCGGCGCCAGGCCGACCACGCCCCGCTTGTCGTCGTTACGCCCGGCGATCAGGCCCGCGACAGTGGTGCCGTGACCGACCGGATCCGGCCCGGCGCCGCCGGCGGGCCCGACCAGGTCGAGGCCGGGCAGCACCTGGCCGGCCAGGTCGGGATGGTTGGCGTCCACACCGGAGTCGACCACCGCCACGGTCACGCCCCGGCCGGTCGAGGTGCGCCAGGCCGTGTCGGCCCGCAACTCGTCGAGCTGCCACTGCTCGTCACGGACCTGGTCGGTGCGGGCGACGCTGTCACCGGGGGCGAGCGCCACCGACGCGCCGGCGAGTTGCCCGCCGCTGCTGGGCGCGGCGACGGGTGCGGCGGTCGGGACCGCGACAGCGAGCATCGCCGCCACACCGAGCAGCGCCCGGCCGGCCCGCCGGGCCACTGCCGGACCGCTGTGCCGAACCCCTGTCACATCCCCAGCCATTCAATCCGACGACGGAACCACGACGATCGGAGATTACCGGTTTCCCCACCCGTCACGGGAGGAACTACCGAGACAGGTCATGGTGGCGGCAGATGTGCGAGCTGAACGAGGCGTACGCCCTCCCGCCGGGTGACGAGCCGACCACGGCCCGCCGGCAGCGGCCCGGGCCGCACCGGGCCGACGAGCGCACCCTCCTCGGGGCTGCCCGCCATCACCAGCCCGGCGGTGGAGAGCTCCCGCAGCCGCTGCACGATCGGCTCGTACTGGGACCGTCCCGCACCTCCGGAGCGGCGGGCCAGCACCAGGTGCAGCCCGACGTCGCGGGCGTGCGGCAGATGCTCCTCCAGGGCCCGCAACGGGTTCGCCGGCCCCGCGGCCACCAGGTCGTAGTCGTCGACCAGCACGAACAGTTCCGGCCCCGACCACCAGGAGCGGTCCCGCAACTGCTGCGGGGTGACCTCCGGCCCGGGAGCCCGCCGCTCCAGGTATCCGGCGGCCGACTCGACCAGGTCGGCGGTGTGCGCGGCGGCGGTGCCGTACCCGATGAGGTGCGGCGTCTCGATGGCGCCGAGCAGGCTGCGCCGGTAGTCGACCAGGATCACCCGGGCCTCCTCCGGCGTGAACCGGGTGGTGATCGAGGCGGCCAGCGCCCGCAGGAACGTCGACTTGCCGCACTCCGCGTCCCCGAAGACCACGAAGTGCGGCTCGCTCGCGAAGTCGAGCAGCACCGGCCGCAGGTCCGCCTCGGCGATCCCGATCGGCAGCCGCAGCCCGGTCGTCGCGGCGAGATCCAGGCCGGCGTACGGCAGCACCGGCGGGAGGAGCCGGACCCGGGGCGCCGCCGGGCCGGCCCAGCTGTCGGCGATCCGTTTGACGAGGTCGGCGGTGCCCGCGCCCGGGGCGGCGAGCTGCGGGAGCGCGGTGAGGAAGTGCAGGCTCTCCGCCGTCACCCCCCGGCCGGGGCGCTCCGGCACGTTCGCCGCCGCCCGGCGGGCCACCAGGGAGTCGGCCGGGTCGCCGAGGCGCAGCTCCAACCGGGAGCCGAACAGGTCCCGGATCGCCGGGCGGAAATCCAGCCAGCGCAGCGCCGTGGCGACCACGTGCACCCCGTACGACAGACCCCGGGTGGCCAGGTCGGTGACCAGCGGTTCCAGGTCGTCGTACTCGCCGCGGACGGTGCTCCAGCCGTCGATCACCAGAAACACGTCGCCGAACGGGTCGGCGCCCGGCTGGCTGGTCGTTCCCGCCGCGGCGCGACGCTGCCGGTACACGGCCATCGACTCCACGCCCAGCTCGGCGAATCGGCGCTCCCGCTCGGCCAGCAGGGTCGTCATCTCGCCGACCGTGCGCCGCACGGCGGTCGGATCGGCGCGGCCGGCCACGCCGCCCACGTGCGGCAGACCGCGCAGCGCCGCGAGGCCACCGCCGCCGAAGTCGAGACAGTAGACCTGCGCCTCGGCCGGGGTGTGGGTGAGCGCCAACGCGCAGATCAGCGTACGCAGCGCGGTGGACTTGCCGCTCTGCGGCGCACCGACCACCGCGACGTGCCCGGCCGCGCCGTCCAGGGTCAGCCAGAGCAGGTCCCGGCGCTGCTCCAACGGCCGGTCCACCACCGCCACCGGCACGCCCAGCGCGCCGTGCAGCTCGGGGTTGCCCACGGTGAGCCCGCGCGCCGGGTCCACCTCGACGGGGCCCAACAGCTCGTCCAGGGCCGGCGGCTCACCGAGCGGCGGAAGCCACACCTGGTGGGCGGGCGGGCCCTGCCCGACGAGCCGATCGACCAGCAGGTCGAGCAGGGTCTCCCGGTCGCTCTCGTCCTCGGCCGCCATGGTCAGGGCCGGGGTGGCCGGCTCGGGCAGCGGCACGGCGTGGGTGGTGAACGTGAGCAGGCGGGCGCCGCCGCCGGCCGTGGCACCCGCCGTCGCGGCCCGGCGGCGCACCGTTCCGGAGACGTACGCGGCCTTGAAACGGGCCAGCGGATCGGTGCCGGCCCGCAGGTAGCCGTGACCCGGCGAGCGGGGCAACTCGTGCGCGTCCGGCACGCCGAGCACCGTCCGGGACTCCAGCGCGGAGAAGGTGCGCAACCCGATCCGGTACGACAGGTGGGTGTCGAGCCCGCGCAGCCGGCCCTCCTCCAGGCGCTGGCTGGCGAGCAGCAGGTGCACGCCCAGCGACCGGCCCAGTCGGCCGATCTGCACGAACAGGTCGATGAAGTCGGGTTTGGCGGAGAGCAGTTCGGAGAACTCGTCGCAGATCAGCAGCAGCGACGGGAGCGGGGCGAGCGGGCTGCCGGCGGCGCGGGCCCGCTCGTAGTCGCGCACGCTGGCGAAGTTGCCGGCGCGGCGCAACAGCTCCTGCCGGCGGACCAGCTCCCCGTTGATCGCGTCGACCATCCGGTCGACCAGGGGCAGCGCGTCGGCCAGGTTGGTGATCACGGCAGCGGTGTGCGGCAGCCGGTCGAACGGCGCGAAGGTGGCGCCGCCCTTGAAGTCGACCAGGACGAAGTTGAGCTGCTCGCTGCTGTGCGTCGCCGCCAACCCCAGCACCAGCGTGCGGAGCAGCTCGGACTTGCCGGACCCGGTGGCTCCGATGAGCAGGCCGTGCGGGCCCATCCCGTCCTGGGCGGACTCCTTGAGGTCCAGCTCGATGGCGCCGCCGTCGACACCCACCCCGATCGGCACCCGCAGCCGGTCCCGGGCCGAGCGCGGCGCCCAGCCCTGCTCGGCGGTGAAGCTCTCCGGATCGCCGAGGCCGAGCAGCTCCGGCAGGCCCAGCTCGACCTGGAGCGGGGCGTCCGGGCCGCGGGCCGTGCCGGCCAGCCGCAGCGGCGCCAACCGCCGGGCGACCGCCTCGGCGTCGGCGAGGTCGAGGTGGTCGGCGGTGCCCACCTCCGCGTGCCCCTGGACCGACCACGAGTGCAGCCGCCGGCCGCGCAGCTCCAACAGCAGCGCGTACCGGTCGAGCAGGCGGGGCGGCGGAGTGTCCAGGTCCAGCACGGTGACCGCGTCGATGCCGCCGTCGCCGGTCAGGTCGGTGGCGCCGGTCAGGTCACCGCCGTCGAGGACCACCACCACGTGCGGGCCGTCGGTGGCCGGTCCGGCCGGGCTGAACCGGGACCGGCTGGCCAGCACGTCACCGAGCAGCCGTTCCAGCTCCGCGGCCGACGAGGTCACCAGCCGCACCGGCCCGAGCGCGTCCGTGCGAGAGGGATGGTGCGCGTGCGGAAGCCACTTCACCCACTCCCAGTCGGCCCGGCGTTCCGGGCCGGCGCAGACCGCGATCAGCAGCTCGTCGGGGGCGTGGAACACGGCCAACTGGGTCAGCACCGCCCGGGCCAGGGCCTGGGCGGCCGGGTCGCCGGTGGGCGGCCCACCGCTGGCCGGGCCACCGGCGGCGGTCCGCACGTGCACCCGGGCGAAGCTGCGCAGCGACAGGGCCACCGGCAGCTCCGGCACCACGGAGTACGCGTCCAGAAAGCGGCGCAGCGCGCCGGCGGTCATCGGCTCCAGCTCCTCGAGCGGTCGGGTGACCGGCCCGACGAGCGGGGTGGCCAGGGTCTGCGGCCCGACGGCGACGCGTACCACAGCGAAGTCCGGGTCGGCGGGGCGGCGTTCCCAGACCCGGCGGCTGTCCACCGTAGACCACAGCCGACCCGGGTCGGGGTGTCGGTAGTAGAGCCCGGCCCGCTGCTGCCCGGCGGTCTGCCGGACCCGGCGGCGCAGCGTGGCCAGGTGGCGCAGGTACTCCCGGCGGGCCGCCATCATCTCCGACTTCTTCGGGGTGCCCGAGGCGCTGCCCCACGAGGTGACCAGCATCGCCAGCGACGAGAGCCCGAACATCCCGCCCACCACGTACGAATAGGCGCCGCCGCCCCGGCCGAACATCATCGCCATCGCCACCGTGCCGCCGAGCATGGGCAGCACCATCAGCATCTGCTGCCACCGTCCGCCGGCCACCGCGGGGATCTCCGGCGGCGCCTCGACGGGCAGCTCGCCAACGGGGATCTCCGGCGCCGGCCGACGCGGCGGGCGCTTGATGACGACAGTGGACACTCGGCCTCCTGACAGCGCTGGGTAACCCGAGCCTGGCTCATCGTAGGTAAAGTCCTGTCGTCCGCGCAGCCTCCGATCCCCCTCGATATGGAGATCACTCGATGACAACCGGGCTGGCCCGCGTCACCATCAGCGCGCCGCAACGGCGGGTCGACGTCGCACTGCCGGAGCAGGTGCCCCTGGCCGAGTTGCTGCCCGACGTGCTCCGACACGCCGGCGAGGGCCTGGCCGACGACGGCGAGCGGCACGGCGGCTGGGTGCTGCGTCGTACCGACGGGGCGCTGCTGGCGACGGCGCAGGCGCTGCTGCCGCAGGGGGTCCGCGACGGTGAGGTGCTGCACCTGGTGCCGGCCCGCGCCCACTGGCCCGAGTTGGAGTACGACGACGTGGTGGAGGCGATCGCCGACGGCGCCCGCCGACGGGGTGGGGCCTGGTCACCAGACGCCACCCGGGTCGCCGGCCTGGCCGGTGCCGCTGTGCCGCTCGCCGTCGGGCTGTTCGCCCTGCTCGCCGGCGGTCCGACGCTGCCCAGCGGCTGGTTCGCGGCGGCGGTGGTGGCGCTGCTGCTCACCGTGGCCGGCGCGGTCGCCTCCCGCGCCAACGGCGACGGCGCCGCCGGGGCGACGCTCGGCGGCTACGCCTTGCCGTACGCCTTCGTGGCCGGCGCCCTGGCGATCGGCTCCGGTGATCCGGTCGGCCCGCTCGGGCCGATGCGCTGGGTCGGCGCACCCGAGCTGCTGACCGGCTCGGTGGCGTTGCTCCTGGTGGCGCTGGTAGGTCTGCTCGGGGTGGCCAGCCGACTGCGGGTCTTCGTGGCCGGCGTCACGGTCGGTCTGCTCGGTGCCGGCGCGGCGCTCGGCGCGCTGCTGCTGACCCCGGCGGGCACGGCGGCGGTGCTGCTCAGCGCGCTGGTCTTCGCCCTCGGGGCGATCCCGCTGCTCGCCATCCGGTTGGGCAAGCTGCCGTTGCCGCCGATCACCCTGCCGGCCGCCGCGTCGGGTGCCGAGCCGGAGCGCCCCCGGGACCTGCCGGACCGGGGTCGGGTGCACGCGGCAGTCACCCGCACCGAGGAGGTGCTGACCGGGATGCTGCTCGGGCACGCCGTGCTGGCGGTGGGCGCGGCGGTCGTCCTCGGCGTGGCCGGTGGGACGGCCGGCCCGGTGCTGGTGGCGGTGGTCTCGGCCGTGCTGCTGCTGCGGTCGCGGCTGTTCGTGGCACTGCGGCACCGGGTGCCGACGGTGCTCGCCGGACTCGCCGGCTACGCGGTGCTGGGTGCGGTGCTGGTCGACCGGGCCGACGGCACCGGCCGGTTGGCGCTGGTCCTCGGTGGCGCGGCGCTGGGCCTGGTGACCGTGGCCGCCGGCACCGGGTACGCCCGGCGCGCGGTCTCGCCGTACCTCGGAAGGGTCGCGGACCTCACCGACACGGCCCTGGTGGTCGCCGTGGTGCCGGTCGCCTGCGCGGTGCTCGACCTGTACGACCGGGCCCGGGGACTGCTCGGTTGAGCGGCTCCCGGGCCCGGTCGGTCAGCGTTCGTCAGTGGGTGGACTCGCCGCGCGCCTCGGCGTCGCGGGCCCGCTGGTAGGAGGCCCGGATCTCGGCCTCGGCCTCGGTGCGGCCGACCCAGGTCGCGCCCTCGACCGACTTGCCGGGCTCCAGGTCCTTGTAGACCTCGAAGAAGTGCTGGATCTCCAGGCGGTCGAACTCGCCCAGGTGGTGGATGTCGCGCAGGTGCTCCTGGCGGGGGTCCTCGTAGGGCACGCAGAGGACCTTGTCGTCGCCGCCCTTCTCGTCGGTCATCCGGAACATGCCGATGGTCCGGCAGCGGATGAGGCAGCCCGGGAAGGTCGGTTCGGGGACCAGCACCAGCGCGTCCAGCGGGTCGCCGTCCTCGCCCAGCGTCTCCTCGATGAACCCGTAGTCGGCCGGGTACTGGGTGGACGTGAACAGGGTGCGGTCCAGCCGGATCCGGCCGGTCTTGTGGTCCACCTCGTACTTGTTCCGGTGACCTTTGGGGATCTCAACCGTCACGTCGAAATCCATCTGCACGCTCCCTCGTCTGCCCACGCTGGCTAACGGAACCACTGGTGGCGCCCTCCGGACAGGTGAATGCCCACCCGCCGACTCCGGCCACCGCATAGTCTTCGGACCGAAGTAGTGTCACCCAAGCCGATTTTCGCTGGGGGAGGAGGGGGTCGTGGGGAGGGAAGATTCACACTACCGCCCGGACGGGGGCACCGCGCGTGGTACCGGGCGATCCGGCTCCGGCGGCGCCACCGGGCGGGTCCCGGTGCCCGACGCCCACCTTCCCCGGGCGCCCGAGGAGTCGGCGCCGGAGCGGCCTCCGCCGCTGCCGTGGCACCCGTCGGAGGCGAATTCCGCCGGGCCGAACAGCGGACGCTTCCCGGTCCTGGGCGGTGGAAACCATCCCACGAGCGCCCCGCCGAGCGGCGCACACCCGACCAGTCCCGCCCCGACCAGTCCGGCCCGGGGTGGCGCGCCGTCCGGTGACGGCCCCACTGTCCGCATTCCGACCGGCGTACCGCCTCTGGGCCCGCCGATCTCCGCGCTGCCGGCGCCGGCCGACGCCGAGCCGCCGGTAGCGCCGCCGACCTCGCCGCGCCGCCGGGGGCGGCTGGTGGCCGTGCTGGCAGTGGTGTTGCTGCTGGTGCTGACCGGTGTCGGCGTCGTGGTGACCCGGCCCGGCCCGGTCGCCGGCTGGTTGGGCGAGGATGCGGCGTCCGCGCCGACCGCCGCCGGCCCCGCCGTGGAACCCGATCCGGCGGACGTGCTGGACGGGCCCGACCCGAACGCCCCGCTGCCCGCGCCGGACGGCGTACGGGCCGCGCTGGACCCGTTGGTCGGTGTCTCCGCCCTGGGCGACCGCGTGAACGTCTCGGTGGCCGACGTGACCACCGGTCAGACGCTGTTCGCCAAGGGGGCGGACGACGGGACGGTGCCCGCCTCGGTGACGAAGCTGGCGACCGCGGTGACCGTGTTGGCCGCCCGTGGGCCCGGGTACCGGATCCCCACCCGGGCGGTGGCCGGCGCCAAGCCCGGCGAGGTGGTGATCGTCGGGGGCGGCGACCCCACGCTCGCGGTGGACAAGAAGGGCTACTACCCCGGGGCGGCACGCCTGGACGACCTGGCCGCGCAGGTGCGCACCGCGCTCGGCGGCACGGCCCCGACCAGCGTCACCGTCGACGGCACGATCTACTCCGGCCCGGTGTACGGCCCCGGCTGGGACGACGACATCCCGACCGGCGGGTACGGCGGCGCGGTGACCGCGCTGATGACCGACGGTGCGCGCAAGGACCCGGGTGCCGAGGCCGGTGGCGCCGAGCGGGTCGCCGAGCCGGACCTCGCCGCCGGCCGGTCGTTCGCCCAACTGCTCGGCGTACCGGCCAGCACCGTCAAGCGGGGCACGGCCCCGGCCCTGGCGACCGCCGCCGGTGGCACCCCGCCTCCCGGTACGGAGCTGGGCGTGGTGCAGTCGCCGCCGTTGATCCGGCTGGTCGACATCATGATCAGCGAGAGTGACAACCTGCTGGCCGAGGCGCTGGCCCGCCAGGTGGCGCTGGCCCGCAGCCAGACGGCGTCGTTCGACGGTGCCGCCGCCGCCATGGACGCCGAGGTGGCGGCGCTGGGCCTGCCCGCCGAGGAGATCACCCTCTCCGACGGCAGTGGCCTGTCCCGCCGTAACCGGATCAGCCCGTCACTGCTCACCGACCTGATCCGGCTGGCCGCGAGCCCGGACCACCCGGAGCTGGCCGGCGTCTTCGGCGGTCTGCCGGTGGGCGGCTGGTCCGGCACGCTGGGCGACCGGTACCGGGGCGCTCCCGGCACCGCCGGCGGGGCGGGCGCCGTCCGCGCCAAGACCGGCACCCTGACCGGGGTGCACGCCATCGCCGGCCTGGTCACCACCGCTGACGGCCGACTGCTCACGTTCGCGGTGCTCACCGACAGGGTGCCCGGTGGGACGGACACCGCCCAACCGGCGCTGGACCGCATCGCCGCCGCGCTGGCCGGCTGCGGTTGCCGCTGACGAGCGTCGGGGCGGGGTTTCCGGCCGGCGCCGGGCGCGCGACCGGCGTCGATCGCCGACGCGAGCCCGGGCCGGGGTGTCGCGACGCGGGTACGGTGGGTTCATGGCGCAGTTCGTGGACTGGGATCTGGCCGCCGCGACCGCGGGGGCGTTGAGCAAGTCGGGCCCCCGGGTGTCGTACTCGGAGGCCACCGACGTGGTCGGCGACCTGCGTCGGCTGACCGACGAGGCGGCCGGGCACGTGGCCGACTACACGGGGCTGCGGGCGCAGGTGGCACACCCGCCGGTGCGGGTCGTCGACCGCCGGGACTGGGCGGCCACCAACATCGCCGGGCTGCGTGAGGTGATCACTCCGCTGGTCAGTCGGCTGTCCGGCGACAAGCAACCCGGCGCGCTCACCGAGGCGATCGGGTCCCGGCTGACCGGGGTGCAGGCCGGCACCGTGCTGGCCTACCTCTCCGGCCGGGTGCTCGGCCAGTACGAGGTCTTCTCCGCCGACCCGGGCCAACTGCTGCTGGTGGCGCCCAACATCGTCGAGGTGGAGCGCAAGCTCGGCGCCGACCCCCGGGACTTCCGGCTCTGGGTCTGCCTGCACGAGGTCACCCACCGGACGCAGTTCACCGCCGTGCCATGGATGCGGGCCTACTTCCTCAGCGAGGTGCAGGCGTTCGTCGACGCCTCGTCCAGCGGCGGCGAGCACCTCGTCGAGCGGCTG
This sequence comes from Micromonospora sp. NPDC005237, assembly GCF_040607775.1. NCBI lineage: Bacteria > Bacillati > Actinomycetota > Actinomycetes > Micromonosporales > Micromonosporaceae > Micromonospora > Micromonospora sp. NPDC005237. Next base: position 402,141 of record NZ_JBEXHJ010000004.1, on the reverse strand, counting down.
CGGCGCGGGGTGGCGACGCTGTCCGAGGCGGTCCGCGACCCGGAGAGCCGGACGAGCGTGCTCGACATTGTCCAGACCCCGGCGCAGCGGGCCGTCCTCGACCGGCTCACCGCGCTGATGACCCTGCTGGAGGGGCACGCCGAGTTCGTGATGGACGGCGTCGGCCCGCAGGTGATCCCGAGCGTGGAGCGGATCCGGGCGTCGTTCAACCGCCGGCGCGAGGCGGGTAACCCGTTGGAGAAGGCGATCCGCCGGCTGCTCGGGGTGGACGTCAAGATGCGCCAGTACGCCGAGGGCCGCAAGTTCGTGCACGGCGTGGTCGAGCGGGTCGGCATGGAGGGCTTCAACTCGATCTTCAACTCGCCGCTCACCCTGCCCCGGCTGTCCGAGTTGGGCGACCCGGACGCCTGGGTGGCGCGGGTGCACGGCCCGGCCGGCACCGTACCGGCCGCTGGCTGACCGTCCGTCGATGGGCGCGCTCGCGCCGCCGGTGGCCGCGATCCGGGTGGCGGTCCGCCGCGCGCTGACTCACCTGCCGTCCGGCGGCCCGGTGCTGGTCGCCTGCTCCGGTGGTTCCGACTCACTCGCCCTGGCGGCGGCCACCGTGTTCGTGGCGCCCCGCCTGGGCCGGACCGCCGGCCTGGTGACCGTCGACCACGGCCTGCAGGCGGGCTCGGCGCAGCGCGCGGAGGCGGTGGCCGGCTGGGCCCGAGAGGCCGGGTTCGCGCCGGTGGTGGCGGTGCGGGTGCGGGTGGCCGGGCGTCCGGGTGGCCCGGAGGCGGCGGCCCGGGAGGCCCGCTACGAGGCGTTGACCGAGGCGGCTCGGCAGCACGAGGCGGTCGCGGTGCTCACCGGGCACACCCGCGACGACCAGGCGGAGACCGTGCTGCTCGCGCTCGCCCGGGGCGCCGGTCCACGCGGGCTGGCCGGGATGCCCGGCCGGCGGGAGCTGGCCGGGGTGCCGCTGCTGCGCCCGCTTCTGGAGATCGGTCGGGAGCAGACCCGCGCCGCCTGTGCCGCGCTCGGTCTCAGCGCGTGGCAGGACCCGCACAACACCGACCCGTCGTACGCCCGCTCCCGGGTGCGGGCCGACGTGCTGCCGGCGTTGGTGCGGGCGCTCGGGCCGGGCGTGGTGGACAACCTGGCGCGTACCGCCCGACTGGTGGCGGCGGACAACGCCGCCCTCGACGAGACGGCGGCGACGGCGCTGGCGGCGGCCCGGCACCCCGCCGGTGGGCTCGCGGTGCCGGAGCTGGCCGGTCTGACCGCCGCCGTACGCGGTCGGGTGCTGCACGCCTGGGCGCGGGAGCTGGGCGCGGTGCCCGGGGCGCTGTCGCACCGGCACGTCGCCGCTCTGGACGCCCTGGTCACCGACTGGCACGGTCAGGGTCCCACCGACCTGCCCGGGGGTGTCCGCGTACTCCGTCGTGGCGACCGGCTGACGGCCCTCAGCTCGGGCTGAGAGCCCCGGCGCCGTCCGCCCGGTCCCGGAAGGTGGTCCGGTAGCTGTGCGGGGTGGCGCCGACCCGGCGGCTGAAGTGGTGGCGCAGCGCGGCCGCGTCGCTGAAGCCGGCCTGGTCGGCGACGGCCTCCACGCTCAACGGGGTCTCCTCCAGCAGCCGTCGGGCGAGCAGCACCCGCTGGTTGGTGAGCCAGTCGTGCGGCGTGGTGCCGGTCTCGGCGCGGAACCGGCGGGCGAACGTGCGCGGGGCCATGGCGGCGCGGGCGGCCAGCTCCTCCACCGTGATCGTCCGGTCCAGGTGCCCCATCAGCCACTCCAGCACCGGCTCCAGGGTCGGCGCCTCGGGGGCCCGGGGGATGGGCGCCTCGACGTACTGCGACTGGCCGCCGTCGCGGTGTGGCGGGACCACCATCCGCCGGGCCAGCCGGGTCGCCGTGGCCGAGCCGTGCACCTGGCGGATCAGGTGCAGGCAGGCGTCGATGCCGGCCGCCGTGCCGGCGCTGGTGAGCAGCCGACCGTCCTGGACGTACAGCGAGTTGCAGCGCACCCGGGCGCGGGGATGCCGGCGTTGCAGCTCGTCGACGTAGCGCCAGTGGGTGGTGCACTCCCGGTCGTCCAGCAGGCCCGCCGCACCGAGCAGGAAGGCGCCGGAGCAGACGCTGAACAGGTGCGCGCCGCGCGCGTCGGCCCGGCGCAGCGCGTCGAGCACCGGGTCGGGAATGACGGTGCCCGCGCTGTGCGCGGGGACGGCCACCAGGTCGGCCTCCTCCAGCGGGCCGAGGTCGGCGTTCGGGGTGAGGTGGAAGCCGGCGGACGTCCGGACCGCAGCGCCGTCGGGGCTGCACACGTCGAAGCGGTACGCGGGGAAGCCGTCGGCCGTCCGGTCGGTGCCGAACACCTCGGCCAGCACACCGAGCTCGAAGGGAGCGACCTGGTCGAGGGCGAGGACGGCGACGGATCGGAGCATGTGACGAGGGTAACCCGAGAGGTGGCAGTAAATCGATGCCCAGTGGCATCTCTGCCACTGTCCGGCCGGCGGGAGTCGGCGCAGACTGGTCTCAGTCCGGTGCGCACCGGCGGCGAAACCGACAGCAACCATGCGAAAGTGAGCGCCGCCATGGAGTTCCTGCTCTTCCTCCTGTTCCTCGTCCTGCTCGTCGCCGCCTCGGCGGCCGGCCTCACCGCGGACAGCCACGACTCGGCCGACTGGAAGCCCAGCGAGGACGGCCGCCGCTGGCGGTCTCGCACCAGCTGATGCGTTTGATGCCCTTTGCGCCGAAGATCCCCGGCGGGACCGCACCAAAAGGTGCGGCCCCGCCGACGGAGGCCATCCGACGTACGGCAGGCTAGGAGTCATGGCTGACGGCTCCTGGTACGACGCCGACATCGACCACGTGATCATCTCCGAGGCGCAGATCCGCGAGAAGACAGCGGAGCTGGCCAAGCAGGTCTCCGCCGACTACGCCCACGTGGGCGACGGACTGCTGCTGGTCTGCGTGCTCAAGGGCGCGGTGATGTTCATGGCGGACTTCGCCCGGGCGTTGGGCCGCAACGGCCCCCCGGCCGAACTCGACTTCATGGCCATCTCCTCCTACGGCCAGGGCACCACCTCCTCCGGAGTGGTCCGCATCCTCAAGGACCTCGACCGGGACATCGCCGGCCGGCACGTCGTGGTCGTGGAGGACATCGTCGACTCCGGCCTGACGCTCTCCTGGCTGCTGCGCTACCTGGAGTCGCGCTCGGCGGCGAGCGTCGAGGTGGTCGCGCTCTTCCGCAAGCCGGAGGCGGTCAAGGTGCCGGTGGCCGTGAAGTACGTCGGCTTCGACATCCCCACCGAGTTCGTGGTCGGGTACGGCCTCGATTTCGCCGAGCGGTACCGGGAGCTGCCCTACGTCGGGGTGCTCAAGCCCGAGGTCTACGCCCGGTCCTGATGCCGGCCGACCGTCCCGACGGGTCGCGCCCGGCGGCGTGAGAGCAACTCGCATCGGTATTCGTCAAGCCGACGTTCAGCGGGCTCCCAGCTGTTCCGGTTACCGTGGAGCCCGGTGGCGCGGAGGCAACTCCGTGCCCGGCTCCTCGACCGCGTGACCGGGCGTGCGGGTGGCCGGGCTGGATTCCCCGCCACGCCGGTTCTTGCCCGGACCCGCCGTACGTCCTGGTGCGGGGCTGGCGAGGCCGCTCACGGAGCCCGTCGTCGATGGCGACGGAGAACCGAGGGCGGGGCTCGCGGGCTCACTCCTCGCGTACACGGGGCCTTCGATTGATACACCACTGCGGGGCTCGCAAGCTCACTCCTCGCGTACACGGTGTACCGTCGAATGACCGCGGCGCGGCAGTTTTCGCGCCTCGGGGTCGAGGCCGGCCCGCACGGCGGCTCCGACGCCGCCCAGGGCGGCGACACCATCAGACGGTCAGGACGTCGATCAGGAGGATGCGGGCGCTCCGGCGCTCGACAACAGTATGGAACGTACGCGTTTCTTCCGCCGACCGGTGGTCTGGATCATCCTGGTCATCCTCGGCGCCGTTGTGCTCAGTCAGCTGTTCACCGCTGGTCCCAGCTACCACCGCGTGGACACTTCCGTTGCGCTCGACCAGCTCCACACCGCTCAGATCAACAAGGTCGTCTTCCAGGACAAGGAGCAGACGCTCCAGCTGGACCTGAAGAACAAGACCAAGTTCGGTGAGACCAACACCGACCGGATCGAGGCCCAGTTCCCGTACCAGGCTGGGGACGAGATCTGGAACCAGGTGCTGGACGCCAAGGCGGCCAACCGGGTCACCGGCCCGGCCGACGCCAAGGTCTCGTCGGACAGCATCTGGGTGAGCCTGCTGGTCAACCTGTTGCCGATCGCGCTGCTCGTGCTCCTGCTGCTGTTCTTCATGTCGCAGATGCAGGGCGGCGGCTCCCGGGTGCTCAACTTCGGCAAGTCCAAGGCGAAGATGATCACCAAGGACACTCCGAAGACGACCTTCGCGGACGTCGCGGGTGCCGAGGAGGCCGTCGAAGAGCTGTACGAGATCAAGGACTTCCTGCAGAACCCTGCGAAGTACCAGGCCCTGGGCGCCAAGATCCCGAAGGGCGTGCTGCTGTTCGGCCCGCCCGGCACCGGCAAGACGCTGCTGGCCCGCGCGGTCGCCGGCGAGGCCGGGGTGCCCTTCTACTCCATCTCCGGCTCCGACTTCGTGGAGATGTTCGTCGGTGTCGGCGCCAGCCGGGTCCGCGACCTGTTCGAGCAGGCCAAGACCAACGCCCCGGCGATCGTCTTCGTCGACGAGATCGACGCCGTCGGCCGGCACCGTGGCGCCGGCATGGGCGGCGGCCACGACGAGCGCGAGCAGACGCTCAACCAGCTGCTCGTCGAGATGGACGGCTTCGACACCAAGGGCGGGGTCATCCTGATCGCGGCCACCAACCGACCGGACATCCTCGACCCGGCGCTGCTGCGCCCGGGCCGGTTCGACCGGCAGATCCCGGTGGACGCCCCCGACATGGAGGGTCGCAAGGCCATCCTGCGGGTGCACGCCAAGGGCAAGCCGTTCGCCCCCGACGTCGACCTCGACGCGGTGGCCCGACGTACCCCGGGCTTCAGCGGTGCCGACCTGGCCAACGTGATCAACGAGTCGGCCCTGCTCACCGCACGCAAGGACCAGCGGGCGATCACCAACGACTCGCTGGAAGAGTCGATCGACCGGGTGGTCGCCGGTCCGCAGCGCCGCACCCGGGTGATGAGCGACAACGAAAAGAAGATCACCGCGTACCACGAGGGTGGGCACGCGCTGGTCGCCTGGGCGCTGCCGCACGCCGCGCCGGTGCACAAGGTGACGATCCTGTCCCGTGGCCGCTCGCTGGGCCACACCCTGGTGCTGCCGACCGAGGACAAGTACACCCAGACCCGCGCCGAAATGATCGACACCCTGGCGTACGCGCTGGGCGGCCGGGCCGCCGAGGAGCTGGTCTTCCACGAGCCGACCACCGGCGCCGGCAACGACATCGAGAAGGCCACCCAGCTGGCCCGCGCGATGATCACCCAGTACGGCATGAGCTCGAAGCTCGGCGCGATCAAGTACGGCACCAGCGGGGACGAGCCGTTCCTCGGCCGCAACATGGGCCACGAGCGGGACTACTCGGACTCGGTGGCCGCCGAGATCGACGGCGAGATGCGGGCACTGGTCGAGCTGGCGCACGACGAGGCCTGGGAGATCCTGGTGGAATACCGGGACGTCCTGGACAGCATCGTGCTCGAGCTGATGGAGAAGGAGACCCTCTCCACGGCCGACATGGCGCGGATCTGCGCGCGGGTCGTCAAGCGCCCGCCGCTGGCTCCGTACAACGGCTTCGGCAAGCGCCAGCCGTCCACCGAGCCGCCCGTGCTCACCCCTGCGGAGAAGGACAAGCTCAAGGCGCAGGCCCAGGCCGACGGCGCGCAGGCGTCCGTTGGTGGCGGCCCGCCGTCCAACAACTCGGACGGTACGCACTGAGCGACGACCCGACGGCCAGCTCCCCTCACCGGGAGCTGGCCGTTTCCGCGACCGAGCCCGACGGCGACGACGGGCTGGACTACGTTGCCGCCCGGCTGATCAGCGGCCGGTTGACCGGGCGCCCGATCGAGGACGCAGTCGACCTCGGCCGGATCGAAAAGGCCGTCCGGGAGATCCTGATCGCGGTCGGCGAGGACCCGGACCGCGACGGCCTCCAGCAGACCCCGGCCCGGGTGGCCCGCGCGTACGCCGAGCTCTTCGCCGGCCTGCGCGTCGACCCGGCCCAGGTGCTCAGCACCACCTTCGAGGCCAACCACGAAGAGCTGGTGATCGTCCGGGACATCGACGTGATGAGCCTCTGTGAGCACCACCTGCTGCCGTTCCGCGGCAGCGCGCACATCGGCTACATCCCCGGCCCGGACGGGCGGATCACCGGCCTGTCCAAGCTGGCCCGCCTCGTGGAGGTCTTCGCCCGCCGACCCCAGGTGCAGGAGCGGCTCACCTCGCAGGTCGCCGACCTGCTGATGAGCAAGCTCGCCCCGCGCGGCGTCGTCGTCGTGCTCGAATGCGAGCACATGTGCATGGCGATGCGTGGCATCCAGAAGTCCGGTGCCAAGACCATCACGTCGGCGGTGCGCGGCGTCCTGCAGTCCGACCCCAAGTCGCGGGCCGAGGCGATGGCGCTGATCATTCCCCGCTGACCTCCCGGACGCGACAACGGCCGGCCGCCCTCTTCCGGGACGGCCGGCTGTCGCGTCTTGAGGGTGGCCGGCCGTCGCGTCTGCGGGGTGGTCAGCCGGTCAGCCGGTCAGCCGGCCAGCAGGGCCAGGAGCAGGCCGGCCGTGACCAGCACCGCCGGCACCAGGCAGACCAGCGCACCGAGGCGCACCGTCCGGTCCAGCCGCTCGCCGGGGCTCGCCTGGAACAGCCGACCGACACCCACCCAGCCGACCACGAAGGCGACCGCCGGCATCGGAAGCCCAGCGATCAGGGCCGTCACGCTGGCCGGGCCCGTACCCGTCGTCGCGTACACGATGACCTGGATCAGCGGCACCAGCAGCGCCAACGGCCCGTACACCAGGAGGTTGCGGGCCCGCGTGGGCCAGGAGGCCGGTCGGAGGCCGCGACGCGCGGCCAACGCCGCGTCCGCGGCCTCGGCCCGACCCCGCGCGGCCCGCAGCGCCGCCAGTACGGCGGCCGGGCCGCCGACCATCGACCGGGCCGCCTCGGTCAGCTCCGGCGGCGACGGCACCAGCGAGATCGCCGGTACGCCTCGCTCCCGCAGCCGCTCCTGCTGACTCGCCAGCCCGGCACGCACGACCGTCAGTTCCTCCCGGGCGGCCTCCGCCGAGCGGGCCTGCTCACCGGCGGCGGCAGCCGCGCCGCGCCGGACCGCATCCAGTTGCCGCGCCGCCGCCAGGTACTCGGCCCAGCCGCTGACGGGTTCCACGGCCGCCGGCGTGCCATCGCCGTCCGCCCCGGCGGTCCGCTGCCGCCCCGGCCCGGTCACCGTAACGTTCGACCCCACACCGACACCTCCCGCGTGCACCGCCCGCTCACCCCACCTTGTCGGCGAACGGCACCAGGACCGTGCCCCGCTCGTCCGGACCGTCCCACAGCGCCGCCCGGTCCGGGTGTGCCCGCCACTGGACCGGCCGGCCGAAGACGGCGGCGAGCTGCGCCGCCGGCACGTCCAGCACCACGACGGCGGCGAGCTTGTCGACCTCGCCGTCCGGCTCCAGCAGCGCGGCGAACGGCGGCACCGCCCGCCACCAGCCCAGCAGGTGCCGGCCCGCCGGCGGCCCGTCCCGCAGCAGCGCGCGCAACCGGTCGGCCGGCAACTCCCGTGGCCCGGGCCGATCCAACCCGAAGACCACCAGGTACGTCGGCAGCTCCCCATCGGTGTCCGCGAGCAGCGTCGGCACGTCCACCAGGCACGCCGGATGGCGGGCGGCCAGCTCGGCCGTCAACGCCTCCGCCAGGGGGCGTGCCCCCTGGTCCGGCGCGGCCACCAGGAACCGGGCGGTGCCCGGCGGATGATGAGCCGCGGTGCTCCGGGCCGCCGTCGCCAACAGGCCACCCGCCGCCGGCCCCGAGCCCAGCACCGCGAGGTTGCGCCCGGCCGCCGGCCCCATCGGAACGGCAACCGTCGTACGGGCCACGTCCACCGCCCGGCCGAGCAGAGCGGCCGGTCCGTGTGCCTGGCCCGCCAGAGCCGCCCGGTGACGCGGATCGTTGCTCAGCAGCGGGCGAGCGTAACCGGCGAACACCACCGGCGGCGCCGACCCGGCCGGCCGGGCCGCCCACAGCTCGTGCCGCAGTTGCTCGACGACCTCCGGATGGTCCAGCGGATCCGGGTGCCGGATCAACCGCTCGTGGCCACGGATCGCGCCCTGGGGACCACCGAGCCCTCCGGCGGTGTTCACCACCGCGCTGCCCACCGGCAGCCCCGCGGCCGAGTCGTTGGTCGGCTCCAGCACCGGGCCGCCGCCCGGCAACGCCACCCGCACCGGGAACTGTCCGAGAACCGAATCCCGGTGCCCGGCGTCCGCGCGGCCACTCAATCCCAGCTCGCCCGCGCCGGCCAGCACCAGGTGTACGCCGTACGCCCGACCGGCGCGCGCCAGCCCATCCACCTGCGCGGTCAGCTCGGCGGCCAGCCGATCCCGCTCGGCGAAGAGCAGCGGCACATTGTCCACCACACAGACGATGCGGGGCAGCGAGCGGTGCTGGCGCAGCTCCGCGAAGCGCTGCCCACCGGCCCGCCCGGCGGCCTCCGCGCGGCGTTGCACCTCGGCCGTCAGCTGGTCGAGCAGGTCCCGGACGTACTCCCGGTCGGCGGCCATGGCCGCGGCCCGCACCTGCGGGATCCAGGAGCGGTCCCGCTCGGTCTGCAGAAACTCCACGAACGACTCACCGTCGCCCAGATCCGCCAGGTAGAGCGCCAGGTCGTCCGGGCCGTACCGGGCGGCGAGCCCCAGCAGCGCGGTGGTCAGGAACGCCGCACGTCCCGCCCCGGACCGGCCACTGACCAACCAGTGCGGGGTCAACTCGGTGAAGCCCAGCGGCACCGGCCGGCCCCCGGCGTCACCCACCATCGTGGTGAGGCTGTCCGAGGAGTCCGCCTCCCAGAGCCGCTCACCCGTCGCCGGCAGGAGATCGGCCAGTGCCAACCGGGAGCCCGCCTCCACCTGGGCGGCGAGCCGTCGACAGACCGCGTCGACGAGATCCGCCGGCGGGTCCGTCTCCACGAAGACCGGTGAGTTCAACCCGCCCGGTGGCTCGGCTCCGGGGCCCGCGAACGACGCCCCCGGCGGGTCGCCGAGCAGCGCGTACGCGTTGCGCAGCACCAGTGAGGTGGCCTGCGGCAACGGTGCCCGGGACGCGTACGGGCCCGGTGGCGGCCAACCGGCCACCACCAGGTGCAGGCCGGCCGTGGGCCCCTGCTCGGCCAGCGCCTCGATCCGCGCCAGGTCGGTCGGACCGGTCAGCTCCGGCAACGCGGCGACCACCAGCAGCAGGGTGCGGTCGTGGCGACGACGCCCGCTCGCACCCGGGGTCACCCACTGCTCCGCCTCCGTCAACACCGCCCGCAGACCCGCCACGTCCACCGCCGGTGGCGGCAGCAGCCCGGCATCGGCCAGCGCGCCGAACGGCGTGAGCACCGCACCCGTGGCGTCCACCGCGCGCACCAGCAGCGCCCCGGCGGGCGCCCCGCCCAGCAACCGCAGCAGCACGGCCCTCAGCAGCCCCGCCACCCGGGGCTCCCGCGCATCGGTGTCCACACTCAGGTGCCCGGCCCCGATCAACGGCACGAGTGCGGGGAAACGGGCGTCATCCAACGGCGCCGCCGTACCCACCCGCACGAAGGGCGGCGGGCCGTCACCCGCCGGAGAATCCACGGTGAGCGAGTCCAGATTGGCGCCCGACCAGCCCGGGGCCAGCCGCGCGGCAACCACCCGCAGTCGGTCGGCCAACTCGTACTGGCGGCGCTGATCCGCGGGGGCCGGTCGAGTCTCGTCGAGGATGCCGGCGGCGGCGGTCACGACAGCTGCGGCCCGGCGGTGCAGCGCCGCCGCTCGGTTCGTGCGTGCCTTCGGACCGGCCACCGTGTCCACCCCCTCACCCGAGGTTGGCAACCCCTCCCCGAGCAGTGACGGTATCCCAGCCGGAGCCGCTCCTCCGGGAGGTACCGCGGTGGTGCGCCGGTGTTGTCGCGGATCTCACCGGTGGGGAGGGGTCCGTCACGATCCGCTGGATCTGAGGCATTGGCTCCGGGCCGTCCAGCCGTTAACTTCAGGAGGTGGAATCAGTGCAGCCCCCCGCCGGTTCCCAGGTCTCCCGCGTACCGGCCCAACGGACCCCGTCCGAGCAGCTGCCGCCGGCCCCGCCAGCGCCGGCGCCACAACCGCGCCGCCGCCGACTGCGTACGGTGCTCACCGTGGTCGGTGGGGTGCTCGCCCTGCTCTGCCTCGGCGCTGTGGCGACGGGGTACGTGCTGTACAACCGCGCGGCCGCCCCCGACCGCAGCGCCCCCGACGTCGTCGTCGTCAACTACCTACAGGCAGCGCTTGTGTCTCGCGAGCCCAACAGGGCCAGGCTATTCACCTGTGACGGTGTAGTTCCGGAGCTGGATGAGTTCGGTGCACAAGTGGTCCGCCGAGAACAAGAGCTCGACGTGTCATTTTCAATCAACATCGAAGGTGTTGCGGTCTCCAAAGTCAGTCCGAGTGACGCCTCGGTCGTCGCTGTTATCCGCCGCAGCGCATCAATCGACGGAGTCCAACAAAGTCTGGCTGACACTTGGCGGTTCGATGTCCAAGACAGAGATGGCTGGCGTGTATGCGCCGGTACGAAGGTCAGCTAGTCGTCATTCGATCCACAACAGATGGACTGGTACCTCCAGGGTGGTGGGTGACTGGCCGCGCCAGGCCCAGCGGTACCACTCCACTTCGGGCGTGATCCGCACGCAGATGTCGCCTTCGGCGCCCGAGTAGGTCTCGGTGACGGCCCGCATGTCCCGGTGTTCCAGCCCACCCTCGACGTGCACCACCCGGCGTCCGGTGACCGCGTCCGCCTCGAAGACGGGCGTGGGGGACCGATGGGACGGCCCGTCCAACGAGACCAGCCGGATTCCGGTGTCCCGGGTGCCCCCCGATCCGGGCCGTTCGCCGACCGTCTCCACCCAGACCCGCTCCACCGGCACCAGCGGCGCGAACACCTCGACCTGGTCGGCCTCGGCCCGGTACCACTCGTGCTCGGGGATGACCGGCACGTAGGTCCGGGCACCCTGCACGACGCGGTCGTCCGCGCGCAGGTCGCCTCGCCAGCCCAGCCCGGGCAGACCGACCAGCACCCGCTGCCCGCGTAGCTCCACGCGTCCGGTCGCGGGCACGATGGTCAGTGGGCGGGGCGGCCGGGGTGCCCAGTCGGGCTGGTCGGCGAACGGGTCCGGCATCGGTCCGGTCATGCCCGTGACAGCCTCACTCCGCGCCGCGCAGCGGTGCGCCCCGCTCGCGCATGAACGGAATCGGGTCGACCGCGCCCCGGCTGGACCGGTCGTTGCGCAGGTGCACCTCGAAGTGCAGGTGCGGGCCGGACGAGTTACCGCTGCTGCCCACCTGCCCGATCACCTCGCCGGCCGGCACGATCTGATCGGGTGCGACCCGGGGATGGACCACCATGTGGCAGTACCGGGTGATGTAGCCACCGGCGTGCAGGATGTCGACGAACCAACCACAGCCGCCCTTGCCGGGGTACCCGTCCACGTCGCAGCTTCGCCGTCCACGATTGTCCGGGTCGCAGCGGGCTACCAGCACCCGCCCGGCGGCCGCGGCGCGGATCTCGGTGCCCTTGGCCGCTCCGATGTCGACACCGTTGTGGCTGGGTCGCTCGGCGGTCCGGAAGCCGGAGCCGACGTCACCGGAGATCGGCGCGGTCCAGCCGGAGGCGGCGATCTGGCCGCGCTCGGCTGCGTCGCACACCGCCTTGCCGTTGATCTCGACGGTGCGGGCCGCGCCACCGGCCAGCGCGTCCACGATCTTGCTGGCCAGTTCCTCGTGCTTGGCGTACGCGTCCGGATAGGCGCTGATCTGCACCTGCTGGGCCACGACGGTCAGCGGTCGGCGCTGCCAGCTGCGTACCTTCACGAGCTTTTCGTAGAACTTCCGGGCCGTGTACGCGGGAGTCATCCGCTCGGCGACCGAGCCCCATCCCGGCCGCTGCTGGAACAGACCCAATGAGTCGTGGTCCGCGCCGACGCCCTCGTGCGGCAGGGCGAGAGAGGCGGGCACCCCGGTGTTCGCCAGATTACGCAGCGCGGACTCCTGCATCGCGGTGGCCAGGGCGATCACCCAGCCACGCGAGGGCACCCCCATGTCCTGACCGACCTTGATGATGATCGCCGCGTTGCGGATCTGCGCGTCGCCATACTCGGCAAACCGGGGCAGTTCGCCGGCGATGTCCACCGGACGCACGGGTCCGCAGCCCCAACCTGCCAGGGCGTCCCCGTCCTGCGCGTCGCCGCCGAGACCGCTGAGAAAGAACGCCGCGGTGCCTCCGGTGCAGCAGAGCAGGAGCAGCACCCCGGTGAGCACGGAGGCGATCACGCCGACCCGAATCGGGCGGCGAAGAGCACGGCCTGCTCGGCCGGCGGTCACTGTCGCTCCCAGTCCACAACGTCGACCAGCCAACCCTCGTCCGCCACCACCAGCTCCAACCGGAGCCGCCCGGTGTCGAGCGGTAGCAGCACCTCGACGAACGTGTCGGTACGCGATCGCACCGATGGTGGGCCGGTCACCTCCTCGGCCGGCACTCCGCCGGGCTCGGCGCCGGCCAGCTTCTCGGTCAGCGCCGGCGTCGACAACGGCCGCAGGCCGGCCTGCCACTGTTCTGCCGTCATTCCGGGTCGGCCGAGCCAGGCGGAGGCGAACCGGTCGGCGGTCTGCTCCGGCGTGCGGGCGCCGGGCCGGGTGACCGGCGACGGCGGAGCCTCGGTGGAGGTCACCCCGTCGTCACCGGCCGTCGGGTCGACGGTGGTGATCGGCCGGTTCGGTCGGCTGCTCAAGCCGTCCGCCGGGTCCATCGGGCCGGACGCGAGGCGGGCCGCCCCGATCACCCCGAAGACCAGTACCGCGATCACCACCGCCACTCCCAGTCGGGACCGCAGCGCCCGGGTGAAGAGGAATTCCAGGGCCCGTCGCATCGCGGTCACCGAGCCTCTGAGCGCACCCGCGGTCCGGTGCGGTCCGGCGCACGTTCGGTGGAGCCGGGCCGGTAGACCACGAACGACGGGTTCTCCGACGGCACGTCCGGTTCGGTCCAGGTCGCCGGCTGCCGTCGACGGGGCTGCGGTGGCACCGGACGACCTCGGTTGCCGGTCTCCTTCGTCGGCGCCTCATCGGCGCGTTCCTGACCGTCCGGTCGACCGTCGCTGGCGCCTCGGCCCGCGACCGGGGTTGGCGTCGGCGTCGGGGCCGGGTCTTCCCGGCGTGCCTCCGGGCGCAGCCGGGTCTGCTCGGCGTCCGGCGACCGGCGGCGTCCGCCCACCGGTTCCATCGTGCCCCCGGGCTCGGCCACGTCGAGCCGAGCCGCCGTCCGCATGTCCCGGAAAAACCGGCGGTGCCAGGACCCCGCCGAGCTGACCGCCTCGCTGCTGTCCTTACCGCCGAGCTGGGTGATCCGCCGGTACGGCCGCAGCAGCAGCCAGCCGACCACTCCGCACAACCACACCAGCACCACCTGGAGCCAGCCGGGCAGCGTGGGCGTACTCATGATCAAATCGACCGCGAACAGGTAGATAGCGGCGCCGGTGCCGAAGATGGCGATGTTGAAGATCGCGGCGACCACGGCGTTCGCGAGCCGCCGCAGGCCGGCACTGGCCGGACGGAGCAACCCCACCGTGCCCAGGATGGGTGCCGCGATCACCGCCCATCGGAAGATCAGGAAGCCCAGCAGGACCAGCAGCGACGCGGTCAGGTCGAACATGGCGAACAGGACCGAGGCCAGCACCGCGATGAACCCGGCCCCGACCCGGTCCATGTCCCGGACACCCTGGAGGTATTCGTACGCCTCCGGGTCCTCGGTCTGGATCTGCTCGGCCACCCGCGCCCACTGCTGCTGCTTGGCCTTGATCGTCGCCTCCCGGGTGGCCGGGTTGGCGCGCATGGACTGTGCTTCGCCCCAGGTCAGAGATCGCGCGTCGTACAGCGCCGGACCGTACTTGCGGGCCGTCTCGCTGTCCGCTGATCCGAGGACTCCCCGGACCCAGTTCCGATAGAGCATGGTCTCGGTAGCGGTGTCGCTCGCGCGGACGGCCGGAGTTCTGAGGTCTTTGCAGCGATCTGGATCGATGCATCGTCCGGGTGCGGGTTCCTTCGCTTGCGGGCCCACCGCGTCGTGCACCACCCCGAGGCTGGTGACAAGCGCGCCGTCCGCGATGTTCGCTGATTTCACCGGCCAGGCGGCGAGCGCGGTGACCGCGACCATCACCAACAAGGCCCAGCCGGCGGTGGTCATGGCGTTGCTCATGTCGGACTGGCGAGATCGCCAGAGCAGATAGAGCCCCACCACGCACAGGGTGACGATCCCGAAGACGCTGAACACCTTCTCGTAGACGGCCTTGGTCGCCTTCTCGACCAGCGGGTCGGCCCAGCCCCACATCGAGCCGGGATCCCAGGCGCGTTCTCTGAGCGCGTTCGACGCACCGATGATCGCCGTGGCGACCATGAACTCGCCGTTTGCGACAGTCGTGGTGAACTTGTAATCCGGATGCAGCACGCTCGACGCGCATCCGCCGTCGATGTCGTAGGTGTTGTAGCTGTAACCCGCGTATCCGTAGAGGCTGTACCGACCGGCTACTCCGTTCGCCGCCTCAGCCGGGGGCGCGGCGGCGAACCAGCCGGCGAGGCCGGAGTCCGGCGTGCCCGGGGTCGGCGCGTTACGGCACTTGACCTCGTCCTCGCTGACCGCCTGGAGCTTCCCTACGCAGGCCCGGAAGTCCGCTTGCCATTCGGCCGTCGTGCAGAGGTCGGCTCGGGCCTGGGCGACCGGTGGCGCGGCTGCGGCCGCCTCCGCGCCGAGCAGCGGCCAGCTGAGGGTGGCCCCGGCCAGCACGCCGAGCGCGAGCAGGAACGACGCGATCCGTGCCCGGGGCCCAGCCATGTCACGCCTCCAGATCCGGCAGGGAGATGCTCGGCAGGACTCCGGCCGCCGCGGCGATCGCGGCGGGCGTCGTGTCGAGGTGGTCCAGCAGGCCGTCGACGTACGAGACGTCGACGCGGACCTTCTGCACCCGACCGTCGACGTCGCGCATCACGAACTCCCGGAAGCCGAGGCGGTCGGCCGAGTTGGTGTCGGCGGCGGAGAGCGAGGCCAGGGTGGCCTCGTACCCGTCGTTGACCGGCACCCGCAGCAGCCGAAGCGCTTCGGAGGCGATCTCGGCGTCCTCGGCGATCCGGCCGACGAAGACGGTGGAGACCAGGTTCTGCACGTCGAGGCCGAGGATGTCGCGGGGGTTCTGCGAGGCGACCAGCGCCGCGAGGTTCCACTTTCGGGAGTCCCGGGCGAGCCGGACCAGGAACGAGCGGCCCGACCGCCAGCCCTCCATGAAGTGCGCCTCGTCGAGGCCGACGAGCTTTCGGGACGACATCGACCCGCCGTAGCAGCGGCGGACGGCGAGCCGGTGCGCGGTGTGCAGCATCGGCAGGGCGAGGGCCTCCTCGGCCGACCAGTACTCTCGTTCGATCTTCAGGTCGGGCAATCGGAGCCCGGCCATCGTGATCACGGTGAGCGCCGCGTCGGCACCGAGCAGACCCTCCGGCGGCCGACCGAAGAAGAGCATGGCCAGCGGCATCTCGGCGGTGTCCAGGAGCAGGTTCGCCAGCTCCTTGCCGGCGTCGTCGTCGAGCCGGCCGAGGCAGCTCACCACGTCGTCCAGGGTGGACGTCTCCTCGGCGGGGACCTGCCGGACGGCGTGCCGGAACAGGGTGGCGGTCGACGCCTCGCGGGCCACCTGCGGCGGCACGAGCATCATGCAGATGTCCTGGACCAGCATGCGCCGCTCGGCCCGGGCGTTGGAGACCGCGATCTCGAACTCGCGGTCACCGGGGGCGCCGGTGGCGAACTCACTGCGCAGTGGCGTCGGGATGAGCGAGTAGGGCGCCAGGGTGCCGTGCTCCGACCCGGTCAGGTTCAACACCCGGGAGTACGGCCGCAGCTCGGGCATGGCGCAGAGCCGGGCCAGCGGCCCGGACGGGTCGAGCAGGGTCACCTGGACCCCTCGTCGGGCGGCGAGATAGCCCAGCGCGCCGAGCAGGGTGGACTTGCCACCGCCCGGCTCGGCCACGAAGACCGCGAGCCCGGAGCGTTCGCGTACCTCCATGGGGAAGTGCAGGTCGAGGAAGACCGGGCGGCGGCAGGTGCCGGCGGTACGCCCGATGAGGTCGCCCCGGCGGTCACCGACGGTGGACGCGGCCTGGGGAAGCGCGGCAGCGAGCAGCGGGACCGGCATCCGGCGGACGTAGCCGGTGTTGGCGATGGGCTCGCCGGGGATGAACTCGCGAGCCAGCCAGTCCTGGTTCTTCGGGTGCTGCAGGGAGATGCGCAGCTCCCGGGAGTAGAGCTGGATGAGCCGCCGGGCCCGCTCCAGGCACTCCTCCCTGGTCCGGCCGCCGACCGCGATCCGGTGCCAGCCGTGGGCGCGGGCCGAGTCGACGGGCAGCCCGGTGGTCATCTCGTCGCCGATCACCAGCGCCCGCTTGGCGAGGCGTTCCAGCTCCGGTGGCGCGTCGATGCCGTGCTCGGCGTAGTCGAGCTGCTGGGAGCGGATCATCCGCAGCCGGTGTTCGAGATTGCGGAACGAGTCGCCGGAACCGAGGATGTCGACCCGGGTGGAGATCTCCATCGGCCAGGGCAGTCGCTCGTGGAAGTGCAGCCAGGGCTCGTGCCGTTCCGGGATCTCCAGCGGCTCCATCCGGCCGACGGCGAGCACTGCCACGTGCCGTTCCTCGCCGGTCATCCGGTTGACCAGTTTCACGGTCGAGCCGTACGGGGTGCGGTAGCGCTCGACCTGCTCGGTCAGGGCGAGCAGGTCACCGCGCTCCCAGCGGCCGTCGGTCACCGGGGAGAGCCGGCCCGGGGGCGCCATGCACAGCGCCACCGAGCGGTAGAGCAGCCACTCCAGCTCCTGGGCGGTGACACGTCGGCCGCGCATGCCGAACGCGCCGAGAACCTCGTCGAACTGTTCCACGGTGCGGCCCAGTTTGCGGCGCTCACCATCGGCGGTGCCCCGGCCGAAGGTGCGGAGCAGGCGTTCGGTCATGGAGTCGCCGAGGGAGCGGCGGGCGAAGGTGACGCCCAGGTAGGTCTGCCCCTCGGCGTGGTTGACGGCCATGAGGTGCCGCTGGGCGGCGACCAGGTGGTCCGCCCAGCCGGTGGTGCCGGCGACGTCGGGCAGCGGTGCCGGCGTGTGCGCGTCGATGGTGCGCGCCCACTCGTCGGCGGGGAACGGTCGGGTGGTCCGGCGCAGGTGCAGCCGGAAACCGGCCAGGCCCGCGTATTGCTCGGAGATCGCCGACAGCAGCGCCTCACGCTCGGCGTCCGGGCGGAAGGCCCAGCGGACCTCGGGCAGCCAGTACCAGGCGGTGACCGTGTTGGGGGTGAAGGTCAGGTGGCCGGCGATCTCGGTGATGGCCAGCTCGACCGACGGATCCCGGTCTCCGAATTTGATCTTCGGGGCGCGGACCCGGGCCGGCTTGATCGGCCGGTCCTGGTTGCTCGCGGCCCGCTGGCGGGGTGGCGCGACCTCTTTCCCGGCCCCCTTGGGTCGCTCCGACCCGGGGCGGCGCGGCGCCCGCTCCAGGGCCGGCCGGTCGCTCGGGGCGGCGGTGGCCGGCCGTTCCGCCGGCGCGATGTGACGCTGCACCGATGCCGTCGGTGGGACGACGGGTGCGGCGCTGGACGTCCGGGGTGCCGGGCCGGTGGCCATCGACGCGGACGCGCCTGCGGCGGTCGGCTCGGGGTCGTCCGAGGGGTACCGCATCGGGCGTCGGTCGCCCGCCTGATGCGGCACCCGGGATTCACCGGCCGGGTAGGCGTCCGCCCGTCGTGGCTCGACGGCCTGTCGGTCGCTGGTGGACCGGTCGTCGGGCGTCCACGGTGGCTCCAACTCGGGCGCCGGTCGGGCCGGGGTCGGGGCGACCGGTGGCGGCTGCTGCGGGACCGTTGGCTGGCTCCGGGTCGCGGGGCCAGCCGTCACGGCCCGTGGACCACCAGGTCGCGCGCCACCGAACAGGTCCAGAAACGGCGAGTCGATGTCGGCGTTCTCGCCTGCCGAGACCGCGCTGGGCTCGGCGGGCGGCGTCCGGCGGGTGACCGGCCGAGGTGCCTGGAACACACCGACCGCGCCGTGGCCGGGCGAGGTCACCAGCGCGGGGTCGAGCGCCACCTCGTCCTCGGCCTCGGGGTAATCGAATGACTGCGCACGGTGACTGGCCGGCACGGCCGGGCGGCCGGCCGGGGAACCCGGCGTGGAAGAGCGACTCATGCGACCGCCTCACCCGCGTCGTGCAACAGACCGCTCGGCGTACGCCCGGTCATGCCAGCTCCTCCCGGATCCTGATCCGGCTGCCGACCAGACGCGGGTCGCGCTGCTCGATCGCCGGCTCCCGGGTACGTCGCCAGTCGGTCAGCGCGGTGCGGATGACCACCCGCGCCGGCCGGTCGGGGTCGACGTGCCGGAAGATGAACGACGTGGTCACGATGGCGAGCGCGATCTCCCAGGCTGGGAAGAGTTCGACAGTCAACGTGAACAGCCAGTGGATGAACATGTAGAGGGGGACGAGCAGCATGAAGAGCCCGTACTGGGCGTAGGGCAGGTGGACCGGAAGGGTGTAGCCGGGCGGCCCGAGGTAGACCAGGCGGGCCCGGTAGATGTCGTCGTCGGTGCGTAGCCGCATCTGGTGAACGCGCCTATTCGAAGATCAGGTCGATCAGGTAATCGCCGACGAAGAAGAGTGTGGCCGCGCCGGCGATGAAGGCCAGCCCGACGATGGCGATCGCGGAGCTGGTCAGGACCTTGGAGATCTCGCCGCGGCTGGCGCGACCGATGAAGATGACGCCCAGGACGGCGAGCAGGATCGGCGCGATCTTGCTGGCGAAGAAGGTGACGACACTGTTGGTGTCGATCCCCTTCGGTGCCGGCTCCGCGAGTGGAGCCGACGCCAGGGTGGAGAGCGCGTGGGCGACGCCGGAAGACGCCGTCTCCATGAGCTCGAAGGCGATCACTGGAACCTCCCCATAGCGCGGCCGGCGGTGCCGCAGCGGTGCAATGGACGAGCCTGGCGGGAAATGTGCTCCACAGGGCGCAGCGTTCTTGACCCTGCGTTCGTTACTCACCACGGAGGGTGGCGAGGTTTGGGCGTTTTCCCCCGCTTCGGCCCTCCCTCCAAGCTTCGCCATCTCGATGCTGGCCAATTCCAAAGCGTACGGGCCGCCCCGGATTGCGACAAGCCGCGAAGGGACTGCCTGCTGCTGCCCGGATGACCGATCGTACACCTGTTCTAACGAGCACGTCAGGGGTGGTCGACCCGGGCCGCCGGGTACCGCCACCACGACCGGTACCGTCTAGTCGTGACCGATCTGGTACGGGCTCCGGGCCCGGTGGTGATGGGCGTCCTCAACGTCACGCCGGACTCCTTCTCCGACGGCGGACGGTACGCCGACCTCGACGCGGCCGTCGGACACGGCGTCCGTCTGCGCGAGGCCGGGGCGCACCTGATCGACATCGGCGGTGAGTCGACCCGTCCCGGCGCCGAGCGGATCGACGCGGTGACGGAGGCCGAGCGGGTGCTGCCGGTCATCCGCGAGCTGACCGCCGCCGGTGTGCCGGTCAGCATCGACACCAGCCGGGCGCGCGTGGCCGAGGCCGCGTTGGGCGCCGGCGCGGCGGTGGTCAACGACGTCTCCGGCGGGTTGGCCGACCCCGACATGGCCCGCGTCGTCCGCGACGCCGGCTGCCCCTGGGTCCTGATGCACTGGCGGGGCCACTCCCGGCAGATGCGCGACCTGGCCAGCTACACCGACGTGGTGACCGATGTGCGGGGCGAGCTGGCCCAGCGGATCGACGAGGCGCTGGCCGCCGGGGTCCCGGCGGACCGCATCGTCATCGACCCCGGCCTCGGCTTCGCCAAGACGGCCGCCCACAACTGGGAGCTCAGCGCTCGCCTGCCGGAGCTGCTGGACCTCGGGTACCCGCTGCTCTTCGGCGCCAGCCGCAAGTCCTACCTCGGTCGACTCCTCGCCGGCGCCGACGGCACACCGCGACCCACCGCTCAGCGGGAGGCCGCCACCGTGGCCACCAGCGTGCTCGCCGTCGCGGCGGGCGCCTGGGGCGTACGCGTACACGACGTGCGCGCCACCGTGGACGCGCTCGCCGTCTGGGCCGCCACCGGCAGCCCGCGCCTGGTGCCAGCCAGCCCGGCTGGGCGGCCCGTACGAGCGGCCGCCGGCCGGCGAGAGGGAGACCGATGAGCGACCGGATCCAGTTGACCGGCCTGCGCGCCCGCGGCCGGCACGGGGTGTACGACTTCGAGCGGGCCCAGGGGCAGGACTTCGTGGTCGACGCCGTCCTGGAGTTGGACCTCGCCCCGGCGGCGGCCAGCGACGACGTCACCGCGACGGTCCACTACGGCGAGCTGGCCGAACGTCTGGTGGCGGTGGTGACCGGCGAGCCGGTCAACCTGATCGAGACCCTCGCCGGCCGGCTGATCGCCGTCTGCCTGGCCGACGAGCGGGTCCGCACCGCCACGGTCACCGTGCACAAGCCGGAGGCGCCGGTGCCGCACACGTTCACCGACGTGGCCGTCACGATGACCCGGACGCGTACCCGATGACCCGGGCCGTGCTCTCGCTCGGCAGCAACCTCGGCGACCGCCTGGAGCACCTGCGGACGGCCGTCACCACGCTCGGTGACACCGTGCTGGTGGTCTCCGGCGTGTACGAGACTCCACCGTGGGGGGACGCCGACCAGCCCGCGTACCTCAACGCGGTGCTGCTGGCCCAGGACGCCGCCGCCACGCCCCGCGACTGGCTGGAGCGGGCCCGGGCCGCGGAGCGCGCGGCCGGCCGGGTCCGTGACCCGCAGCGGCGGTTCGGGCCGCGCACCCTCGACGTGGACGTGATCGCGGTCTGGGGCGACGACGACGAGCCGGTGCTCAGCGACGAGGAGGAGCTGACCCTGCCGCACCCCCGCGCGCACCTGCGCGCGTTCGTGCTGCGACCGTGGATCGACATCCAGCCGTACGGGCGGCTGCCCGGCCACGGCTGGTTGACCGACCTGCTTACCGCCGGCCCGGTCGCCGACGACGCGCTGGAACTGCGTCCCCGGCCGGAACTGGCGTTAGAGTCGACGGCATGACCCAGTGGAGCCGGCCGGCATGACGCAGGCGAAGTCCCCACCACCGGGCGGGCCGGGCCCGGACCGGTCGCGGATGGGTCCCACCCGGATCTCGACCCTGGTCGTGGCCGCCC
The DNA here is from genome assembly GCF_040607775.1 of Micromonospora sp. NPDC005237. NCBI lineage: Bacteria > Bacillati > Actinomycetota > Actinomycetes > Micromonosporales > Micromonosporaceae > Micromonospora > Micromonospora sp. NPDC005237. Next base: position 380,672 of record NZ_JBEXHJ010000004.1, on the reverse strand, counting down.
TGGGCGCGGCGGCGGTGGCCTGGCTGCTGATCAGCAGCCTCTACTACAGCGGCATCCCCCGTCTGCCGTGGCTGCCGGTGGTGACGCTTGCCGCGCTCGCGGTGCTGGAGGCGTACGCGGCCGTCAACACCCGCGGTCGCATCGAGCGCAAGCCCGGCCGGGATCCGGTGAACCCGTTGATGGTCGCCCGGTTCGTGGTGCTGGCCAAGGCGTCGGCGCTGGCCGGGGCCATCTTCGCCGGTTTCTACGCCGGGCTCAGCGGGTGGCTCTTCGTCGAGACCACCCGGGCCGCCATCGACGACCGGCCGGCCGCCGGGGGCGGGCTGCTGGCGTCCCTGGCGCTGGTGGGGGCCGCGCTCTGGCTGGAGCGGTCCTGCCGGGTCCCGGAGCGCCCCGACGACGAGCACGAGCCCGACCAGCGCCAGAGCCGTCCCGGCCAGCGCTGAGCAGGGGGTTACGCCTGGCTCCGGGCGCGGGTACGGTGCCTCCGATCGGAGAGCAACGGCCGCCCCCGATCCGTCCGTGCGCCGGACCGGGACGGCCGGCCACTGGGGAGGCGGTGCCATGGGGTACGAGGACACGGGCCGGGACCGGTCGGTCGAACCCTCGTCCGGGGTTCCTGTCGCCGTCCTGGAGAACGTCTTCGACGATCCCACCCACGGCGAGCCGGGCCGGGACCGCGTCGGTGTGCACATGTTGTGGGAATTCCTGCTGCTGGTCGGTCTCGCCGCCCTGGGCTGGCTGCTCTGGCGGGCCGACCCGGACACGCTGCGCGGCGCCGGTCTGCGTACGTTGCTGGTCGGCGCGGTCGGCCTCGGGCTGCTCGCTCTCGCCGCCGGGCTGAGCCTGCGCACCGCCGTCCCCAACCTGGCCGTCGGGCCGGTCGCGGTCGCCGCCGCGCTGCACTACGCGGAACAGGGCGATCGAGGGCTGGCGACGTCCGTGGGGTCGGCCGTCGTGGTCGCCGCGGTGGGCGGTCTCGTGTTGGCGCTGGCCGTGGTGGTGTTACAGGTGCCCGCCTGGGCGGCGAGCCTGGCCGCAGCGGCCGGAGTCGTGGTGTACATCGAACGTCGTTCGACGTCGATTCTGGTGCAGGGGGACTACGACCCGAGGCGTACGGCCGGCTACCTCTTCGCCGGGTTCGCCGCCGTCGCGGTTCTCGGCGGTCTGTTCGGCACGATCAGGTCGATCCGCCGGCTGGTGGGTCGGTACCGGCCGGTGGCCGACCCGGCCCGGCGCCGGGGCGCGCTGGCCGCCGTGGTCGCCGCCATCGCGCTGGTCGGTTCCACGGTGCTGGCCGCGCTCGCCGGTGTCCTGCTCGCCGCCAACGGCCCCGGGGCGGTCACGCCCACCTCCGGGCTGGACTGGACCGTCCTGGCCATCGGCGTGTCCCTGCTCGGCGGCACCAGCGCGTACGGCCGCCGTGGCGGGGTGTTCGGCACGGTGCTGGCGGTCGGCCTGGTCACCGTCTTCCAGGCGTACGCGCCGGAGCGCGACTGGACGGTGAGTCACTGGGCGCTCGGTGGCGTGGCGCTCGGCGTCGGGCTGCTGGTGACCCGGCTGGTCGAGACGTTCGGGCGGCCCCGGCCGGGCCACGTGGAGAAGATCGAGCCGGTCGGCGACGGCACGATCAGCACGGGATGGAACGTGCCCCGGCAACAGTCGGCCGACAACTGGCCTCCGACGCTGCCGACACCCCTCGCGCCGGAACCGGCCGACCCGTGGCGTGACCCCCGCTGGGAGACCGGCCCGCGGCACTGGGACGCCGACGACCGGTGAGCCGTGTCCCGTCCGCCGAGCCGGCGCTGATCTCGACCGTTAGGCTCGCCGCATGACCGACACACCTGCCGCCACCCCCGGCGGAACCTCGTTCGAGGAACTCGACGCGTTGTCCACGGAGGAGCTGCGGGAGCGGGCCTTCGCCCGGGCCCGGGAGCGTCGCGACGTGGGGTTCTACTGGTCGGTGCTGCGGCACCTGCCGAACGCGGACGAGGCCACGGTGCTGGACGGCGCGCCGAACTCGATCGGCCCGACCATCGACGAGGCGAACGCCTTGTGGCGGGAGCTGACCGGGCACGGCTACGAGGAGTCGGCGCCGCTGCTGCGGGCCGCCTTCATCGACTACCTGCTGAAGCACTGAGCCGTTCGGGGCAGCCCAGGTCCGCCCGGCCGGCCGGCACGGGACCTGGGCGGATCATGGGACTCGTCCGTACGGGCCCGGTCAGCGGCTACGGGACGGCCGCCGGCACCGGCGCGCTCGCCGTACTGCTGCTGGTCGGCATCTGTGGCAGCCCGGCGTACACCGGCTGGGCCGCCGCGACGCTTACCGACCCGGACTCGGCCGGCGGCTTCTACCTGCGCCTGCTCGCCTGGCCGGCCTGGCGGTTGGACGCGGACGGGCAGGCCGGCGGTCTGTTCGCCGCCGACCTGCGGGCCGTCGCGCTTGTGGTCCTCGCGGTGGCGCTGCTCTATCTGCTGCCCGCCGCGCAGGTGGCCCGGGTGCCCGGCCCGGTCAGCCAGTTCTTCTCCGGCTGGGCCGCGTACGTGCTGGCCGGCGGGCTCGCCGCCGTGCTGGCGGCGCTGCTCGGCCCGGACCCGTCGCTGCTGGCAGCACTGCGAGACGCCAGCAGCGGCGCCGGCTACGGCTTCCTCACCGGCTGGATCATCGGCACCGCGAGCCTCGGTGGTCGCGCCTGACCCGCGCGACCCATGTGGAACGGGTGCCGCCGCCGGGCCGGTCAGCGGCCGGGTCAGCCCGTCGAGCGGCCCAGGTCGAGCAGACGCTGGCGGCTGAGCGCGCCCACCGGGCGGCCGTCGTCGGTCACGACGAGCTGGTCCCGCCCCGACGTGAGCAGTACCGCCAGCGCGTCGTACGCCGTGCCGTCCAGCGCCACGGTGGGCAGATCCGCGGCGGCGCCTGGGGGCACCGGCTCCAGGGACTCCCGGTCGAGCGGGGTGACCGCCAGCCGGCGGATGCCCCGGTCGGCTCCGACGAATTCGCGGACGAACGGGGTGGCCGGTGCGCCGAGCAGGGCGGCCGGCGTGTCGTACTGCTCAAGGTGCCCGCCCTGAGAGAGCACGGCGATCCGGTCACCGAGCCGGACGGCTTCGTCGAGGTCGTGGGTGACCAGCACGATCGTCTTGCGGACCTCGGCCTGGAGGCGGAGGAACTCCTCCTGCAGGCGGGCCCGGACGATCGGGTCGACGGCCGAGAACGGCTCGTCCATCAGCAGCACCACCGGGTCCGCGGCGAGCGCGCGGGCCACGCCGACCCGCTGCCGCTGCCCACCCGACAGCTCGTGCGGATAGCGGCGGCCGAACTGGGCCGGGTCCAGACCGACCAGGTCGAGCAGCTCGTCGACGCGGGCCCGGGTCCGATCCCGGGACCAGCGCAGCAGACCCGGGACGGTCGCCACGTTCGCCCGGACCGTCTGGTGTGGAAAGAGGCCGACGTTCTGGATCACGTAGCCGATCCGGCGGCGTAGCCGCACCGGGTCGACGTCGGTGACGTCCTCGTCGCCGAGCATGATCCGCCCGGCCGTCGGCTCGATCAGACGGTTGACCATGCGGAGCACTGTCGACTTGCCGCAGCCGGACGGGCCGATCAGCACCACCAGCTCGCCGGCCTTGACGTCCAGGCTCAGGTCCCGCACGGCCTCGGTGCCGTTCGGGTAGCGCTTCTGGATGCCCTGCAGGGAGATCGACGCCGCGCGAGGGGATTCGGCCACGCTGGCGGCCTCCGGGGTAACGTCCACGTATGTCCTTCCGCCTGAGCTACCGGGCCGACCCGGGTAACCCCTGGTTCTCCTGGCAGTACGTGCGGGACAACTCTGACACGATCCTCGCCGCCATGCGCGAACACGCCTCCCTCACGGGACGCGCGGTGCTGATCGCGGTGCTGATCGCCCTGCCGTTGTCCGTGCTCGCGTACTGGGTCCGCCCGCTGGCCGGCCCGATCCTCGGCGTCACCGGCGTGATCTACACCATCCCGTCACTGGCGCTGTTCGCGTTCATCGCGCCGTACCTGGGCACCGGCGCCACCACCGTGCTGGTCGGGTTGGTCCTGTACGCGCTGCTGCTGATCGTCCGCAACGTGGTGGCGGGGCTCAACCAGGTGCCGCCGGAGGTCGGCGAGGCCGCCGAGGGCATGGGCTACGGCCGCTGGCGGCGGCTCTTCCGGATCGACCTGCCGCTGGCGATCCCCGGCATCCTGACCGGGTTGCGCCTGGCCACCGTGTCGACGGTCGCGCTGGTCACCGTCGGCGTGCTGGTGGGGCACGGCGGCCTCGGTCAACTGATCTTCGCGGGCTTCCAGAACAACCTCTACAAGGCCGAGATCATGACCGGTACGGTGCTCTGCGTGGCGCTCGCGGTGCTGCTGGACCTGCTGCTGGTCCTCGTCGGCCGGCTGGTCACCCCCTGGTCCGCCCGGGGCGTCCGGTGAGCGCCGCGGCCAACCCCGTGCACCAGGCGGTGCTCTGGCTCAACGACCCCCTGAACTGGAGCAACCCGGGCGGCATCCTGGACCGGCTCGGCGAGCACCTGACGATCTCCGCCCTGGCGGTGGCGCTGGGCTGCCTGGTGGCCTGGCCGGTCGGGCTGTGGCTCGGGCACACCGGCCGCGGCGGCGGTCTGGTGGTGCTGGTGTCCAACGCCACCCTGGCCATTCCCACCCTGGCGCTGCTGACCATCCTGCCGCTGACCTTCCTCGGCTTCGGGCGTACGCCGGTGGTGGTGGCGCTCGCCGTCTTCGCCATTCCGCCGCTGCTGGCCAACGCCTACACCGGCGTACGTCAGGCGGACCCGGAGGCGCGCGACGCGGCCCGCGGGATGGGCCTGTCCGGCGGGCAGTTGCTGCGCCGGGTGGAGCTGCCGCTCGCGGTGCCGTACCTGGCGGCCGGCTTCCGGACCGCCGCCGTGCAGGTCATCGCCACGACCGCGCTGGCCTCGTTCGTCAACGGTGGCGGTCTCGGTGAGATCATCCGTACCGGATTCGGTCTGAGCATCGCCGCCGGTGGCGGGCAGATCGTGGCCGGTGGTGTGCTGGTGGCCGGGCTGGCACTGCTGGCCGAGCTGCTCCTCGGGATCGTCGAACGCCTGGTCACCCCCCGTCCGCTGCGACGCGGACGGCAGCGCGCGGGCCGCGCCCGGCCCGCCGACGCCACCGGCCGCGCCTGACGCGCCGTCGCGATCCGTCCGGGTGAGCGGACGCCGAAGCGGCGACCAGCGGCGGGCCGGTCGGTGACGATGCGGTGACGAAGCCCATCCCGGGTTGTCGGTCGCTCGCGGACCATGTTGGGTGGAAGTCGCGGGCGGCCGACAGCCGGGATCGCCCGTCGGACACGCGGCCGGCCCGGGACGGGTCGCGCCGGGACACGGAAGGCGGGCGGCACACATGCGCGCACGTACACGTCTGGCGATGGGCGCCATCGGCGCCATCGCCGGAGCAGCACTCCTCACCGGGTGTGGCGACGCCGGCTCGTCCGGCACCGACGCCCCCCAGACGAGCGCCTCCGGCGCCGGGTGCGCTCCGGTCGCCGGTCAGCAGCTCATCGCTCTGACGGACGACAAGAAGCTCCAGAACTCCGACAACGTCATTCCGGCGGTCAACAGCAAGGTGGCCAACCCGCAGCTGATCGCCGCGCTGGACAAGGTCTCCGCGGCGCTCGACACGCCGAAGCTGATCCAGCTCAACAAGGCCGTCGACGCCGACCGCAAGACCCCCAAGGTGGCCGCCGAGGAGTTCGCCAGCGCCAACAACATCACCGCGGGCATCGCCAAGGGCCCGGGTGGCGACATCGTGGTGGGCGCCGGCAACTTCAGCGAGAGTCAGACCCTGGGCGAGCTGTACCGGATCGTGCTCACCGCCGCCGGTTACCAGGTCAAGGTGCAGCAGATCGGCAACCGGGAGCTGTACGAGCCGGCGCTGGAGAAGGGCGAGATCCAGGTCGTCCCGGAGTACGCGTCGACCATGGCCGAGTTCCTCAACACCAAGGCCAACGGCAAGAACGCCCAGCCGGTGTCCTCGCCCGACATCAACACGACGGTGACCAAGCTCAAGGCCGAGGGCGACAAGGTGGGCATCACCTTCGGCACCCCGGCCGCCGCGCAGGACCAGAACGCGTTCGCGGTCACCCAGCAGTTCGCCGACAAGTACGGCGTGCGGACCCTCTCCGAGCTGGCCGCGAAGTGCTCCGGCAGCGCGACGGTGCTGGGCGGCCCGCCGGAGTGCCAGCAGCGTACGTTCTGCAAGCCGGGCCTGGAGAAGACGTACGGGCTCTCGGTGGGCTCGTTCTCCTCGCTGGACCAGGGCGGGCCGCTGACCAAGAACGGGCTGCGTGAGGGCAAGATCAGCGTTGGTCTGGTCTTCTCCTCGGACGGTGCCTTCGCCACCAGCTGAGGTTCCTTTCGGGTGTGCCGTGGACGCCCCCTCCCCATCTCGGGGCGGGGGCGTCCACGCGTCCGGGGACCCGTTCCCTCCGCTGGGGATCGTCGGTAGGCTGCACAGCCATGCCAGCCCCGGTCACCCCCGACGCCCGGCGTCAACCGCTGTTGCTGACCGTGCTCTTCTGGGGCGGCGTGGCCCTGGCCCCGGTGGCGGCGCTGATCCTTCTGGTCGCTGACGGTAACGGCCCGCTGCGCTTCGCGGCGGTGCTCGCCATCGTGGCGGTGGTCCTGATCGGCCTCTCCATCGCGTTGCGTCCCGACGGTGACGACGGTCGGGCCGATGAGCTGCTGGACGAGATCGAGGAGCTGCGCCGGGAGTTGCGCGCCGAGATCGTGGCCGCCGCGCAACGCGGCAACCAGGCGCTCGACCAGGCGCAGCGAGCCCAGGAGGGGATCGCGGCGGTCCGCCGCCGCCTCGATGCCACCGGAGCGGCCCTCGCCGGCGCCGCCCCGCCGGCCGAGCCGGCAGGCGCCGGGCGGGTGCGGGTGCCGGCCGCCGACCCGGTGGACGAGACTCCGCCCGCCCGCAGCCGGGTACCGGTCCCCGGCGACGCCCCGGTCGCCCGGGTCCGGGTGCCCGCTCCGGAGGAGGCCGTCGGCCGGGTTCGGAGCCCGGGTCCGGGCGAGGTGGCTGGTCGGGTTCGGGTGCCGGACGAGGCCGCCGATCGGTGGGGTCGCGACGAGCGCGCCGACGACGAACCGGCGTACCGCCACCGTGCCGCCGCCGACGCGCCCCCCGAGCCAGCCGCCGGCGGTGTGTACGGCGCCGAGCGGTCCGCGGCCGGATACGCCGCCGCTCCCCGCCCGCGTGAGCACGACCGCCCCCGTGAGCACGACCGCTCGGAGCCGGCGCACCGGCCGGTGGGCGTGGTCCGGCACACCGAGACCGTGCACGTCACCACCCGGCACACCGTCGTCGACGGCGGACCGGCCGAGCCGGGCGGGCGCTACGGCGGCGGGTACGCCGGCCAGTGGACCCCGCCGGCCCAGGAATGGACCCGGGGCGGCCCGGAGGGACGTGCCCGGCCGGCCGACCGTTCGTGGGGCGAGCCGGAGAACCCCCGGTCCACGTACGCCGACGACCGTGCCCGCCCAGCCGACGACCGGGCCCGCTCTGCCGACGACCGCGCTCGGCCCGTCGACGACCGGTCCTGGGGTCAACAGCCCGCCGCCCGGGGTGAGTCCGGTTGGAAGGGCGCACGGGACGGCTCGGGCTCCGACCGGAACGGGCCCGACCGCGGCGACGAGGAGCCGGGCTGGACGGCTCGCCGCGACGAGCCGGAGTGGACCGGCCAGCGCGACGTGTACGCCCAAGCCGACGAGCCCGCCTGGGGCGGCCGATCGCAGCACGACGACCGTGGCTGGTCGGAGCAGGCCGAGCCCGACCACGCCGGTGCGCCGCAGCCCGGTCCCGCCCTGCGGGCGGACGACACCGGCGAGTACTGGTCGCAGTTGCGGGCCGGCGACCGGTGGGCGGCCGTCCGGGACGACGGGAACGGCCGTGAGCTGCACGTCGGTGAGCGCCGGGCCGAGGTGCACGCCGACGCCACGGGGACCGAGTACCGGATGGCGGACCGCTGGGCGTCCGTCCGCCAGGAGGACCCACGCCGCCACGAGGACCCGCGCCGCCACGACGAGCCACGCCGCCACGACGACGCGCGCCGCCACGAGGACTCACGCTGGCAGGACGAGCGCGAGTCGTACCACCGGTCCGAGCCGGGCGGCCGGCCGGCGCTGCCGGTCGGCGGCGTGCCCGTGCCGGACGAGTGGCGCCCGCCGCGCCAGCGCGGTCACGAGCCGGAGCCCGCCCCCGAGCGGGCCGGCCGCCGCCGGGTCGAGGAGCGGTACGGCTACCCGCCGCAGGACGACGTGCCGCGTGCCGGCGGCGCCCCGGTCACCGACCGCTGGCGCTGACGCGTCACTTGTCGATGTCGCCGACCACGAAGAACATCGAGCCGAGGATGGCGATCAGGTCCGGCACGAGGCAGCCCGGAAGCAGGGTGGCCAGCGCCTGCACGTTCGCGTACGAGGCGGTGCGCAGCTTCAACCGCCAGGGGGTCTTCTCGCCGCGCGACACCAGGTAGTAGCCGTTGATGCCGAGCGGGTTCTCCGTCCAGGCGTACGTGTGCCCCTCGGGCGCCTTGAGCACCTTCGGCAGGCGGGTGTTGATCGGCCCGGTCAGCCGGTCCACCCGGTCCAGGCACTGCTCGGCGAGATCCAGCGAGACGTACACCTGGTCGAGCAGCACCTCGAAGCGGGCGTGGCAGTCCCCGGCGGTCTTGGTCACCACCGGCACGTCCAGCTCGTCGTACGCCAGATAGGGGTCGTCGCGGCGCAGGTCCAGGTCGAGTCCGGAGGCTCGGGCCACCGGCCCGGACGCGCCGAACGCGGCGGCGTCGGCGGCGGACAGCACGCCCACGCCCACCGTGCGGGCCAGGAAGATCTCGTTACGCCGGATCAGGTGGTCGAGGTCGGGCAGCCGCCGACGGACCTCGCCGATCGCCGCGCGGGCCCGCCCGGTCCAGCCGTACGGGACCTCCTCCTTCAGCCCGCCCACCCGGTTGAACATGTAGTGGATGCGGCCGCCGGAGACCTCCTCCATCACGGCCTGGATGGTCTCCCGTTCCCGGAAGGCGTAGAAGACCGGTGTGATGGCCCCGATCTCCAGCGGGTAGGAGCCGAGGAACATCAGGTGGTTGAGCACCCGGTTCAGCTCGGCGAGAGCCATCCGCAGCCAGGTGGCCCGCTCCGGCACCTCCATGCCCATCAGGCGTTCCACCGCGAGCACCACACCCAGCTCGTTCGAGAACGCCGAGAGCCAGTCGTGCCGGTTGGCCAGCACGATGATCTGCCGGTAGTCGCGCACCTCGAAGAGCTTCTCCGCGCCCCGGTGCATGTAGCCGACGATCGGTTCGCAGGCGATGACCCGCTCGCCGTCGAGCACCAGCTTCAGGCGCAGCACGCCGTGCGTCGAGGGATGCTGCGGGCCGATGTTGAGCACCATGTCGGTGCCGAGCTGCTGATCGCCGGTGCCGGCGACCAGACCGGCCCCGGTGCCGACGGTCAGTTCACGGAGGGCCCCGGCGTCGGTGGTCATGCCCGTCATCGTGCCACGGCGGCGGTGCCCCGGGTCATGGCGACCGCTCAGCGCCACCGCGTCGGCCAATCGGCTCATGTGGTCGTCGGACCCCCGCCGTAGCATCCCGATCCATGGAGCGGACGGAGATCGACGGAGTGCCGGTTCGGTGGAAGCAGGGGCCGGCGCCGCTGAGCGCCACCCTGCTGTTCGGCTGCGGCGCGCGGGACGAGACGTTCCGCACCATCGGGGTCACCCACCTGATCGAGCACCTGGTGATGAGCACCCTGCCCCGCCTGCACCACGAGCACAACGCCTCGGTGGACCTGCACGTCACCGAGTTCACGGCGACCGGCCGGCCGGAGCAGATCGTGGCCTTCCTCGCCGCCGTCTGCGACGGTCTCCGGGCCCTTCCGCTCGACGGTCTCGAGAAGGAGGCGGGTGTGCTGGCCGCGGAGGGCGGCCACTGCACCGATCCGACGACGGCTGCGCTGCTCACCCAGCGGCTCGGCGTGCAGGGCGCGGGGCTCGCGCCGTGGACCGGTCCGGGCTACGACCGGCTGACGCCGGAACAGATCCGCGAGTACGCCGCACGTTGGTTCGTGGCCGGCAACGCGGTGCTGCTGCTCACCGGCCCACCGCCGGAGGGCCTGCGGCTGCCGCTGCCGGCCGGGCCCCGACCGGATCATCTCGCGCCGACGCCCGTGGCGACCGCCGAACCGATCTGGTGTGAGCACCTCGTGCCGTCGGTGGGGGTGTCCCTGGTCGGCGACGACGACGCGGCGATGGCGCTGGGCTCCCAGGTGCTCTCCCAGCGGCTGGAGCAGATCGCCCGGCGCACGCACGGCCTGAGCTACGAGGTGGGCGGTGACGTCGTCCTGCTGGGCAACGGACAGCAGTTGGTGACGGTCACGGTGGACGCCCGTGAGGGCCAGGAGCCGCAGGTGGCCGCCCTGCTCTGGGAGGAGCTGAATCGCCTGGCCACGGAGGGACCGACGGCTGCCGAACTGGCCGAGGAGTGCGCCGCCGCCCGCGAGATGATCGAGGACCCGCGCGCCGTCGAGGCTTATCTCCACCGGTCCGGCTTCCGGGAACTGCTGGGCCTGCCGCAGATCACCCCCGAGCAGCGGCTGGCCGACTTCCTGGCGGTCACGCCGGAGGATGTCCGCGTGCGGTTCCAGGCCGCGCTGCCCAGCGCGCACCTCGTCGTACCGTGCGGAGTGACCCTCTCGCTCCCCGGGCTGACCGAGGGCGGCTGTCCTCGTCTTCCCGAGCAGCCCGAAGGTCGAGTGTTCCACCCGCCGATGCTGGCGAAGGTGCTCGCCCGTGAGGCGCGCGGCCTCCGGCTGATCCTCACCGACGACGGGGTAGCGCTCCGCGACCCGGACGGCGACGTGCACCTGGTCCGCTTCGACGAGGTGGTCGGCGTCGAGGAGGACGGCGCCGCGCGTACCGTCTTCGGCCGCAACGGCTGCCACGTCCTGGTCGATCCGGACATGTTCCGCGGTGCCGAGCGGGCGGTCCGCGCGGTCGACGCGGCGGTCCCGGCCTCCCTGCGTTACCGGCGCTCGGAACTCGTCGGGCTGGACTGAACGACGTCGGCGATGCCGACCGGTTGGCGCAGCCACCAGTGGCCGCCGAGCCCGGCCGGGTCGGTCAGCTCGGCCACCGCCGACGCGGCGGCCAGCGCCCGCACGTAGCCGACCGGGTCGGTGCCGGCCAGGCTGAGCGGCGGTCGTCCACCGTCGGCCCCGAGCGCCCGCAGCGCCTCGGCCTGCGAGACCAGGGAGTACGCACACCGGGCGACCGCCGCGCCGGCGGAGGCGACCGAGTCCATGGCCACGTGCGCGGTCACATCACTCGACCCGTCCGGCACCGGAGGCACCTGCCGCCCACCCCGATACCCGGTCAACGTCCCGTCCACCGGTCTGCCGTCGCGCAGGTGTCCGTAGTCGACCGCCACCGCCAGCCCTCGGCTGATCCTGCCCACCGCGTGTGCCCAGGCTTCGTCCCTCGGCCTTCCTATTTCTGCCCGGTTGCTGTGGGGGTTCGGTTGGTCGCGTTGGGGGGTCTCCGGGCAGCCCGGCCGGCTCCGGGCGGTCAGGCTTGATCCCTGCGCCGGCCGGGCTGCCCGGAGACCCGACTCGCTTCCGCCAGTCGCATCAGTCGAGGTTGAACCACCGGTCACGGCACGGTCCGCACCGCGCGGGCTCGCGGGACCGGGCCACCAGGTGGTCAGCCAATCAAGATCAGCAGGGTCGACTGGCCCGCCTATCGTCTCCACACCGCTCTCGGGTTCGACAAGTACATACCGCCAGCCACCGGTGGTGTGCAGTGCCACGTCCAACGGCACGTTGTCCAACCACTCGGTAGCCAGCAGCACCCCCGTGATCTCACCGGGGATCTCGGCGGTCCAGTGGATCTCCTCTGGGAGGTCGTCGGGTCGGGGCGCCAACTCGACAGCGGTGAACCGCACCCGTTCCGCCAGCGAACGGGCGGTGATCGACGACCGCTCGCCGGGTGACTGACGGACGGCGGTCGTTGGAGTCAGGGTTTCGGGGGAGCCCGCCCACGCAGGGATCAAGCCTGACCGCCCGGAGTGGGTGGGCTCCCCCGAAACCCCCACCGCAACCCTGCCAGAGTGGGCGGGCTCCCCGGAAACCCCCACCGCGAGCCCGACGGCATCTTCAGACGCGAGAAGGCGGCGCAGGGCCAGCAGCAGTTCCCCCCGCCCAGCCCCAACGTCGACCACGTCCAGCCGTGATGGATGGCCGAGGGCAGAGTCCACCTCCGCGACAAGGCGCAGGAGCGCGGCGGCGAAGGCGGGGGAGGCGTGCACGCTGGTCCGGAAGTGGCCGGCCGGCCCGGCGCCGGCCACGAAGAAGCCGTCCGGCCCGTAGAGGGCCTGGCTCATCGCGTCCCGCCACGGGATCGGCGTTCGGAGCGCAGGAGACGTCACCGTGCCGACCCTACGGCCACCGGTCCGGTGGCGACTCCCGATCCCCGTCGCGCGGTCCGCGGGTGGCCGCGGTCACCGTCGCCCTTCGGGCTCGGGTCAGCAGATCTTGGACAGTTTCCGTTAGCTGCTAACGGAAACTGTCCAAGATCTGCACACGGGGCCGGTGGTGGTGAAGGTTTTCACACATGCTTGTCTCGGTTCGGCGAGCCGGGCGCATACTTGCGATCGACCGGTACCCCTTCTCGAGGACTGGATCGTCGTCATGAGCGCACCGCTGCGCCCGCGTCCGGCCGCCCAGCTTGGGCCTGCCGCACCGCGGGATTCCGCCGTCACCGGCGCCCCAACCTCCCGTCTGCTCACGGTCGGCGTCGTCGGCGCCGGTCGGGTCGGGGCCGTGCTGGGCGCCGCGCTCGCCGCCGCCGGCCACCGGGTGGTGGCTGTCGCCGGTGACTCCGGGACCAGCCGCGCGCGGCTCGCCCTGCTGCTGCCCGAGGTGCCCCGCCGCCCGGTCACCTCCGTCGCCCGCGCCGCCGCCGACCTGCTGCTGATCGCGGTGCCGGACGACGCGCTTGCCGGAGTGATCGCCGACCTCGCCGACCGGGGTGCCCTGCACCCGGGCCAGGTGGTCGCGCACACCTCGGGCGCGCACGGTCTCGCCGTGCTGGCGCCGGCCGCCGCGGTCGGTGCCCGGCCGCTGGCCCTGCACCCCGCCATGACCTTCACCGGTACGCCGGACGATCTGCCCCGGCTGGCCGGCATCTCGTACGGGGTGACCGCCCCGGCGGACCTGCGCCCGCTGGCCGCCCGGCTGGTCACCGACCTCGGTGGCGTGCCCGAGTGGGTGGCCGAGGCGGACCGCCCGCTGTACCACGCCGCGCTCGCGCACGGCGCGAACCACCTGGTGACCCTGGTGAACGAGGCGACCGACCGGCTGCGGGACGCCGGCGTGGCCCGCCCGGAGAAGGTGCTCGCCCCACTGCTGCGGGCCGCCCTGGAGAACGCGCTACGCCTCGGCGACGACGCGCTGACCGGTCCGGTCTCCCGGGGCGACGCGGGCACGGTCGAGCGGCACCTGGCCCGGCTGGCCGCCACCGCGCCGGAGTCGGTCCCCGCGTACCTGGCGTTGGCCCGACGTACCGCCGACCGGGCGATCGCCGCGGGCCGTCTGCGACCGGTGGACGCCCAGCCGCTGCTCGGTGTGCTCGCCGGGACGAGCCGGGAGGTGGCGGCATGACGCAGCTTGTCCACACGCGCGCCGAGTTGGCCGAGGCCCGGGCCGCGTTGAAGGGCACCGTCGGCGTGGTGATGACCATGGGCGCCCTGCACTCCGGGCACGAGACGCTGCTGCGCGCGGCCCGGGACCAGTCCGACCACGTGCTGGTGACGATCTTCGTGAACCCGCTGCAGTTCGGGCCGAACGAGGACTTCGACCGCTATCCGCGCACCCTCGACGCCGACCTGGAGGTGTGCCGGCGGGCCGGCGCCGACCTCGTCTTCGCGCCGTCGGTGGCCGACATGTATCCGGACGGACAACCCCGGGTGCGCCTCGACCCGGGTCCGCTCGGCGGGGAGCTGGAGGGCGCGAGCCGCCCCGGCTTCTTCCACGGCGTGCTCACCGCGGTCCTGAAGCTGCTCCAACTCACCCGTCCCGACCTTGCCTTCTTCGGCGAGAAGGACTATCAGCAGCTCACCCTGGTGCGGCGGATGGCCCGGGACCTGGACGTCCCGGTCGAGGTGATCGGCGTACCGACCGTTCGGGAGCCGGATGGGTTGGCGCTGTCCAGCCGCAACCGTTACCTGAGCGAGCCCGAGCGGGCGGCGGCGCTGAGCCTGTCCGCCGCGCTGCGGGCCGGGGCCCGGGCCGCCGACGACGGCCTGGACGCGGGGGAGGTGCTGTCCGCCGCGCACGCCGCGTTCGGCGCCGGTACGCCCGGCGCTCAGCTCGACTACCTGGTGCTCACCGACCCCGAGCTGGAGCCGGGGCCGGTGTCCGGGCCGGCCCGGCTGGTGATCGCCGCCTGGGTCGGCGCCACCCGGTTGATCGACAACGCGGCGATCCACCTCGCCCCTCGTCCCTGACCCGGCCGCACCCACCACCACTCTTTTGCGAAAGGCGAGCCCGATGCTGCGGACCATGCTCAAGTCGAAGATCCACCGGGCCACCGTGACCCAGGCCGACCTGCACTACGTCGGTTCGGTGACGGTGGACGAGGACCTGCTCGACGCCGCCGATCTGCTCCCCGGCGAGCAGGTCGCGATCGTGGACATCACCAACGGCGCCCGGCTGGAGACGTACGTCATCCCGGGCGAGCGGGGCAGCGGCGTGATCGGCATCAACGGCGCCGCCGCGCACCTCGTACACCCCGGTGACCTGGTCATCCTGATCTCGTACGGGCAGATGGACGACGCCGAGGCCCGGTCGTACCGGCCGCGGGTGGTGCACGTCGACACCGACAACCGGGTCGTCGAGCTGGGGGCGAATCCGGCGGTGGCGGCCCCGGGCACGGCCGGCGACCCGATGCCCAACCCGTTCGCCGTGTCCGGAGTCTGATCTCGCGCGAGCCGATTCCGGTCTGTCACCGGAAGGTCATTTGCGGTTACCCTGGGCACGCTGGCGGAAGCCGGTAGGTGGCTGGGGGAGGCCGCGATGCGCCGTGCCATGACGACCCTGTTCGCCACTGCCGTCACGGCAGTGTTGCTGGTCGGCTGCGCCGGGTCCGGTGGTCTGGACGGTGACCTGACCGACGACTGGGCGGCGCTGCCACCGGCCACGGCGTTCACGCCGGCCGTCGGGGTGTGTCAGGCCGCCGACTTCGTCGAGGTGGTCACGCTGGCCGCCTACCAACCCATGGACTGCGCCGGCCCGCACCGGGTGGAGACCGTGCACGTGGGGACGTTCCCGGCCCAGCGGGCTGCCGCCCCGGCCAACGGGTCGGTGGAGCTGCGCGGCGCGTTCACGGAGTGCGACACGAGGGCCTCGGCGTACGTGGGCGACGACTGGCGGGCCGGGCGACTGCGGCTGTCGGTGGCGCTGCCCTCCGGGCCGGGCTGGGCAGCCGGTTCCCGCTGGTACCGGTGCGACCTGACCGAGCTGACGACTGTCGAGGCGGCAGCCACGGTGGTGGTCCGGTCGGGCAGCCTGCGGGACGCGTTGAAGGGGGCCTCCGGGCTGCGGTTGGGCTGCCAGCAGACCCGCGCCGGGGCGGGCCGGGGCGTGCAGACGCTGGTCCCGGTGGAGTGCGGCGGCCGGCACGACGCCGAGTTCGTCGGGGTGTGGCGTGCGCCGGACAAGCCGTACCCGGCCAAGGATGCCGACTGGGCGCCCCTCTACACCGGCTGCCGCAGCGTCCTCGGCCGCTATGTCGGCGTACCGGACGACTCCGACCTGCGGTTCCGCAGCGGCGTGGTGGTGCGCCCGCCCGGTGCGGGGCGTTGGCGGGTCGGTGACCGGGGGGTCCGCTGTTACCTGTGGCTGAGCGACCGTACGGTGAGCGCGTCGTTGAAGGGCGCGGGCCCGGCCGGCCTGCCGGTGCGGACGAAGTGACCGCGGCCGACCGCTCGGCGCGGCGCGGTCCGCGCCGGACGTGGTAGCCCAAACCACTCGTTGAGCCCCCGCCTCCCTCGGCGAGGATCGTTCGGGTTGACTGGTGGGATGGACGTTCCGACGGTCGACCTGCCGGCCCTGCCCAGACTGCTGGCCGCGCCCGAGCCCGGCTGGGTGGAGACCACCGACGTGATCGTGGTGGGCTCCGGGGTGGCGGGGTTGACCGCTGCGTTGCACCTGCGCGAGGCGGGCCTGCACGTCACGGTCGTCACCAAGGTCAACATTGACGACGGCTCGACCCGGTGGGCGCAGGGCGGCATCGCCGCCGTGCTCGACCCGACGGACACTCCGGCGGCGCACGCCCGGGACACCGAGATCGCCGGAGTGGGGATCTGCGACCCGGCGGCGGTCCGGGTGCTCGTCGAGGAGGGGCCGACCCGGCTGCGGGAGCTGATGCGGATCGGCGCCGAGTTCGATCGCCACCCCGACGGTTCGTTGATGCTGACCCGCGAGGGTGGGCACCGCGCGGACCGGATCGTGCACGCGGGCGGGGACGCGACCGGCGCCGAGGTGCAGCGCGCCCTGCACGCCGCCGTGCAGCGCGACCCGTGGATCCGGCTGGTCGAGCACGCCCTGGTGCTGGACCTGCTGCGGGCGCCCGGCGACGGCCCGGACGGGCTGGGTCCGGCCTGCGGGATCACCCTGCACGTGCTCGGTGAGGGCAGCGAGGACGGCGTCGGCGCGCTGCTGGCCCGGGCGGTGGTGCTGGCCACCGGCGGGATGGGCCAGATCTTCGCGGCCACCACCAACCCGGCGGTGTCCACCGGCGACGGGGTGGCGCTGGCGATGCGGGCCGGCGCGGCGGTGACCGACGTGGAGTTTGTCCAGTTCCACCCGACCGCCCTGATCACTCCGCCGGGCGCGGGGGTGCCCGGCGCCGGGCACGCGCAGCAGCCGCTGGTCTCCGAGGCGCTGCGCGGCGAGGGCGCGTACCTGGTGGACTCCGACGGCAAGCGGTTCATGGTGGGCCAGCACGAGCTGGCCGAGTTGGCCCCCCGGGACGTGGTGGCCAAGGGCATCCACCGGGTGCTGCTGGCCAGCGGTGCGGACCATGTCTTTCTCGACGCCCGCCATCTGGGCGGCGATTTCCTGGCCGGGCGGTTCCCGACCATCGTGGCGTCCTGCCTGGCGATCGGCGTGGACCCGGCCACCGATCTGATCCCGGTCGCCCCGGCCGCGCACTACGCCTCCGGTGGCGTCCGCACCGACCTGCGCGGCCGCACGTCGATCCCCGGCCTGTACGCCTGTGGCGAGGTCGCCTGCACGGGTGTGCACGGCGCGAACCGGCTGGCCAGCAACTCGCTGCTGGAGGGGCTGGTGTTCTCCCGGCGGATCGCCGACGACATCGCGGCCGGCCTGCCCGAGCAGGCCCAACCGGCGGACGTCGGCGCGTGGCGCGGCGGTGCGGGCTGGGTCCTGCCGGCCGGGGTGACGCCGACGC
Source organism: Micromonospora sp. NPDC005237 (assembly GCF_040607775.1). Classification (NCBI taxonomy): domain Bacteria; kingdom Bacillati; phylum Actinomycetota; class Actinomycetes; order Micromonosporales; family Micromonosporaceae; genus Micromonospora; species Micromonospora sp. NPDC005237. The sequence goes on along the minus strand of NZ_JBEXHJ010000004.1, from coordinate 363,145 downwards.
TCCAGCAGGCGATGACCCGGGGCGCCGGGGTGCTCCGGTCCGCGGCGACGCTGGCGGAGACGGCCGGGACGCTGACCGAGCTGGGCGCGGCCCGGGGCCGACCGCGAACCGCCGACTGGGAGGCGACCAACCTGCTCACGGTGGCGTCGACGCTGGTCGCGGCGGCGTACGCCCGCGGTGAGACCCGGGGTTGCCACTGGCGGGAGGACTTCCCGACGGCCGACGAACGGTGGCTGGGCCACCTGGTCGGGTCGGTCGGGGCGCAGGGCCGGGTGACGGAGCAGTGGGAGGGGAAGCCATGACGGGGTCGACAGAGGCGGCGTTGCGGGCGACCGGGCTGGACCCGGAGCAGGTGCGGCGAGTGATCGAGACCGCGCTGGTCGAGGATCTGGGGCCGGATTTCCTGGACGTCACCAGCGTGGCGACCATTCCGGCCGAGCAGACCGACACCGCCGACCTCGTGGCCCGCGCCGACGGCGTGGTGGCCGGGCTGGCCGTGGCCGCCGCCGTGTTCGAGCTGGTGGGCGAGGTGACCGGCTTCGGTCGTACCGTCGAGGTGTCGGTGCTGGCCCGCGACGGTGAGCGGGTGGCCCGCGGCGACGTGCTGGCGACGGTGACCGGCCCGACCCGGCTGCTGCTGACGGCCGAGCGGACGGCGCTCAACCTGCTCTGCCGGATGTCCGGGGTGGCCACCCACACGCGTGCCTGGGCGGACGCCCTGGCCGGCACGAAGGCGATGGTGCTGGACACCCGCAAGACGACGCCGGGCCTGCGGGCGCTGGAGAAGTACGCGGTGCGGGCCGGCGGGGGCACCAACAAGCGGATGGGCCTCTACGACGTGGCCATGATCAAGGACAACCACAAGCTGGCGGCCGGAGGCATCACGGCGGCGTACCGGCGGGTCCGGGAGGCGTTTCCGGAGGTCCCGGTGCAGGTCGAGGTGACCACTGTCGCCGAGGCGGTGGAGGCGGTGGAGGCGGGCGCCGACTTCCTGCTCTGCGACAACATGACCCCGGAGGTGTTGGCCGAGGCGGTGACCGCGGTGGGCGACCGGGCGGAGCTGGAGGCGACCGGCGGTCTGACCCTGGAGGTGGCGGGCCGGTACGCGGCCACCGGCGTCGACTTCCTCTCGGTGGGCGCGTTGACCCACTCGTCGCCGATCCTGGACATCGCGCTGGACCTGCGTACGGAGTAGTTGTCTAGGCTGCGTGCGTGCTGCTCTGCATCGACATCGGAAACACCAACACCGTGCTGGCGACCTTCGACGGCGACAAGCTGGTGCACTCCTGGCGGATCAAGACCGATGCCCGCTCGACGGCGGACGAGTTGGGCCTGATGTTCCGGGGTCTGCTCGCCGGGGACAACGTCGAGATCACCGGCGTGGCCGCCTGCTCCACGGTGCCGGCCGCGCTGCGGTCGCTGCGGACCATGCTCGGTCGCTACTACGCCGACCTGCCGAGCGTGATCGTCGAGCCGGGCGTGCGGACCGGGGTGCAGCTGGCGATCGACAATCCGAAGGAGGTGGGCGCCGACCGGGTGGTGAACACACTGGCCGCGTTCACCCTCTACGGCGGGCCGTCGATCGTGGTGGACTTCGGCACCACCACCAACTTCGACGTGATCAGCGGCCGGGGCGAGTTCCTGGGTGGGGCGTTCGCCCCGGGCATCGAGATCTCCTTCGACGCGCTGGCCGCCCGCGCGGCCCAGCTGCGCAAGGTCGAGGCCACCAAGCCCCGCTCGGTGATCGGCAAGAACACCGTGGAGTGCCTCCAGGCCGGTCTCTACTTCGGGTTCGCCGGGCAGGTGGACCGGATCGTCGAGCGGATGACCGAGGAGTTGGGCGAGGTGAAGGCGGTGATCGCCACCGGCGGTCTCGCCTCCCTGGTGATCAACGAATGCAGCACCATCACCCACCACGAGCCGATGATCACGCTGATCGGCCTGCGGATGGTCTACGACCGCAACCTGTGAACCCCGGCCGCCGTCGAGACCGGCCTCCGTGCGGGCCTTCAGCGCCGCCGGGCCCGCAGCACGATCGTGCGGTACGGCAGGTCGACGGTTTCCCGCCCGGCCAGCTCGGGATGGCCCGCGAACAGGTCGCGCAGCTCCCGGTCGATGCGCGCGCGCCGCTCGGGTGGGGCGGTGAGCCAGTACGAACGGGTGTGCAGCATCGCGACCACCTCGTCGGGTGCGAGCGTCGTGTGGTGCGTGAACTCGCCCAGCTCGACAGGTGTGAACGCGGAGCCGAAGTCCTCGTACCGTCCGACGACGTCGCCGGCGTTGTCACCGAGGTGGGCGATCCGACCCAGCTCGGCCACCCACGCGACCCGCTCGTCCCGCATGTTCCAGATCGGGGCGAACGTCCCGCCCGGCCGGAGCACCCGCGCGATCTCGGCGTGCGCCCGCTCCCGGTCGAACCAGTGGTACGCCTGCCCCACCACCACGGCGTCCGCGACCCCGTCGGGCAGCGGCACCGACTCGGCGCCGCCGGCCAGCGCGGTGACGCCGGGGGTGGCGGCGTCCAGTTGGGCGCGCATCTTGGGGTCCGGCTCCACCGGGGTCACCTGGTGGTCGAGGGCGAGCACTCCCCGGGTGAGAATGCCGGTGCCGGCGCCCAGGTCGACGACCTGGGCGGAATCGCCCAGCCCGTCGAGCGCCCACCGCACGGCTGCCACCGGATAGCGGGGTCGAAACCGGTCGTAGTCGGCCGCCGCCGCCCCGAACGAGAGGGCCTGAGTGTGATCCGCCATGGCGGGCAGGTTATCCGGTAACGACCCCCTGAGGGCTTGAGTACGCTCGGGCCTGACCCCGCCGACAATCCTTCGTTGAGGAAGCGTGCCGTGACCGAGCAGAACGCCGTGCCAGTTGACCCCGCCGACGACCTTCCCGAGCAGATGAAGGTCCGCCGGGAGAAGCGGGACCGGATGCTCGCCGAGGGCGTGGAGCCGTACCCGGTCGGTTTCCCCCGGACCAGCACGCTCGCCGAGATCCGCGCGAAGTACGCGGATCTGCCCACCGACACCGCCACCGGCGACGAGGTCTCGGTCACCGGCCGGGTGATCTTCGTACGCAACACCGGCAAGCTCTGCTTCGCCACCCTGCGCGACGGCGACGGCACCGAGTTGCAGGCCATGCTCTCCCTGGACCGGGTCGGTCCGGAGCGGCTGGAGGCCTGGAAGCGCCTCGTCGACCTGGGCGACCACGTCGGCGTGACCGGTGAGGTGATCACCAGCCGCCGGGGCGAGCTGTCCGTGCTCGCGCAGCGGTGGGAGATGACCGCCAAGGCCCTGCGGCCGCTGCCGGTGGCCCACAAGCCGCTCTCCGAGGAGGCTCGGGTCCGGCAGCGCTACGTCGATCTGATCGTCCGGCCGCAGGCCCGGCAGATGGTCCGCACCCGGGCGGCGGCGGTGCGTAGCCTGCGCGATTCACTGCACGGCCAGGGCTTCATCGAGGTGGAAACTCCGATGCTGCAACTCCTGCACGGTGGCGCGGCGGCCCGACCTTTCGTGACCCACAGCAATGCGTTGAGCACCGATCTGTATCTGCGAATCGCTCCGGAACTGTTTCTGAAGCGCGCGGTCGTTGGTGGTGTGGACCGCGTCTTCGAGATCAACCGCAACTTCCGTAATGAGGGCGTCGACTCCTCGCACTCACCGGAGTTCGCGATGCTGGAGACGTACCAGGCGTACGGCGACTACGACACGATGGCCGAGTTGACCCGCAATCTCGTGCAACAGGCGGCGATCGCGGTCAGCGGCTCGACGGTGGTGACCCATGCCGACGGGCGGGAGTTCGACCTGGGCGGCGAGTGGCGATCGGTGACCCTGTTCGGGGTCCTTTCCGAGGCGCTCGGCGAGGAGGTCACGGTCCGCACCGAACGTTCCCGGCTGGTGGAGTACGCGGACAAGGTGGGATTGGCCGTGGACCCGAAGTGGGGCCCGGGCAAGCTCGCCGAGGAACTGTTCGAGGAACTGGTCGTCCCCGGCCTGCAGGCGCCCACCTTCGTACGCGACTACCCGGAGGAGACCAGCCCGCTCACCCGGGCGCACCGCAGCGAGCCGGGGCTGGCCGAAAAGTGGGACCTCTACGTTCTCGGCTTCGAGCTGGGCACCGCGTACTCCGAGCTGGTCGACCCGGTGGTGCAGCGGGAACGGCTGGTGGCCCAGGCGCAGCTGGCCGCCCGTGGCGACGACGAGGCGATGCGTCTCGACGAGGACTTTCTCCGGGCCATGGAGTACGGAATGCCGCCGGCCGGGGGTATGGGAATGGGAATCGACCGGCTGTTGATGGCCCTGACCGGCCTCGGAATTCGGGAAACGATCCTCTTCCCGTTGGTCCGCCCGGAGTAGTCGTCCGCCGACTCCCAGCGAGTCGTAACGGCATCCTATTGACGGGGCGAGCAGCACGGGGGTTATTGTGCTCTCGTTAGCAGGAGCGCCCTGCTCGAAAGGAATGTGGGACGTGGCCAAGCAGATCATTCACAAGCTGGTCGATGACCTGGACGGTGGGGACGCTGACGAGACCGTCAAGTTCGCGCTCGACGGTGTTCAGTATGAGATCGACCTGTCCGGCGCCAACGCCGCGAAATTGCGCGACGTATTCGCGCCGTACGTCGGTGCCGGCACCAAGGTGGGTCGCGGTGGCGTGGTGATCGGTGGGCGGGCCGCCCGCGGTCGCGGTGGCGCCACCGCCGACCGGGAGCAGAACAAGGCGATCCGGGAGTGGGCCAAGAAGGCCGGCAAGGACATCTCGGACCGGGGCCGTATCCCGCAGGAGATCGTCGACGAGTACCACGCCAAGCGCTGATCCGTTCAGCTGACCGGTGGCAGCCGCCACCGCAGGGCGACACCGACGCCGGGCCGGAGCATTTTCCGGGCCGGCGTCGCCGTATCCGCGCCCGGACGGGCCGGTCGGAATGTTTCCCGGGCCGACCGGCGTTGTCCACAGGCAGTGGAGTAACTATCCACAACCTGTGGACAACTTCCCGAAAGGGTCGGGTGCGGCCACCCACAGGGCCTCGGCTCGGCGCTCGCCTTCCGCGATCCGCCCGTCGAGAGCCCCTGGAGGCCGTCGCAGACCCTCCCCGGCCCCTGCGGAGCCTTCCGTGGGGTCGGTCGGATTTCGCTCTGCGCGTAGCGCCAGGGGTACCGGAACACCTCCTGAGCGCGGACGGTTGTGCAAAACGACGTGGAACTGACCCAGACCGGAGAGACACGACCTCAGCCGAGTCGGTCAGCGACGATAGAGTAAGGAGGCACGGACGCCCGTCCTGGACGTTCGTGCACCGGCCCCGCCGAGATCTAGACCATCAAGGCGCACGGCACGTGAGGAGCACGAGGGCATGTTCGAGCGGTTCACCGACCGAGCGCGACGGGTTGTCGTCCTGGCCCAAGAAGAGGCCCGGATGCTCAACCACAACTACATCGGTACGGAACACATCCTGCTGGGCCTGATCCACGAAGGTGAAGGCGTCGCGGCAAAGGCCCTGGAGAGCCTCGGCATCTCCCTGGAGGGCGTCCGCCAGCAGGTCGAGGAGATCATCGGCCAGGGCCAGCAGGCGCCGAGCGGGCACATCCCGTTCACGCCGCGGGCCAAGAAGGTGCTGGAGCTGTCGCTGCGCGAGGCGCTGCAGCTCGGCCACAACTACATCGGCACGGAGCACATCCTGCTCGGGCTGATCCGCGAGGGTGAGGGCGTCGCCGCCCAGGTGCTGGTCAAGCTCGGCGCCGACCTCAACCGGGTCCGCCAGCAGGTGATCCAGCTGCTCTCCGGCTACCAGGGCAAGGAGCCCGCCGCGGCGGGTGCCGCGCCGGGTGAGGCCGCGCCGTCGACCAGCCTCGTGCTGGACCAGTTCGGCCGCAACCTGACCCAGGCCGCCCGTGAGGGCAAGCTCGACCCGGTCATCGGGCGCGAGAAGGAAATCGAGCGGGTCATGCAGGTGCTCTCCCGCCGTACCAAGAACAACCCGGTCCTGATCGGTGAGCCCGGCGTCGGTAAGACCGCCGTGGTGGAGGGGCTTTCCCAGAAGATCATCAAGGGCGAGGTGCCCGAGACTCTCAAGGACAAGCAGCTCTACACGCTCGACCTCGGTGCGCTGGTCGCCGGTTCCCGCTACCGCGGTGACTTCGAGGAGCGCCTCAAGAAGGTGCTCAAGGAGATCCGCACCCGCGGCGACATCATCCTGTTCATCGACGAGATCCACACCCTGGTGGGTGCGGGTGCCGCCGAGGGCGCGATCGACGCCGCGAGCATCCTCAAGCCGATGCTGGCCCGTGGTGAGCTGCAGACCATCGGCGCCACCACCCTGGACGAGTACCGCAAGCACCTGGAGAAGGACGCCGCTCTCGAGCGCCGCTTCCAGCCGATCCAGGTGGGTGAGCCGTCGCTGGCGCACACCATCGAGATCCTCAAGGGCCTGCGCGACCGGTACGAGGCGCACCACCGGGTGAGCATCACCGACGCCGCTCTGGTGGCTGCGGCGACGCTGGCCGACCGGTACATCTCCGACCGCTTCCTGCCGGACAAGGCGATCGACCTGATCGACGAGGCCGGCGCCCGGATGCGGATCCGTCGGATGACCGCGCCGCCAGACCTGCGTGACTTCGACGAGCGCATCGCCCAGGTGCGTCGCGACAAGGAGTCCGCGATCGACGCGCAGGACTTCGAGCGCGCCGCCCAGCTGCGCGACAAGGAGAAGCAGCTCCTCGGCCAGAAGGCTCAGCGGGAGAAGGAGTGGAAGGCCGGTGACCTGGACGTCGTCAGCGAGGTTGACGACGAGCAGATCGCCGAGGTGCTCGGCAACTGGACGGGCATCCCGGTCTACAAGCTGACCGAGGAGGAGACCTCGCGCCTGCTGCGCATGGAGGACGAGCTGCACAAGCGCGTCATCGGCCAGGAGGACGCGGTCAAGGCGGTCTCGAAGGCGATCCGGCGTACCCGGGCCGGCCTGAAGGACCCGAAGCGCCCGTCGGGCTCGTTCATCTTCGCCGGCCCGTCCGGTGTCGGTAAGACCGAGCTGTCCAAGGCGCTCGCCGAGTTCCTCTTCGGCAGCGAGGACGCCCTCATCCAGCTGGACATGTCCGAGTTCCACGACCGGTACACGGTGTCCCGCCTCGTGGGTGCTCCTCCCGGCTACGTCGGCTACGACGAGGGCGGGCAGCTGACCGAGAAGGTGCGGCGTCGGCCGTTCTCGGTGGTCCTCTTCGACGAGATCGAGAAGGCCCACCCGGACGTGTTCAACACGCTCCTGCAGATCCTGGAGGACGGTCGGCTCACCGACGGTCAGGGCCGGATCGTGGACTTCAAGAACACGGTCATCATCCTGACCACCAACCTGGGCACCCGCGACGTGGCCAAGGCGGTGTCGCTGGGCTTCCAGGCGTCGGAGGACTCCGAGTCCAACTACGACCGGATGAAGCAGAAGGTCAACGACGAGCTCAAGCAGCACTTCCGGCCTGAGTTCCTCAACCGGATCGACGACACCATCGTCTTCCACCAGCTGCGCCAGACCGAGATCCTCTCGATCGTGGACATCATGATCCAGCGGATCGAGTCGCAGCTGCGCAACAAGGACATGGGTCTGGAGCTGACCGACAACGCCAAGAAGTACCTGGCGGCGAAGGGCTTCGACCCGGTGCTTGGTGCCCGTCCGCTTCGTCGCACGATTCAGCGCGACATCGAGGACAACCTCTCCGAGCGGATCCTCTTCAACGAGCTGACCCCCGGTCAGATCGTCGTGGTGGACTGCGAGGGCGACCCGAACGACATCGACAAGTCCAAGCTCGTGTTCCACGGTGCGGACAAGCCGGTCGAGGTTCCGGACGCCGTCCCCGCCGACCTCGGTGGCACCGCCGCCGGCACCGCCGCGGCGAGTGCCGACGAGTAGCACGACCAGCAGCAAGGGGCGGGGCCCCGGTGGCGCAAGCCACCGGGGCCCCGCCTTTTCGTCGTCGGGGGCACTGGTCCGCTAGGTGCCGGACGACAGGCAGGCATCTCTGTGTCGCAGGCTTTGCTCTGCTTCAGCGGACGCAACACCATGTGTCCGTTATCCGGACACCGAGTGTTGCGTGGGTTGAAGCAGAGCAAAGGTGACGGGAGCACCCCTGCGAACCGGCGGCCGGTTCGCAGGGGTGTCAGGCGTTCAGGTCGGCGGTTGGTGCGGACGGGCCGTCACCGGCGAGCCGGAACGAGTCGGTGCCGACCGGTTCCACCAGCCCGTCCTGTACGAGGCCGGCCAACGCCCGGGCGCGCTGCACGTCGTCGGTCCAGACCTGGTCGAGGCGCTGGTGCGGGACCGGCCCGGTGGTCTCCCGGAGCACCCCGAGCAGCAGTCCGCGTACCTGCCGGTCGGTGCCCGCGTACCGCTGGGGACGGCGGGTCGGGCCGGTTGCCGGCTCCTGCCCGGAGGCCCGCCAGGCGCAGACCGACTCGACCGGGCAGGCCGTGCAGCGTGGTGACCGGGCCGTGCAGAGCACCGCGCCCAGCTCCATGAACGCGGCGCTGGCCAGTGCCGCGGCGGCGGGCTCGGCCGGCAGCAGCTCCTCGGTGGCGACCAGGTCGGCGGGTCGGGTGACCGGTCCGGCGTCCGGTTCACCGGCCACGGCGCGACAGACCACCCGCCGTACGTTGGTGTCGACCACCGGATGCCGCTGCCCGTACGCGAAGGCGGCCACCGCACGCGCCGTGTAGGTGCCCACGCCGGGCAGCGCCAGCAACTGCTCCAGCCGGTCCGGCACCTGACCGCCGTGCCGGTCCACGATCGCGACCGCGCACTCCCGCAGTCGGACCGCCCGGCGGGGATAGCCGAGGCGCCCCCACATCCGGATCGCCTCGGCCGGGGTGTCGGCCGCCAGCGCGGCCGGGTCGGGCCAGCGGGCCAGCCAGGCGTGCCAGGCCGGCACCACCCGGACGACCGGGGTCTGCTGGAGCATGACCTCGCTGACCAGGATGGCCCACGGGCTGACCCCGGGTTCCCGCCACGGCAGGTCACGGGCGTGCTGCTGGAACCACCGGCTGACCAGGGTGGCGAAATCGGGTTGAGTCATGGCGACGTCGATGATGTCACGCGGTCCGGTCCCGCTGGATGGGCGGCTCGGGCGGGGTGTCGCGGTGGCGGTGGGCGGATCGGGCAGAATGCGCGGATGAACGAGCTCGCGATCACCGTCATCGGTCGGGACCGGCCGGGCATCGTGGCCGACGTCGCCGAGGTGCTGGCCCGACTGGGCGCGAACCTCACCGACAGCACGATGACCCGGCTGCGGGGGCATTTTGCGATGACCCTCATCTGCACCGGCCCGGACGCCGCCGGGGTGGAGGCGGCGTTGGCGCCGCTGGCCGCCGCTGGTCAACTGCTGGCGACCGTACGCGCGGTCACGCCCGACGGTGAGGTGGCCCCGGCCGGCGAGCCGTACGTGCTGGCGGTGCACGGGTCGGACCGGATGGGCATCGTCGCGGCGATGACCCGGGTGCTGGTGGACGCTGGCGGAAACGTGACGGACCTGAGCACCCGGTTGGCGGGTTCGCTCTATGTGGTGTTGGCCGAGGTCGAGTTGCCGGCGGGGGTCGCCGAGGCGGTGACCGCACGGCTGCACCGGACGGCCGCCGAGTTGGGGGTCGAGGTCACCCTCCGGCCGGCAGACCCGGATCTGCTGTGAGTGACGGGCGGGGCGGGGCGGACGCCGGCCGGGACGTCGAGGCGTACGCCGGTCTGGGGGACTGGACGCCGGAGTCGCTGGCCGTGGTGGGCGAGGTGCGGGCCGTCGTCTCGGCCCCGCATCCGGTGTTGAGCCGGGCCGGGGACGATGTCGATCCGACGGCCGAGGAGACGGTCCGGCTGGCCGCCGACCTGGTCGCCACGATGCGGGTCTCGCCGGGCTGCGTGGGGTTGGCGGCGCCGCAGGTCGGTGTGGCTGCCCGGGTCTTCGCCGTCGACGTGACCGGGCATCCGAAGGCGGTCACCGTGCACGGCACCTTCGTGCTCTGCAACGCCCGGGTGGTCGAGGCGACCCGCTGGAAGCCGGGTCGGGAGGGCTGCATGTCGGTGCCGGACCTGACCGGGGATGTGAAGCGGGCCAGTCGGCTGGTGGTGGAGGGTGACCTGCCGGGCACCGGCGCGGCGGTCCGCTTGGTGACGGACGGCTTTGAGGCGCGGGCGTTGCAGCACGAGATCGACCACTGCGCGGGGCTGCTCTTCCTGGATCGGGTGGCCGGCGCGCACGCCGTCTACCAGCGCAAGGTCTACCTCTGAGCGGATGGCGGAAGGTCGGCGCGTCCGTCCTCAGTGGAGTTTCGCCGCGCTGCGCCGGTGGCGTTCCGGCGCGTCGTGACGTGCGGGTGGGCGCCGCGCGGCTACGGTGGGGGGCATCATGCGTCTGACGGTCGGCCCCCTGCCACCCGCCGTGTACTGGCGGCGTCGCGCCGTCGTACTCGGAGCGGGGCTTCTCTTCCTGATTGTCCTGCTCTACTCCTGCACCGGCTCGGGCCGCTCCGGCGCTCGACCGAATGCGGGGGCGAGCCCGACGTCGACTCCGACGTCCACGGCGAGTCCCGGGCCGGGTGGTCCGGTGTTGAGCCCGCAGACCGGGGTGCCGTCGGCGTCCGGGTCCGCCGATCCGAATGCGGACCGGTCGGCCGGTCCGAACGCCACGGACCCGAGCCCCGAGACCACCAGCAACGACCCGTCGCTGGGCTCGGCCGGGTCGGTCGACGACGGCACCTGCACCGACGCGGAGATCAGCGTGACCTCGGTGGCGCGGCCCACCTCGGTACAGCGCGGCGCGGTGGTCGACCTGCAACTGAAGATCAAGAACACCTCGGAGCGGACGTGCAGCCGCAACGTCGGCGCCGACCTGCAGGAGATCTTCATCAAGGCCGGTGCCGAGAAGGTGTGGTCCTCGGACACCTGCGGCAAGGTCCAGGGCTCGGATGTGCAGTCCTTCACGCCCGGGTTCGAGCGCTCCTACCAGGTGGGCTGGAACGGGCGGGACACCACCCGCTGCGATGGCGCCGGGCTGGCCGCCGGCCCCTTCCCGCCGGCCGGGACGTATCAGGTGTTCGCGCGGGTCGGCACCAAGTACAGCGCACCCGTGAAGATCACCATCACCGGCTGAGCCGGGTCAGACGTACCGCTCCAGGATGGACGCCTCGGCGAGCCGGGACAGGCCCTCCCGGACGCCCCGGGCCCGGGCGTCGCCCACGCCCTCGACGGCCTGCAGGTCCTCCACCGTCGCGCCCAGCAGCCGCTGGAGGCTGCCGAAGTGCAGCACCAGGCGGTCGACCACGGCCACCGGCAGGCGCGGCACCTTGGCCAGCAGTCGGAAGCCACGCGGGCTGACGGCGGCGTCCAGCGCGTCCGATGCGGCCGGGTAGCCGATGGCCTTGGCGACCGACACCAGGTCGATCAGCTCGGTGGCGCCGAGCAGGTCCAGCTCGACCAGCGCCTCGTCCAGCGTGCGGGACTTGCGGCCGACCGGGAGGTAGTCCCGGATGACCAGGGTGCGGTCGGCGTCGACGCCGGCCATCAGCTCGTCGAGCTGGAGGGCGAGCAGTCGCCCGTCGGTGCCCAGTTCGACGACGTAACCGGCGATCTCGTCGGCGATCCGGCGGACCATCTCCAGCCGCTGCACCACGGCCACCGCGTCCCGTACGGTGACCAGATCCTCGATCTCGAGCGCGGAGAGCGTGCCGGAAACCTCGTCCAGCCGCAGCTTGTACCGCTCCAGGGTGGCCAGCGCCTGGTTGGCCCGGGACAGGATCGCCGCCGAGTCGTCCAGCACGTGCCGCTGGCCGTTGACGTAGAGGCTGATGATCCGCATCGACTGGCTGACCGAGATCACCGGGTAACCGGTCTGCCGGGCGACCCGCTCGGCGGTGCGGTGCCGGGTGCCCGACTCCTCCGTCGGGATGGACGGGTCGGGCATCAGGTGCACGGCCGCCCGGACGATGCGGGTGCCGTCGCTGGAGAGCACCACGGCCCCGTCCATCTTGCACAGCTCCCGGACCCGGGTCGCGGAGAACTCGACGTCCAGCGGGAAGCCGCCGGTGCAGAGACCCTCGACGACCTTGTCGTAGCCGAGCACGATGAGCGCGCCGGTGCGCCCCCGCAGGATGCGCTCCAACCCGTCCCGCAGCGCGGTGCCGGGTGCCATCAGGGCGAGGTTCGCCCGCAGCGGATCGCCGGCGCTCCCGGCAGCGGTGGTCACGCTCACGCTGATCGGGCGGGCTGGCGAGCCCACGGCGCCGGTGCGGGCCTGGGGCGGCGCGCCGGCAGGCTTGGTGGTATCGCGGTCGATCGGCACGGGCACAGTCTACGGACTGCCGTGCGGTGGGTGCTGTCGTGGTTACTGTGATGTGTCACGATGCCGCCCTTCCAACCGTTTCCACTTGCGCCGATGCTGTCCGGTATCGCCGCCCGCGTCGGCACGCTGGGTCACTCGGCGGACGCGCGGGCCGCATGGTGCAGCGCCGAGCGGACGTCAGTGACCTCGGTCACCCGCATCCCGTCGGGCCCGGCGCCAGTGCTGGCCGGGCCACAGCCCGGCGGGACCAGCGCCACCTTGAACCCCAGGCGGGCCGCCTCGGCCAGCCGGCGCGGCACCGCTCCGACCCGGCGCACCTCGCCGGTCAACCCCACCTCACCGATCGCCACGAGGTGCGGCGCGATCGCCAGGTTGAGCCCGCCGGAGGCGACCGCCAGCGCCACGGCCAGGTCGGCCGCCGGCTCCACCACCCGGATGCCGCCGACGGTGGCCGCGAAGACCTCGCGATCGTGCAGGGTCAACCGCTCGGTGCGCCGTTGCAGGACCGCGAGCACCATCGCCAGGCGCGCGGAGTCGAGGCCGGAGACCGTACGGCGGGGTGAGCCGGCCACCGTCGCGCCGATCAGGGCCTGCACCTCGGTGACGAGGGCCCGCCGTCCCTCCATGGCCACGGTCACGCAGGTGCCGGGCACGGGTTCCGAGTAGCGGGTGAGGAACAGCCCGGACGGATCGGCCAGGCTGCTGATGCCGCCCTCGTGCATCTCGAAGCAGCCGACCTCGTCGGCCGCGCCGAACCGGTTCTTGACGCCGCGCACCAGCCGCAGCGAGGAGTGCTTGTCGCCCTCGAAGTGCAGCACCACGTCGACCAGGTGCTCCAGCACCCGGGGCCCGGCCACCTGGCCGTCCTTGGTGACGTGGCCGACCAGCACGGTGGCGATGCCCCGCTCCTTGGCGACCGAGACCAGCGCGGCGGTGACCGCGCGTACCTGCGTCACGCCACCGGGCACGCCCTCGGTGCCGGTGGTCGAGATGGTCTGCACCGAGTCGAGCACCAGCAGGCCGGGCTTGACCGCGTCGAGGTGCCCGAGCACCGAGGCCAGGTCGCTCTCGGCCGCCAGGTAGAGCTGGTCGTGCAGGGTGCCCATCCGCTCGGCACGCAGCCGGACCTGGCTGACCGACTCTTCCCCGCTGACCACCAGGGAAGGGCTGCCGGCGCCCACCGCCCACTGCTGCGCCACATCGAGCAGCAGGGTCGACTTGCCCACGCCGGGCTCGCCGGCGAGCAGCACCACCGCCCCGGGCACCAGCCCACCGCCGAGCACCCGGTCGAGCTCACTCACGCCGGTGGGCCGGGCGCGGGCCGGAGCGGCGCTGATGGTGGCGATCGGCCGGGCCGGCTCGGCCGGCAGCCGTGAGCTCACCACCCGACCGGAGACGGTCGGGCCGGTCACCGTGGACTCGACCACCGAGCCCCACTCGCCGCACTCCGGGCAGCGACCCACCCACTTGGGCGGCTGGTGCCCGCAGGCGTCACACTCGTACGCCGGACGCGGCTCGCGGGTGGCGGACCGGCCGCGGGCGGCACCGGCCGTGCCGGCACGGCCAGAGGTCGATCGGGAGGTGGTCACATCAGGACGCTAGCCCTCTCGTACGACGAAAACACCCCGGCGTGGTGGTTCCCACGCCGGGGTGTTCGTCGATGTCGGGGTCGGGTCAGCCGTGGGTGGCGCCGCCCTCGTCGCCCTCGTAGCCGCCCTCACGCTCGATGATCGGCGAGGGGGGCGCGGCCGGGGTGAGCGGGACGGCGATCGGTGCCTGGCCGGTGACCGTGTTGCCGTTGCCGAAGTCGAAGGTCACGACGACGTTCTGGCCGGAGCGCAGCGCCTCGGTCAGGCCGATCAGCCGCAGCTGCGTGGTGGCCTCCGAGTTGAGCTGGAGGTAGCTCAGCGGAGCCAGCTCGATCCGGGCGGGCTGGCCCGGCGCGGCCGCGCTCGCCGAACCCGACGCGCGCGCCGACTCCGGGGCGGACGGCGTCGCCGACGACGAACCGGTCTCGGACGGGGTCGCCGACGGGCTGGCCGAGCGGGACTCGGGCGCCGACGGGGTGGCGGACGCCGACTCGGAGGCCGACGGCGTCGGGCTCGCCGAGCCACCCGAGATCAACACCTCGCGCGCGCTCTGGGTGGTGACGGTGACCGTCACGGTGCTCTTCGAGTCGTTGTAGATCACGGCGTTGAGCGGGGCGTCCTGGCCGGCCCGGTAACCCTCGGTGCCCGGGTAGGTGACCAGCAGACCACGCACCGAGTAGGCGCCGTTGGGGGTCGTGAGGTTGACGCCCTGGACCGACGGCTCCTTCAAAGCCGTCTCGGCGACCTGACCGGCGCCGCATCCGGACGCGAGCAGGCTGGTAGCCGCCGCCATCCCGGACAGCAGCAGGGCCGCCCGCCGGGATCCCCTGATCGAGCGCGTCACGTCGGTCCTCCTCGTTACGATCCCCACCCGGCCGTACGCCGGGCACGGTGGCCATACCCGCGCAGACCGCGCTCCAGGGTAGTTGGAGCTGATCGAGGCCCGCACGGGGACCCGGCAATGCCACCGTCCCGGGTGCCCCTCACATCACCCGACCGCTCGCCACCAGCAGAACGACGTCGATGAGGGCCACCAGCATGACCGCCCGGAAGGCGGACACCGGCCGCCGGCCGGCCCGGGCCGCCGAGCGCCCGGCGTACCAGCTCAGTGGCGGCACGACGGCGGCCGTGCCGACCGCCGCCAGCCCGAGGGCCGACGGCGGCCCGGGCGGCCCCAGGACCAGGATGGCGGTCGCGGCGAGGAGCAGCCCCGCCGCGGCCGCCCGGCTGCCCGCCGCGCCGAGGCGGTGCGGCAGGCCGCGTACCCCCGTCCGGGCGTCGTCGGCCAGGTCGGGCAGCACGTTGGCGAAGTGCGCGCCGGCCCCCAGGCAGGCCGCCGCCGCCAGCAGCCAGGCCGGCGGGGTCGGCTCGCCGGGCAGCGCCAGCACCACGAAGGCGGGCAGCGCGCCGAAGGACACCGCGTACGGCAGCACCGAGAGGACGGTGGCCTTGAGCGGCCAGTCGTAGAGCAGCGCGGAGACCAGGGCGACCGTGAGCCAGAGCGCCGCCGGAGGGTTCGTGGTCAGCGCCAGCAGCGGGCAGGCCAACGCGGCCGCCGCCGCGGCCCAGGCCGTGACGCGCCGGCCCACCGCGCCGGCGGCGACCGGCTTGTCGGTACGCCCCACAGTGGCGTCCCGCTCGGCGTCCAACGCATCGTTGGTCCAGCCGACGGCGAGCTGGCTGGCGAGTACGGCGAGCACCACCGAGACGATTCCCGACGCCCGGTGCCCCACCCCCCAGGCCAGCAGACCGGACACCGTGGTCACTGCGGCGGCCGGTTCCGGATGGCTCGCTCTGACCAGCCCTAACACCCTGGACGACATAAGGGAAGTCTGGTCGTTACCGAGCAGTCGTGCCACGCTCGGTGCCATGCGAGACGTGGCTGCGGCCGCGGCGTCCACCGGTCCCCGGGTGCTGCCGCGCAACGACCCGCGCCAGTACGACGACCTGGCCGGCGAGTGGTGGCGGCCCGATGGCGCGTTCGCGATGCTGCACTGGCTGGCCGAGGCCCGCGCGGCGCTCGTGCCGCCGGCGACCCGCCCGGATGCGGTCCTGGTCGATCTGGGCTGCGGCGCCGGACTGCTCGCGCCGCACCTCGCCGGTAAGGGATACCGGCACGTCGGTGTCGACCTGACCCGCTCGGCGCTGGCCCAGGCCGCCGGGCACGGGGTGCGCGTGGTCCAGGGTGACGTCACCGCGGTGCCGCTGCCGGACGGGTGTGCCGACGTCGTCTCGGCCGGTGAGCTGCTGGAACATGTGCCGGATTGGCCGCGCGCGGTGGCGGAGGCGTGCCGGCTGCTGCGTCCGGGCGGCCTGCTGGTGCTGGACACGCTCAACGACACGGCGCTGGCCCGGCTGGTCGCGGTACGGATCGCCGAGCGGCTGCCGACGGTGCCGCGTGGCATCCACGATCCACGGTTGTTCGTGGACGCTCGCGCACTGGTGGCCGAGTGTGCCCGGCACGGTGTCGAGCTGCGCCTGCGCGGCATCCGTCCGCAGGTCGGCGGTCTGGTCGCCTGGCTGGTGCGCCGGGCGCGCGCGACGCGGACGCCGGGCGCGACGTCGACGGGCCGTGCCCCGCGCATCGTGCCGACCCGGTCCACCGCCGTGCTGTACCAGGGCCAGGGGGTCCGCAGAGGATAGTCGGCTCGTGGCGGGGTATGGGACGCCGAGAAGGGAGCGATATGACGGTGCATGCGCTTGAGGCGGCCCGCCGGTTGGCGCCGCGGTTCGCCGCGCGGGCGGCGGAGCACGACCGGGACGGCTCCTTTCCGGTCGACGACTTCCGTGACCTGCGGGAGGCCGGCCTGTTCGGGCTGATGGTGCCCCGCGCGCTGGGTGGCCTGGGCGCCAGCTTCGCCGAGTACGCCGCGGTGGCCACCGAACTTGCTCGGGGCAACGGCGCGACCGCGCTGGTGTTCAACATGCACGCCTCGGTGACCGGCGCGCTGGGCGCGGTCACCGAGGAGTTGGCCGAGGCCCTGGGTGTGCCGGACGAGGCACTGGCCGCCCGGGACCGCCTGCTCACCGCCGCCGCGCAGGGCTCCTGGTACGCCGTCGCGATGAGCGAGCGCGGCGCCGGTGCCCGACTCTCCCAGTTGAGCACGGTCTACGAGCCGACCGACGAGGGGTGGCACCTCAAGGGCAGCAAGACCTTCTGCTCCGGGGCGGGGCACGCCGACGGCTACCTGGTGGCCGCGCGCAGCTCCGCCGACCAGTCGGTGGTGTCGCAGTTCCTGGTGCCGGCCGGTGACGGTCTGAGCGTCGAGCCGACCTGGGACGCCCTCGGCATGCGCGCCACCTCGTCGCACGACCTGCACCTGGACGTCACCGTCCCGGCCGACCGGCTGCTCGGCGGGGTGGAGGGGCTGGCGCTGGTGGTCGCCCAGCTGATGCCGCACTGGCTGGTGGCCAGTTACGCGGCCGTCTACGTGGGGGTGGCCCGGGCGGCGATCGACGCGGCGGCCGAGCATCTCAACGCCCGCAACCTGGCCGGCCTGCCGGCGGTGCGGGCGCGGCTGGGCCGGGCGGACGCGGCGACCGCGGCGGCCGAGCTGGTGGTGGCCGAGGCGGCCCGCCGGGTCGACGACGCCCCGGGGGACGCGGAGACCAACCGCTGGGTGTGGCGGGCGAAGCTGCTGGCCGGCACCACGGCCGCCGAGGTGGCGGCGTCGATGCTGGAGGCGGCGGGGACGTCGGCGACCCGGCGCGGTCATCCGTTGGAGCGGCTCTACCGGGACGCCCGCTGCGGCTCACTGCACCCGGCCACCTCGGACGTCTGCGCCGACTGGCTGGGGATCGCCGCTCTGGGCGGGGACCCGGACCGCGACGGATCGGCACCGCGTTGGTGAGCCCGCGCGGCGGCACACGTACGGGGGAGGGGCCGGCCGAGGTGGCTGGTGGGACGGCCAGGGGGAGGACAGCGTCTGACGAGAGGTGGGGATCGTGTCCGTACCAGTGATCGCGGGGCTCGGGACAGCGCAGCCGCCGTCCGCTTCGCAGGACGAGTTGTGGGAGGGCTTCTTCTCCCGGCACTTCTCCGGCACCACCCGGTCGTTGGCTCAGCGGATCTTCGCGAACTCGGGGGTGACCCGCCGCCAGGCCGCGGTCAACCCGCTGATCGAGGACGTCTCGGACTGGCCGACCGAGCGCCGGATGCGTCGCTACCAGGTGGAGGCGCTGCCGCTCGGCAAGGAGGCGGTGGGGCGTGCGCTGACGGCGGCCGGTCTGGACGCCAGCGACATCGGGCTGTTCATCGTCTGCTCCTGCACCGGGTACGCCACCCCGGGGCTGGACATCCTGCTCGCCCGCGACCTGGGCATGGCACCGGACACGCAGCGGATGTTCGTCGGCCACATGGGCTGCTACGCGGCGCTTCCGGGGTTGGGGGCGGCGAGTGACTTCGTGACCGCCCGGGGCCGGCCGGCGCTGCTGCTCTGCGCGGAGCTGACCAGCCTGCACATCCAGCCGTCCACCGCCCGGGTGGACACCCAGCAGATCGTGTCGCACGCGCTCTTCTCGGACGCCGCGGTCGCCGCCGTGGTGGTGCCCGACGGCCGGGGGTACGCGTTGCGCGAGGTCACGTCGGTCACCGACACCTCGACCGCCGACCACATGACCTGGGACGTCACCGACGCGGGGTTCCGGATGGGGCTGTCGCCGAAGGTGCCGCAGGTCCTCTCCCGGCACGTTCGCGGGTTGGTGGACGACCTGTTGGCCCGGCACGGCGGCGTCAGCTCCGACGTGGACGGCTGGGCGGTGCATCCGGGTGGGCCGCGCATTCTCAACGTGGTCGAGCGGGAGTTGGCCCTGCCGCCGGAGGCGTTGGCCGCGTCCCGGGCGACGCTCGACGAGCACGGCAACTGCTCGTCGCCGACCGTCCTGTTGATCCTGGACGGGTTGAGTCGTTCGACGCCGGCGCCCCGACGGGTCGTCATGCTGGCGTTCGGTCCGGGCCTCACCCTGTACGCCGCCCTGCTCGATCGACAGGACTGAGCGCCTCTCGACCCGACCGGTACGCTCACCACATGGATGCGGCGGACGACCGGCTGCGGTCGGCGGTGCTGGCCGGGGTGACCCTGGCCGCGCTGGCGGTCGGCGGTTGGTGGTGGCGTGCCGCCGCGCCAACCCCGGCGGCCGGGCCGGTGGGCGTACCGAGCGCCGAGCCGAGCGTCAGCACCGAGCTGGAGCGTGTCCTGGCCCGTGGCGTGCCCGAGGGACGGGTGACGCTGCGGGTGGATCCCGAGACGGGCGAGGCCGTCCGGGTGGAGGGCCGCCCCCCGCTGGTCGACCCGGAGACGGGCACGGTCGTCGACCTCGGCGACGATCAGGGCGTGCTCTCTCCTGGGAGTGACCTGCCCTCGTTCCGGGCCACGATCTGGCGGGAGCAGCGGGAGTTGACCCCCGGCCAGGGGCTGACGCGTCAGTCGTCCGGCGACGGCTCCCGCTATCTGCTGCAGTACCGGTGCACCCGGCCGGGCACGCTGGCGGTGACGAGCACCGGGGCCGAGCTCGCCGGCCCGCCGCGCATCGATTGCGACGGCACGCTCGCCTCCGCTGAGGTGGTGCCCACCGACGGGCCGTTCCGGGTGTCCCTGTCGGCCGTCGGTGACAAGCCCATTGACGTCCAGGCGCAGCTCGTCGCGCTGCCCCCGTCGTAGGACGACCGCTCAGCCGGCCAGGGCGCTCAGGTCGTCCTGGTACGCCTCGACCGATCCCGGGTCCGGTAGTACCCGGGTCACCACGCCGGTGCGGTCGACAAGCAGCGCGTTCGCGGCGCCGGGCCCGAGAAACGAGCGCAGCCCACCAGCGGGATCGGCCAGTGCCCGAACGCCGTTGACCGGCGGTGCGGTCGCGACAGACCGTCCTTCGGTCACGGTGACGACGGTGACGCCGGCGGGCGCCGCCGCCACGGCCTCCGTGACGACGTCCGGGCAGCCGCAGTCGTCCACGAGGATGATCATGGCGGGCAGCAGGCCGCGCAGCGGCACCGGCGCCTGCCCGGCATCGACCAGGTCCAGCGCGGGCAGCGCCTGACCGGCGAGCGCCACGGGTGGCGTGGAGGGCGCCGGGGTGGGTCGGTCGGTGCCCCGGCCGGCGCGGGGCCAGGTCACGGCGACCAGGCCGGTCAGGGTGGTGAGCACCGCCACCAACAGGACCAGCAGCGGCAGGGTGAGGGCGCGGTGCCCGGTGTGGTGGCCGGCCGCCCGGCGCAGCTCGCGGCGCACCTCGGCGGCCTCACTCGCCAGGGTCGAGGCGTCGTCGGGGACGACGATGCGGCCCCACTCGGGTGGCAGGTCGGGCAGGCCGTCGGGCGGCCCGTGGCCCTCTGCGTCCGGCTTGCCCATCGGACCCCCAGGAAGCGTCTCGAGAGCGGCGTGTGACTCGGACTCCAGCGTCCCGCACCGGGGGCAGCTCCCGCTACACCTGGGCGCGTTTCCGCTGGGCGGGATACCATGGGGGAGCGCATAGCCCTTGATCTCGACGTTCTGTTCACCCGCATCGGGAAGTAATCCGTGCGTTACGGAGCGTGTTCAAACCATCGGTTTGACCGCCTGTCAAGCTGAAGAAAGACCTCTCACAGGGCCCCTGAGCTGCGCCAACGGTCAGGACATCGGTGAGACATCGTTGCCTGAGCGTGTTACCCTAGACACAGCGAAAGGGGTTTCGAACCTATGGTTTTCAGTGTCGGCGAGACCGTTGTTTACCCCCACCACGGGGCCGCACTCATCGAGGCAATCGAGACTCGGATCATCAAGGGCGAGCCTAAGAAATACCTCGTCCTGAGGGTTGCGCAGGGTGACCTGACGGTCCGGGTGCCCGCCGAGAACGCCGAGATCGTGGGCGTCCGTGAGGTGGTCGGCGAAGAGGGCCTCGGTAAGGTCTTCGACGTTCTCCGGGCTCCGCACACCGAGGAGCCGACCAACTGGTCGCGGCGTTACAAGGCCAACCTGGAAAAGCTGGCCTCCGGCAACCCGCTGAAGGTCGCCGAGGTCGTGCGTGACCTGTGGCGCCGGGAGCGGGAGCGGGGCCTCTCCGCAGGCGAGAAGCGGATGCTGGCCAAGGCCCGCGACATTCTCGTCGGCGAGGTCGCGCTGGCTGAGAAGAGCACCAAGGACGAGGCGGAGACGCTGCTCGACAAGGTCCTCACCGAGGCCTAGTCCGCACAGCATCGTCGTACCCACTTCGTAGCGAAGAAACCACCGAGGACCGCGACGTGACCGCGCAGCTCAACCCGCGCGGTGACGTCGCGGTCCTCGTGCCTGCGGCGGGTGCCGGCGTACGGCTCGGTCCCGGCCGACCCAAGGCGCTGCGCCTGCTCGCTGGCGAGCCGCTGCTGGTGCACGCCGTACGCCGGCTCGCCGCCGCCGCGTCGGTGCACACGATCGTGGTGGCCGCGCCCGCGGCCGAGGTGGCGGGCGTCCGTGAGCTGCTGGCTCCGGTGGCGCCGGTGATCGTGGTGCCCGGTGGCGCCGAGCGGCAGGCTTCGGTCGCCGCCGCGCTGGCAGCGGTGCCGGCCGGCCCGACGATCATCCTGGTGCACGATGCCGCCCGTGCGTTGACCCCGCCCGAATTGGTCGAATCGGTCGCCGCCGCGGTCCGGGGTGGCCGGGCCGCGGTGATTCCCGTCCTGCCGGTCGTCGACACGATCAAGGAAGTCGGCGCCGACGAGGTGGTGCTGGGCACCGTCGACCGAGCTGCCCTCCGGGCGGTGCAGACCCCGCAGGGCTTCCGCCGGTCCGTCCTGACCGCCGCGCACGCCGCGGCCGGCGATCCGCTCACCGACGACGCCGGCCTGGTCGAGAAGCAGGGCATCGCCGTGAGCTGCGTGCCCGGCTCGGAGTACGCCCTGAAGATCACCCGTCCGTTCGACCTGGCGTTGGCGGAGCACCTGCTCGCCGCCGACGGCTGACGCGTAACCTCTGTTCATGATCGTTCCTCGGGTCGCCATCGGCACCGATGTGCACGCGTTCGAGCCGGGCCGACCCTGCTGGGTCGCCGGGCTGCTCTGGCCCGACCAGGACGGTCTCGCCGGGCACTCGGACGCCGACGTCGCCGCCCACGCCGCCTGCAACGCGCTGCTCTCCGCCGCCGGCCTCGGTGATCTCGGCGCCGCCTTCGGGGTGGACCAGCCGGAGTGGTCCGGGGCGTCCGGCGTGGCGCTGCTGGCCGAGACGGCCCGCCGGGTGCGGGCGGCCGGCCTGGAGATCGGCAACGTCTCCGTGCAGATCGTCGGCAACCGTCCCAAGATCGGCCGCCGTCGGGACGAGGCCCAGCAGGTGCTCTCCGAAGCCGTCGGCGCCCCGGTCACCGTCTCCGCCGCGACCACCGACGGGCTCGGTTTCACCGGCCGGGAGGAAGGTCTGGCGGGCATCGCGGTGGCCCTGGTGTACGACGCGCCGGCCGCCTAGGCTCGCCGCGATGTCCACCGAACCCGCTCCCGACCAGTTCGCCGGCGACGGCTATCTCGAACGCGCCCAGCTCCTCGCCGAGCTGGGACGCCACGACGAGGCGGCCGGTGAGCTGACCGAAGGGCTCGCGCTGAAGCCCGCGGATTCGCAAGCCCTCACCATGCTGGCCCGGGTGCATCTCGTCGCCGACCGGCCGGTCGACGCGCTCGCCGCCGCCGACGCGGCCGTGGCCGCCGCGCCGGAGGCACTGCCGGCGCTCGTCGTCCGGGCCATGGCACTGGTCGACCTGGGGCGCTACGCCGATGCGGCGACCACCGCCGACCGGCTGCTGGCGCTCGGGCCGACCGACGCGTACGCCCAGCGCAGCGCGGCGGCGATCCTGGCCGACTCGCGCAACGGGCAGCCGGCGCTGAACGCGGCCTGGCGTGGGGTTGAGCTGGCCCCGCAGGAGGCGCAGGCGCACCTGGTGCTCAGCCTGGTCGCGGCCCGACTGGAGCTGTTCGACCTGGCCGAGCGGGCCTACCGGGAGGCGCTACGGCTCGATCCGCGCCTCACCGAGGTCGGGCACGACGTCGGTGTCCTGCACCTGGAGCAGCGCCGCTGGTCCGAGGCGTTGGAGCACGTGGCGGAAGCGGTGGCGATCGGCTCGAGCCGGATCGACTCCCCGCGGACCCTCGCGTACGGCCTGCACCGCCTGGTGCTCTATGGCGCGGGCTGGTCACTGGTCGCCGCGGTGGTGGTGGCGTTCGCGGCCTCGACGAGCGACGGGTTCTCCCGTGTCCTGGCGGTGCTCGCGGCCCTTACCGGCGGCGTCGTGGTCTGGCAGCTCGCGGCGCGGCTGCCGGGGCTCACCCGGACCGTCCTGCCCGCCATGCTGCACGCGGACCGCACGATGGCCCTGGCGATCTACGCGGTGGCCGCCGCGCCGGCGCTGCTGCTCGTGTACGCGGTGGTCGGCTCGCCGTGGCCGCTGGTGCTGGCGATCGTCGCCACCGCGATAGCCGAGTTCGCCATCTTCACCAGAACAGCTTTCCGCTGACCCAACCTCCGGCAACACCACAACAGCGACTAGACAGAACGCGCCCAAGTCCAGGCGTACCCCTCGTCCTCGCAGGCGCGCGCCCCGTCGCACAGGTCGAGGGGCCGGAAGGTGTCCACCATGACGGCCAACTCGTCGAAGTAGTCCGCGCCGATGGAGCGTTCGGCGGCGCCCGGCTGGGGGCCGTGGGTGAAGCCGGACGGGTGCAGTGAGATGGAGCCCTGCTCGATGCCGGAGCCGCGTCGGGCCTCGTAGTTCCCGCCGGTGTAGAAGAGCATCTCGTCGGAGTCGACGTTGTGGTGGTTGTACGGCACCGGGATCGAGTCCGGGTGGTAGTCGACCTTGCGGGGCACGAACGAGCAGATGACGAAGTTGGGGCCCTGGAAGGTCTGGTGCACGGGCGGGGGCTGGTGGATGCGGCCGGTGATCGGCTCGAAGTCGTGGATGGAGAACGCCCACGGGTAGAGGTGCCCGTCCCAGCCGACCACGTCGAACGGGTGGTTGGCGTACACGTAGCGGGTCCAGCCACGACGGTGGCGGACCAGCACCTCGACCTCCTCGCCGTCGACGAGCAGCGGGGCGTCCGGGCCGCGGACGTCGCGCTCGCAGTACGGCGAGTGCTCCAGGAACTGGCCGCGGACGGAGAGGTAGCGCTTGGGCGGGCCGATGTGCCCGGCCGCCTCGACGGTGAGCAGCCGCACGGGCTGGTCGCCGGTGGCCACCAGCCGGTGGATGGTCGAGGTGGGGATGATGACGTAGTCGCCGGCGACCGCGTCCAGCGCCCCGAAGGGCGACTCGACCCGCAGGGTGCCCGCCTCGACGTAGAGGCAGTGGTCACCGGTGGCGTCGCGGAACAGCGGGGAGGGCCGGTCGGCGAGGACGTACCCGATGCGGACGTCGTCGTTGGCGAGCAGGTACTGCCGGCCGAGGATCGGGTCGGCACCGCCCGCGTCGAGCTTGTGGGTGCGCAGGTGGCGCGGCTTGAGCGGCAGGTTCGGCGCCCGGGTGAACGTCGGCGGGGTGAACTCGTCGGCGGCCAGGATCGCCGTGGGGGCGTGCCGGTGGTAGAGCAGCGACGAGTCGGAGGAGAAGCCCTCCTGACCCATCAGCTCCTCGGCGTAGAGGCTGCCGTCGGGCTGGCGGAACTGGGTGTGGCGCTTGCGCGGCACCTCGCCGACGCTGCGGTAGTACGGCATCTCGCCTCCCGATATATCCCGTTCACCGGCCGAAGGCGTCCGATAATCGGACGCTGTTGTCCGTTCCTTGTAGCGTCCCGTACATTCTTGTTCCGTGTCAACGCAGGTGCCCGCGCTCCTCGACGGCCTGGTGGACGACGCCGCCGTCTTCCCTCCGGGCAGCGCCGCGCTGCCCGACGCCCTGACCGCCCACCGCCGGCACCGCGCCGCCTGGTACGCCGACCTGGTGGGCCCGCTGCTCGTTCCCGCCTCGACCGTCGCGGCCGGCGAGCTGAACGGTCTCGTCGACCCGGCCGAGGGCCTGGTGATCGGGCTGATCGGTGACACCGGGATCGGTCCTCTGCCCTTCGCGCTGTCGTTCCTGGCACCCGACGGCGTGACCGCACGCCAGGTCGAGGTGGCCGTCGCCAAGCGGGGCGAGAACCCGCTGCCCGGCATCGCCGAGCTGCTGCGGCTGACCGAGGACCTGCCGGACGTCGAGGCCGTGTACGCCGAGCTTCCGTTGACCTTCGGGCTGATGGGCGCGCTGGACGCGATCGCCGCCTCCCGCGCCGACGGTGTCCCGATCGCCGCGAAGTTCCGCACCGGCGGGTTGGCCGCCGAGCTGTTCCCCACCCCGGCCGAGCTGGCCGCCGTGATCTGCGCGTGCCGGGACCGGGACCTGCCGTTCAAGCTCACCGCCGGGCTGCACCAGGCCGTGCGTCACCTCGACCCGGAGACCGGGTTCACCCACCACGGGTACGCCAACGTGCTGGCCGCGACGCTCGCCGCCGCCGACGGCGCGAGCGCGCGGGTGGTCGCCGAGCTGCTGACCGCGCTCGACCCGCGCCCGCTGCTCGAACGCGCCAACGAACGGCTGGACGCGCCGCGCCCACTCTGGGTCGGCTTCGGCTCGTGCAGCATCCTGGAACCACTTACCGATCTGATCCGGCTGGGGCTGGTGAACGGGGGCACGACGCATGACCTGGGTGACCGGCGTTGACGGTTCGCCGTACGGGGTGACGAACCTGCCGTACGGGGTGTTCTCCTCGGGTGGGGGCCGGCCACGGATCGGCGTACGGATCGGGTCGTGGGTGTTCGACCTGGCCGGTGCCGAGACCGCCGAGCTGGTGCTGGCCGCTGGCGCGCTGTGCCGGCCGACCCTCAACGACTTCATGGCGCTGGGCCGTCCGCAGTGGACGGCGGTGCGTCAGCGGATCGTCGAGCTGCTGACCGACCCGACGCACCGGCCGGCGGTCGAACCGCTGCTGGTGCCCCTGGCCGACGTGGAGCTGCTGCTTCCGTTCGAGGTGGCCGACTACGTCGACTTCTACTCCTCGGAGCACCACGCCTCGAACGTCGGGCAGATCTTCCGCCCCGGTCAGCCGCCGCTGCTGCCCAACTGGAAGCACCTGCCGATCGGCTACCACGGACGGGCCGGCACCGTCGTCGTCTCCGGCACGCCGGTGACCCGGCCCACCGGCCAGCGGGCGTCCGCCGAGGGTCCGGTCACCGGCCCGTCGGTACGCCTCGACATCGAGGCCGAGGTCGGCTTCGTGGTCGGTGTGCCCAGCCCGCTGGGCGCCCGGGTGTCCGTCGACGACTTCGCCGACCACGTCTTCGGAGTGGTGCTGGTCAACGACTGGTCGGCCCGCGACATCCAGGCGTGGGAGTACCAGCCGCTCGGCCCGTTCCTCGGCAAGTCCTTCGCCACCTCGGTCTCGGCCTGGGTGACGCCGTTGGACGCGCTGGCCGACGCCTTCGTGCCGGCTCCGGAGCAGGACCCGCCGGTCGTCGACTACCTGCGCGACGTGCCGCACCTGGGGCTCGACCTGCGGCTGGCGGTCGAGTGGAACGGCGAACGGGTCAGCGAACCGCCGTTCGCCAGCATGTACTGGACCCCGGCCCAGCAGTTGGCGCACCTCACCGTCAACGGCGCGTCCCTGCGGACCGGCGACCTGTACGCCTCGGGCACCGTCTCCGGCCCGGACCGTTCCCAGGTCGGCTCCTTCCTGGAGCTGACGTGGGGCGGGGCCGAGCCCGCGAAGGTCGGCACCGAGAGTCGTACCTTCCTCGCCGACGGCGACACCGTCACCATCACCGCCACCGCGCCCGGCCCGGACGGCACCACCATCGCCCTCGGCGAGGTCACCGGAACGATCCGCCCGGCCCGCTGAGCCGGCCCGTCCCGCGTGCCCACGCCCGGCCCGCCTGCCACCTGGCTCGACTTCGGCTTCCTTTGCTCTGCTTCACCCCACGCAACACCTGGGGCGGCTCGCTGTTGCGTCCGTTGAAGCAGAGCAAAGGGTCCGCTGGTTCACCTCGGCCCGCTTCGGAGCCGTCTGAGCGCCTGCCCGTCGGGCCATCATCGATGAGACTCGTGATCGCACCGTCTGTGCGATCACCAACCCTGGTTACCCCGTTGGTCACGCGGATCATGTCGCCCCGCCACCCGTACGGCCGGATCTCGCCCGGCCGCGGGTGGTGGGGCATCCCGACGCACACGGAGGTAACGACGATGCACGATCTCACCGGAGCGCTCTGGCGCACCAGCAGCCGCTCCAACGACCAAGGGCTCTGCGTGGAGGTGGCGGACAACCTGGTCGACGTCCTCGGTCTGGTCGCTCTCCGCGACTCCAAGGACCAGGCCGGCCCCACGCTGGCCATCAGCCCGCCGGGGTGGACAGCGTTCATCGGCGCGATCAGGGGTGGTCGCTTCGACCGCTGACCGGTACGCCGGGCGCCGGTCGACGATCGGTGCCAGGCGACCGCCGAAACGGACAGCGGGGCCTCCGGTTGGTGAAAATTCCGTCCGGGGGCCTCGTCCGGCCCTCACCGCGCGTACCGTCGACGACACGGGAGGGCGGCATGTCGACGGTGGCGGTTACCGGTTTCATCGAGGCGCACGCTGTCGATGTCTGGCGTCTGCTGACCGACCTGCCCGGCCGTGCCACCCGGCTGACCGCGGCCGGCCCGGTCGAGGTGCTGACCCCGGGCCCGTTCGGGCCGGGCACCGCCTGGCGTGAGGCGCGCGCCCAGCCGGGCGGCGGCACACTCACCGAGGAGTTCCTGGTGGTGGAGGCGTTCGCGCCGCAGCGGCTGGTGCTCTGTTCCTCCGGTGCCGGCGCGGACTACCGGATCACCTGGAGCCTGCGGCCGGTCCGGCGTCGCCGCCGCGCCCGCACGGCGATAACGGTCACCCAGGAAGCAGTGCCCACCGATCCGTACGGCCGGGTGGTGGCCCTGCTGCTCGGTGGCCTCGCCGCTCGGGCGGTCGAGGTGGCGCTCCGGCGTGATCTCGCCGACCTGGCCGTCGCGGCCGGCACCCTCGGCTCGGTCGAGGCGGCCTGACCCGCTCACCCGCGCACCGCGGCCCGTCCAACCTGGCCGGGGTCCGGTCGGTTGCGCTGGGTAGGGTGCCGGGCGGAGGTGCGGCATGGGGTTCCCGAGGGGCCGGCGACGGCTCGTGCTGGCGGTGGCGGTGGTGCTGCTCGCCGTGGCAGCCGTCGCGGTCGTCGTCCACCGGGTGCTCGCGCCGGCCGAGGTGAGCACACCGGCGCGCGGCGCATATCCGGCCGCGCCCCGACCGGCCGCCGGCGTGGTCGGTCGGCTGCCGGTCGCCCCGTTGATCGTAAACGGAAGGCTGCGGGTGTACGCCGCCCACCGCCAGGTCTACGCCGACCGACCGGTCGACGGGCGGCACCGGACCACGCCCTACTGGTCGTACCGGCGCTGGCCGGCGGAGCTGACCGGGGTGGTGGCGAGCGGCAGCACCGTGATCAGTCGCTGGTCCGACGGCCGGCTCGTCGCGCTCGACGCGTCCACCGGGCGGGTGCGGTGGCGGGCCGACGGCCCGGTGCCCGCCGCGAGCGCGGCGGTGATCCGGCGGACCGGGGCCGCCACGGTCTGGGACGCGCGCGGGCTCCTCCTCACCGACCTCGCGGACGGCCGGACGGTGCTGACGGTCACCGGGGACACGCAGGCCCGCGGGGTGGAGGTGGCCGGCGGCCGGGAACTGTGGCGAGCCGATCTGCCCGGCGCCTGCCGCAGCGACCTCGGCACCACTGCGACCGGGCAGTTGATCGGCCTGGACACCTGCGCCGGGCCGGCCACGATCGAGTTCCGGGATGCCGCGACGGGTGCGGTGGGTGAGCGTTGGCGACCGCCGGGCGGCCCGGATCGGCTGGTGGTCACCCCGCTCGGTTGTCGTACCGGCCGTTCGGGCTGCCTGGGCCTGCGGACGGCCGGCCCCGGGGACGCCGGTGGCCGCGGCTGGCTGCTGGGCGACGGCGGGCCGCTGGCCGCGCCCGCGCTGGACCCGGCCGGGGCCACACTGGCCGGTGACCAGGCCGTCGCCGTCGTCGACGGGGCGGCGGTGGGCCGATCGGCGCGAACGGGCGCCGAGCTGTGGCGTTTCGCCGGCCTGGGACCGGCGCGGGTGCTCGCGGTGCAGCCCGGCCGGGCGCATCTGCTGACCGAGGCCAACGAGCTGGTGACACTCGACCCGGTGACCGGTGTGCTGCTCTCCCGCTACACGCTCAACGTGGGCTCGGACGGCACGGGCTGGGCGCCCGGGGCGGTCTGGGCCGAGGACGGCTACGTCGCGGTGGAACGGCTGCGCGAGCCGGTCGACCCGAACGGCGACGACCAGCGCTACTACCTGACCTCCGAAGCGGTGATCCTGGCCGCCACCTGATCGGGGCACCGACTGACCAACCTTGTGTCACTGGTTGGTCACATCGCGCCGCTCAGGTAAGCGCCGCCTCCGCGGCGGCCAGGAACGCGTCGTTCTCGGCCGGAGTGCCGATGGTGACCCGTACGCCGTCCCCGGCGAACGGTCGGACGATCACCCCGCGCGCCTCGCACGCCTTGCCGAAGGCCACGGCCCGGTCGCCCAGCGGCAGCCAGACGAAGTTGGCCTGGCTGGTCGGCACGTCGGGCACGAACTTGCGCAGCGCCTCGGTGACCCGGTCCCGCTCGGCGACGACCAGCGCGCAGCGTCGCTCCATCTCGCCGGCCTGGGTCAGCGCCGCGAGCGCGCCCGCCTGGGCGGCCGTGCTCGTGGAGAACGGCGTGACCACCTTGCGGATGGCCGCCGCCACCACCGGCTGGGCGACCAGCCAGCCGATCCGCAGCCCGGCCAGACCCCACGCCTTGGACAGGGTGCGCAGCACCGCCACGTTCGGCCGGTCCAGGTAGTCGAGACCGTCCGGCACCTCGGCGTCGGTGACGAACTCCCGGTACGCCTCGTCGATGACCACCAGCACGTCGTCCGGCACCGCGTCGAGGAACCGGTCCAGCTCGGCCCGGCGTACGGCAGTGCCGGTGGGGTTGTTCGGGTTGCAGACCAGGATCATCCGGGTCCGGTCGGTCACCGCCGCCGCCATGGCCGCCAGGTCGTGCCCGTGCCCGGCGTCGTTGGGCACCCGCACGCTGGTCGCGCCGCTGGTCGCCGCGATGATCGGGTACGCCTCGAACGACCGCCACGAGTAGAGCACCTCGTCACCCGGCAGGCAGGTGGCCCGGACGAGGTGCTCGGCGAGCGCCACCGACCCGCAGCCGGTGGCGATCCGGTCCGCGTCCACGCCGTACCGCTGGGCCAACGCGTCGCGCAGCGCGACCACGCCCATGTCCGGGTAGCGGTGCGAGGCCATGACCGCCTCGGTGACCGCCTCGACCACACCCGGCAGCGGCCCGTACGGCACCTCGTTGCTGGCCAGCTTGATGGCCTCCGGCAGACCCAGCTCGCGCGCCAGGTCGGCAGGGCTGCGCCCCGGCACGTAGTTCGGCAGCGCGTCCAGGTCGGCGCGGGTCAGGCGCAGCGCGGGCTCGTGACGTCCGGAGTCGGTCATGGGGTGTCTCCCGAGGGCTGGGGGTGGTCGTCTGGGGCGGGGGAAGCGGCGGTGTGGGGGACCTCGACGACCACCGTCTGCGCGCGCTTGTCGTGCAGCGCCCGGCGCAGCGGGTGGTCGAAGAGCGGGGACAGGGAGTCGACCAGTTGCAGCAGCAGGCCGAGCCCGGCGCAGTACCAGAGCAGGGTGGGCAGGCCCAGTGTCGTCCACCGGGTCAGCGCCCGGCCGAAGCCCAACGGCTGGTCGGCGGCGATCGGGACCGCCTTGATCCGCATCACCCGTTTGCCGATGGTCTGCCCGTTGGCCGCCATGGCGGGCACCTCGTACGCCAGCCACAGCGCGGTGGCGATCACCACGATCACCACCTGGAGGAGCCCGGTCTGCTCGCTGATGGGTGGCATCCCCTCGGTGGAGGTGTTCCCCTCCATGCCGCGCCGGAACGCCTCCCGCCAGTATGGCATCAGCTCGTCCAGCCACCGCCAGACGAACCAGCCGTTGACCAGCACGTTCAGCGCGAACACGAGACCGAAGTCGATCAGCCGGGCGACGAGCCGGCGGCCGTAACCGGCCAATCTGAGCCCGTGCGGCCGAGGCTCGGGCGGTCGGCCGAGCCAGCCGGGGGGACCGCCGGGCGGGGCCCACCCGGGCGGCACGCCCTGCGGCGTCCAGCCGGGAGGACCGCCCTGCGGCGTCCAGCCGGGCGGCGTGCCCGGTGGCGCCCAGCCGGGCGGGCCGGCCTGCGGGCCCCACCCCGGGGCGGCCTGCGGACCGTGCCCGGGTTGCGGGGCCGGCCCGGAGTGCGGGGGCCAGCCCGGCGCGGTGCTCACCGGGTGGGCAGCGGCAGGTGCGGTCGGGGTGACCGGTGCGGGCGGCGGCTCGGCCGGCGGCGGTCCGTCCGGCGGGGTGGCGTCGACGGGAATGGGCGCGCCGAGCCAACCCTCGCCGTCCCAGTACCGCCGGGTCTCGGTGTCGGCGGGGTCGACATACCAGCCGGGTTGCACGCTCACGCCGACGCTCCGCTTCGCTGCGCGTCGGCGTGCGGCGCCACGCTGCTGGGCCTGCTGGTTTGCTCGCTCACGAGGCCACCTTAACGACGATCGTTTCGGCTGCCTTGTCGTGGAGGCACTGCTGCCAGGGCTTGTCCCAGAGCTGCCAGAACCCGTCGAGGTAACTGCCCCCGGGCACCAGGCCGGCGAGTTGCTGCACCAGGTACCGCTTGGCGGCGGTCCAGCGGTCGAGGGTGCGGGTCGGATCGAGCGGCACGACCCGCAACTTCATGATCTTCTTGCCGAGGGTCTGGCCGGTCCGGAACATCATCTCGACGTAGTACACGTACGAGAGCACGAGCGAAGCGGCGATGATCGCGAGGTCCAGCCACAGCAGGGGCAGCACGAGGTCGTGGTAGAAATCCGGCTCCGCCATGGTGCCGTCCGACGCGACCTGGAAGAGGTCCGGCGCGATGACGACGAAGAAGTAGATCATCGCGGGCACGGTGAACACCAGGCCGACCACCATGAAGACCGCGCAGTCGATCAGGCCGGCCAGCAGCCGGTCGCTGAAACTGGCGAGCGGCTGCCCACCCGGGCTCAGCGTCGGCGGCGGGGCCATCGGCCGGGGAGGGCCGGGATACCACGGCGGTGGGCCGTAGCCGAGCGGCGCGTACTGCGGCGGCACGGCGTACCCGGGTGGGGCGTGGTGCGGTGGCACGGCGTACCCCTGGGGGATCTGTCCGGGCGGCGGCGCGACGCCGCCGGCGGCGGGCGGAGGCCCACCGACCGGCGGCGTCGGGTACGGCGGAGGCTGCGTCACGCTCGACAGTGTTACAGGTTGCCGCGGGCTTCCTGCTCCCGCTCGATGGCCTGGAAGAGGGCCTTGAAGTTGCCCTTGCCGAAGCCCAGCGAGCCGTGTCGCTCGATCAGCTCGAAGAAGACGGTCGGGCGGTCCTGCACCGGCTTGGTGAAGATCTGGAGCAGGTAGCCGTCCTCGTCCCGGTCGACGAGGATCTTGCGGGCCTTGAGCTCCTCGATCGGCACCCGCACGTTGCCGATCCGGGCGCGCAGCTCCGGGTCCTCGTAGTACGAGTCCGGGGTGTCCAGGAACTCCATGCCGGCGGCGCGCATCGCGTCGACACTGGCCACGATGTCGTTGGTGGCGACGGCGATGTGCTGGGCGCCGGGGCCCTGGTAGAACTCCAGGTACTCGTCGATCTGCGACTTCTTGCGGGCGATGGCCGGCTCGTTGAGCGGGAACTTCACCTTGCGGGTGCCGTTCGCCACGACCTTGCTCATCAGCGCCGAGTAGTCGGTGGCGATGTCGTCGCCGATGAACTCCGCCATGTTGGAGAAGCCCATCACCCGCTTGTAGAACTCGACCCACTCGTCCATCCGGCCCAGCTCCACGTTGCCGACCACGTGGTCGACGGCCTGGAAGAACCGCTTCGGCTGGAGGCCGGCGTCGATCATCGGCTGCCGGTCCACGATCGGGCCGCGGGCCACGAAGCCGGGCAGGAACGGGCCGCGGTAGCGGGAGCGGTCGACCAGGGTGTGCCGGGTGTCGCCGTACGCCGCGATGGCGGCCATCCGGACGGTGCCGTTCTCGTCGCTCACCTCGTGGGGCTCGACGACGCCGGTGGCGCCCTGGGCGACGGCGTGCGCGTACGCGGCGTCGACGTCCGGCACCTCCAGCGCGATGTCGCTGATCCCGTCGCTGTGCTTCGCCACGTGCTCGGCGCCGTCGGCGTCCGGGCGGACCGCGCCGGTCAGCACGAACCGGGCCGAGCCGCTGGTCAGCACGTACTGAGCGTGGTCGCGGTAGCCCTGCTCCGGGCCCCGGTACGCCACGCAGGTCATGCCGAAGGCGGTGGAGTAGTAGTGGGCGGCCTGCTTGGCGTTGCCGACCAGGAAGTGCACGTGGTCGAGCCCACGGACGGGGAACGGGTCGTGGCTGATGTCGTGGTCGACAGCGCCGACGAGCCGGTCGACGTCGACGTCCTCGGTCGACTGGGGTCGGTCGATCGCCTGGGTCATGGTGGCCTCCCTCGCGTACCGGCCGGCCTCGTGGGCCGGTTCTTGACCGAAGGATCGCGGTGCGGGCGTCGAGTGGGCAACTGTCGGTGTAAATGCTGGTCAGGTTGTGCATTCGGTATGGTCTTAACCCGTGAAGGGTGAGCAAGCTGTGCAGCTCGACGTGCTCGACGTGCGATTGGTCGAACTGCTCGCCGAGGAGCCGCGGATCGGGGTGCTGGAGTGCTCCCGGCGGCTCGGCGTGGCCCGGGGCACCGTGCAGGCCCGGCTGGACAAGCTGGTCGACCGGGGTGTCATCGGTGGCTTCGGCCCGGAGATCTCGCCGGCCGCGATCGGGTTCGGGGTGACCAGCTTCGTCACGCTGGAGATCAGTCAACGGCAGGGCCACGACCCGGTCACCGCTCACCTCGCGGCGATCCCCGAGGTGCTGGAGGCGCACACCATCACCGGCTCCAGCGACCTGCTCTGCCGGATCGTGGCCCGCTCCAACACCGACCTGCAACGGGTCATCGACCAGATCGTCTCGTCCGCCGGCATCACCCGCGCGTCGACGATCATCGCGCTGGCGGAGCAGATTCCCTACCGCACGCTGCCTCTGGTCCGCAGCGCCGTCCGGGCCGAGGGACGAACACCCACGTAACACCTCCGAGCCCAGAAAGCGCGGCGACACGGCGGCGCGGGGCGTACGGAAGATCCGCGATCGTGGCTACGGTGTGCGGGTGGCGAAGGGGAGCGTGCGCGGTGGGCTGCTGCTCGGCCTCGCCGTGGTCGTCGCCCTCGCCGCCACCGGCGTGTGGAACCCGTTCCCCGGCCTGTGGGAGTGGGTGGACCGCAGCAAACCCATCTCCGAGCCGGACGTGGTCTGGCAGCAGCGGGTCGGCGGCACCCCGCGCAGCGTGACCATCGCCGGCGACGCCGTCGTCGTCGAGCAGCGCACCCGGGTGGAGGCCCGCAGCCTGGCCACCGGCGCCCAGCTCTGGGAACGCAAGGCGGACTGGTCGGCGGTCGCGGGCGGCGACCGCGACCCGGTCGTCGCCGTGGGCAAGCTCCTGGTCAAGGGGTACGAACTGCTCGACCCGACCACCGGGGCGACCCGGCGACGCGACGACGACGCCGTGGCCGTGTGGACGTACCGCAACCTGCTGCTGGACGCCCGCTGCACGGATGCCACCGACTGCACCCTGAGCGCGTGGGACCCCCGGGGCACCGCCCCACTGTGGACGGCCTTCCTGCCCGGCGTGCACAGCGGCCTGCTCGCCGACAACCCGGGCCTGCGCGGCACCCGTCGGCTCACCGCCACCCGCGTCGACGACGGGGTGGCCGGGCCGGAGCCGGTGCCTCCGCTGCTCGGCTTCCCGGTCGACGGCCGGGTGCACGTCGTGGACACCGCCACCGGCCGGGTGCTGCAGAACGTCGAGCCGGGCCGGGACGAGCGGCTCTCCGTGGTGGGCGGCCGGATGCTGCGGATCGCCGCCCGCTCCCAGGACGGCACCTGCTACTTCGCCATCTCGGCGCGGGACCCGGCGACGGGGCAGGAGGCGTGGCAGCGGGCCGGGGTCAACCTGCGCACCGCCGACACCGCCGGCTGCGTCCAGCGCGAGGACCCGCAGGGAGCGCGCAACGTCCTGATCGGCGTGGGTTCGGACGGCCGCGAGGCGGTCATCGACGGGTACGACGGGCGGCTGCTCTGGGTCGGCGAGGCGAGCACCAAGCTCGTCGCGGTCGACGACCGTTACGCGGTGTTCCGCTCCGCGGACAAGCGCTCGGTGGTGTCCCGTGAACTCGGCGCCGACCGGGTGCGGTGGACCCGTCCGGCCAGTGCCAAGGCCGGCGCCGCGCTCACCCCGTACGCGGCGGTGCTCGCCGACGAGAAGCCGTCGAGGTTGGTCGCCCTCGACCCGCGCAGCGGCCGGGAACTGGCCGTGCTGCGGACCTCCGCGAACGCCCTCGCCGTCGGTTCGCAGGGAATGATCATCGGTGAGGGGCGGGAGATCGGGTACGTCCGCTTCGGCGCCACCGGGGGCACCCCCGTCCCGCCTCCCGGCGATGGTGGCAACCCCGGCCCCGGCGGCACCGGCCCCGGGCGGGGCAACGACGGCGACGGTGACTGCGGGCCCAAGGGTGAGCTGTGTCCCGATCCCGACGGCGGCAAGGACGGCTGAGCGGGCGGGACGTCGGTGCGCGGAGCGCGGCGGACCTCGGAGGATGAGAGCGGCGTCCCAGACCCAGCCCGGCGGGTGGGAATGATCGACCGGTCTGCCCTAGGCTTGCCGCTCATGAGCAGTGCCGCCGCATTCTCGTACGCCCCTCTGCTGCCGACCGGTCCCGACCAGACGGACTATCGCCTGGTCACCGACGAGGGCGTGGACGTCGTACACGGCCCGGGGGGCCGTCGTTTCCTCACCGTGGAGCCGGCCGCGCTCACCGCGCTGACCGCCGAGGCGATGCACGACATCGCGCACTTCCTGCGCCCGGCGCACCTGGCCCAGCTCCGGGCGATCATCGACGACCCGGCCGCGTCGCCGAACGACCGGTTCGTCGCGCTGGACCTGCTGCGCAACGCCAACATCGCCGCCGGCGGGGTGCTGCCGATGTGCCAGGACACCGGCACAGCGATCGTGATGGGCAAGCGTGGCCGGCACGTGCTGACCGACGGCGCCGACGCCGAGGCCATCTCCCGGGGCGTCTACCAGGCGTACACGAGGCTCAACCTGCGCTACTCCCAGCTCGCCCCGCTGACCATGTGGGACGAGCGGAACACCGGCAGCAACCTGCCGGCCCAGGTCGACCTGTACGCCGAGGACCCGGACGGGCACCCCGACGCGTACAAGTTCCTGTTCATGGCCAAGGGTGGCGGCTCGGCCAACAAGTCGTACCTCTACCAGGAGACCAAGGCGCTACTCAACCCGACGCGGATGATGCAGTTCCTGGAGGAGAAGCTGCGGCTGATCGGCACGGCCGCCTGCCCGCCGTACCACCTGGCCATCGTCATCGGCGGCACCTCTGCCGAGTACGCGCTGAAGACCGCGAAGTACGCCTCCGCAAAGTACCTGGACGCTCTCCCGACGCAGGGTTCGATGAGCGCCCACGGCTTCCGGGACCTGGAGCTGGAGGCGGAGGTGCTGGAGCTGACCCGTAACTTCGGCATCGGCGCGCAGTTCGGCGGCCGGTACTTCTGCCACGACGTGCGGGTGGTCCGGCTGCCCCGGCACGGTGCCTCGTGCCCGGTGGCGATCGCCGTCTCCTGCTCGGCCGACCGGCAGGCCGTCGCCAAGATCACCCCGTCGGGCGTCTGGCTGGAGCGACTGGAGACCGACCCGGCACGGTTCCTGCCCGACGTCACCGACGACTCGCTCGACTCCGAGATGGTCGTCCGGGTCGATCTGAACCGGCCGATGGACGAGATCCGCGCCGAGCTGTCCAAGTACCCGGTGAAGACCCGACTGTCGCTGTCCGGCCCGCTGGTGGTGGCCCGCGACATCGCCCACGCCAAGATCGCCGAGCGGTTGGACGCCGGTGAGCCGATGCCGCAGTACCTGCGCGACCACGCGGTCTACTACGCCGGCCCGGCAAAGACCCCCGAGGGGTACGCGTCCGGCTCGTTCGGCCCGACCACGGCCGGGCGGATGGACGCGTACGTGGAGAAGTTCCAGGCCGCCGGTGGCTCGCAGGTGATGCTGGCCAAGGGCAACCGGTCCGGTCAGGTGACCCGCTCCTGCCAGCAGCACGGCGGCTTCTACCTCGGCTCGATCGGCGGCCCCGCGGCGCGCCTCGCCCAGGACTGCATCAAGCACGTCGAGGTGCTCGAATATCCGGAGCTGGGCATGGAGGCGGTCTGGAAGATCGAGGTGGAGGACTTCCCGGCCTTCATCGTGGTCGACGACAAGGGCAACGACTTCTTCGCCGAGGTCACCAAGCCGGTGCTCACCGTCGGCCGCCGCTGACTGACGCGTACGCGAAGGGGTGCCGGGCGAACTCGCCCGGCACCCCTTCTGTCGTCCGTGCTCTGCCGACATCGGTGCGCCCCGCCCCTGGGGTGGGAGGGCGCACCGCCCCCGTCGGATGCCGTCACCGACAACCCGGATCGAGTCTGCGGCGCACCGCACTCGATCCGCTCTCAGATCACTATCACCGGACTGCGGCGATCTGTGATCGTCGGGCTACGCTGCTGGAAGTTGCGCCATCGACGCGGGGGAGCAGATGCGGTTCGGGATCCTGGGGCCTCTGCGCGTCGGCGGTGGCGAGTCCACCGTCACCGCCGGCCGGGACCGGATCGTGCTCGCCATGCTGTTGCTCCGTGCCGGCCGGTTGGTGCCGATCGAGGAGCTGGTCGACGCCGTCTGGGAGGAGCGCCCCCCGGCGACCGCCCGGGCCCAGTTGCAGACCTGCGTCTCCCGGTTGCGTCGCCGGTTCACTGAGCTGGGGCTCGCCCCGGAAACCATCATCACCGATCCGGTCGGGTACGGCGTTCGCACCGCCCCGAGCGACCTGGATGCCGAGGTCTTCGCCCGCAGCGTCGAGGAGGCCCGGGCGGCCGCCGCGGCCGGTCGGCTGGCCAACGCGGGTGAGCGGTACCGCTCAGCCCTGGCCCTCTGGCGCGGGCCGGCGCTCGGCGGTATCCCCAGCCGCAGTGTTCGTCGCCGCGCGCAGGCGCTCGATGAGCAGCGCCTCACCGCCCTGGAGGAGTGCGTCGACGTCGAGCTACGCCTCGGGCACGCCGCCGAGCTGATCGACGAGCTTGCCGAGAGCGTCGACCAGCACCCGCTGCGGGAGCGTCTGCGGGGCCAACTGATGGTGGCGCTGTCCTCGGTCGGCCGACAGGCGGACGCACTCGCGGTCTACCGGGAGGGCCGGCGCTCCTACGCGGAGGAACTCGGCATCGAGCCGGGCGCCGAGTTGCAGGCGCTGCATCAGCGCGTGCTCGCCGGCGACCTCGCCCTGGCCGGTCGGGAAACCCGACCGATCGCGCCGGTCCGGTCGCTGCCCCGGGCGATCGGTGACTTCACCGGCCGGCAGCAGACGCTGGCACGTCTGGCGAAGGAGGTGGAGGCCGGCGCGCGGATCCAGCTCATCGACGGGATGGCCGGCAGCGGCAAGACCACGCTCGCGGTGCACCTCGCGACCGCCCTCGCGGACGACTACCCGGACGCCCAGCTCTACATCGACCTGCACGGGCACAGTGAGCGCACCCCGTTGACACCGTCCGCGGCGGTGGCCACGCTGCTGCGGCAGCTCGGTGTGCCCGCCGAGCGGGTGCCGACCAACCAGGACGACCGGTTGGCGCTCTGGCGCACGGAGCTGGCCGGCCGGCGAGCAGTGCTCGTGCTGGACAACGCGGCCACCGCCGATCAGGTGACTCCGCTGCTGCCCAACGGCTCGCACTGCCTGATCCTGATCACCAGCCGTCGCAGGCTGGTCGGTGTCGACGAGGGGCGACCGTCGTCGCTGCCCGTGCTCGACACCGACGAGGCTGTCGAGCTGCTTGGACACGTGGTCGGTGTCGACCGGGTGGCGGCCGAGCCGGAGGCGGCCACCGAGGTCGTCCGCCGCTGTGGGCACCTGCCACTCGCCATCCGGCTGGCCGGTGCCCGGCTGGCGCATCGGCCCCGCTGGCGCATCGCCGACCTGGCCGAGCGGCTGACGAGCCGACCGGACCCGCTGGCCGAGTTCGAAGCGGGCGACCGGTCCGTCGGTCGGGCCTTCGCCCTGTCGTACGCCCAGGTGTCGCCGGCGGCGCAGCGCGCGTTCCGACTGCTGGGCCTGCACCCGGGGGTGCGGTTCGACACCCCGGTCGCCGCCGTCCTCGCCGAGCTGTCCCTGCCCGACGCGCAGGACCTGCTGGACGAGCTGGTCGACGCGCACCTGGTGGAGGAGGCGGAGCCGGGCCGGTACCGGCTGCACGACCTCGTCCGGGAGTACGCGCGGACCCTGGTGGCCGAGCCGGAGCGGGCGGTCGAGCGGCGGGACGGCATCGAGCGCCTGCTCGATCACCACCTGCACGTCGCCGCGGCGATCGCCCGCACGAGGGAACTCTCCTCGGCCCACTCGCTGATCGTGGTGGCCGAGCCGTTCCGCGCCGACCTGGTCTCGATCGCCGCCGAGCGGGGTGACGCCTGGCTCGACGAGAACCTGCCGCTGTGGACGGCTCTGGTCCGGTTGGCGGAGACCGAGCGGTTGCTCGGGCAGTGCTGGCAGTTGGCGAGGGCCTGCTGGCACGCCCAGTTCGAGAGCGGTCGCCTGGACGAGTTGATCGAGACGCACTCCGCCGGCCTGCGTGCCGCCGAGGAGTTGGGCGACGACCGGGCGGTGGCGACGATGCTCAACTATCTCGCCTCGGCCCATTACCGGCTGGGCGATTTTTCCGAGTCGACCCGGCTGATGGAGAGGTCGCTCGACATCTTCCGCCGGCTCGGTCTGCGCCGCGAGTACCGCAACACCCTCGGCAACCTGGGCACCTCGTACGCCGCGAACTTCCGGTTCCGCCGGGCCCAGGAGTGCTACGACGAGGCCCGGGCGCTGGCGACGCGGATGGGTGACAAGGGGGCGCTGGCGAACGAGCTCAACAACCTGTCGATGACCCTGCTGCTGTGGGGCCGTAACGACGAGGCGTTGCTGACCGCCCGACGGCACCTGGGGATCGCCCGCGAGGTCGGCGACCCGCGGCGGGTCGGCAACGCCCTCGGGCACCTCGGGATGATCCGGCATCGGATGGGTGACGCGGGACCGGCCGCCCGGTTGCTGCGGGCCGCGCTGCACATCAAGCGGCAGGTGGGCGCCCGGTTCGGTGAGGGTGAGGTGTTGAACGAGATCGGGATGATGGAACGGGAGGCCGGCCGCCCCGAGCGGGCCGCCGACCTGCACCGCGCGGCGCTTGTCGCGATGACCGAGGCGGGGGACCGCATCGCCCAGTGCGGCTCGCGTAACCTGCTGGCCCGGGCCATCCTGGACCAGGGCGACGTGACCAGCGCGCTCGACCTGTACCGCCGGGTGCTCGCCGACGCGACCCAGATAGCGGCCCGATACGAGCAGGGCCGGGCGCTGGAGGGCATGGGCCGGTGCCTGCGTCCGACCGACCCCGCGGCAGCACGCGCGCACCTGACCCGGGCGCTGTCCCTGTACCGGCAGATCGACGTGCCGGACCGGCACGAGGTGGAACGGCTGCTCGCCGAGCTGGGCTGACGGATCATCTGCGGGTCGGCCACGGGCGCGGCAGGATGGTACGCGTGACGACTCCAGAGACGACCGGTTACCGGATCGAACGCGACTCGATGGGCGAGGTGGAGGTGCCCGCCGAAGCGCTGTGGCGGGCGCAGACCCAGCGGGCGGTGCAGAACTTCCCGATCTCCGGGCGGGGCATCGAACCGGCCCAGATCAAGGCCCTGGCCCAGATCAAGGGTGCCGCGGCCGAGGTCAACGGCGAGTTGGGCGTGATCGACGCCAACGTGGCCGCCGCGATCGCCGCCGCCGCCGCGCACGTCGCCGACGGCGGGTACGACGACCAGTTCCCGGTCGACGTGTTCCAGACCGGTTCCGGAACGTCGTCCAACATGAACGCCAACGAGGTGATCGCCACCCTGGCGAGCCGTGAACTGGGCTCGGCCGTGCACCCGAACGACCACGTCAACGCCTCCCAGTCCAGCAACGACGTGTTCCCGTCCTCGATCCACCTGGCGGCCACCCAGTTCATCGCGGAGGATCTGCTGCCGTCGCTGACCCACCTCGCCGAGGCGCTGGAGGGCAAGGCGTCCGAGTTCGAGACGGTGGTGAAGGCGGGGCGTACGCACCTGATGGACGCCACCCCGGTCACCCTCGGGCAGGAGTTCGGCGGGTACGCCGCCCAGGTCCGCTACGGCATCGAGCGGTTGGAAGGCTCGCTGCCCCGGCTGGCCGAGCTGCCGTTGGGCGGCACGGCCGTGGGCACCGGGATCAACACCCCGCTCGGCTTCGCCGCCGCCGTGATCGGCAAGCTGCGCGAGTCGACCGGTCTGCCGCTGTCCGAGGCGCGCAACCACTTCGAGGCGCAGGGCGCCCGTGACGCGCTGGTGGAGACCTCGGGGCAGTTGCGGACGATCGCCGTGGGTCTCTACAAGGTCGCGAACGACATTCGCTGGATGGGCTCCGGCCCCCGGGCCGGCCTGCGGGAGCTGCGCATCCCCGACCTCCAGCCCGGCTCGTCGATCATGCCCGGCAAGGTCAACCCGGTGGTGGCCGAGGCGATGCGGCAGGTCTGCGCCCAGGTGATCGGCAACGACGCGACAGTCGGTTTCGCCGGTTCACAGGGCGACTTCGAGCTGAACGTCATGCTGCCGGTGATGGGCCGCAACCTGCTGGAGTCGATCCGGCTGCTGGCCGCGGCGAGTCGGCTGTTCGCCGACCGCCTGGTGGCCGGCCTGGTCGCGGACGCCGAGGTCTGCCTGGCGTACGCCGAGGGGTCGCCGTCGATCGTCACCCCGCTGAACCGCTACCTCGGGTACGACGAGGCCGCCTCGATCGCCAAGGAGGCGCTGGCCAAGCAGGCGTCCATCCGGGAGGTCGTGATCTCCCGAGGTCACGTCGACTCGGGCACGCTCACCGAGACCCAGCTCGACGAGGTGCTCGACCTGCTCCGGATGACCCACCCCTGACCGGCGGGTGCCCCGCTCAGCGCGGGTCGCCGCGGTGTCGGTCAGCGGGGTCGCTCTGCGCGGGTCGCTGCGGTGTCGGTCAGCGGTGTCGGTCAGCGGGGTCGCTCTGCGCGGGTCGCTGCGGTGTCGCTCAGCGGGTCGCCACGTGGTGCCGCTCTGCGCGGGTCGCTGCGGTGTCGCTCAGCGGGTCGCCACGTGGTGCCGCTCTGCGCGGGTCGCTGCGGTGTCGCTCAGTGCGGGTCGCCACGCGGTGCCGCTCTGCGCGGGTCGCTGCGGTGTCGCTCAGTGCGGGTCGCCACGCGGTGCCGCCCAGGCGAGGAACCGGGTGAAGAGGGCCCTCGGGTCCGGGCCGTCCTGGGGGTTGAGCCGATACAGGTCAGTGGCCGCGTCGTGCAGGACCGTGCACAGGTAGATGCTCAGGGCGATCTGGTCGTGGGCGTACTCCTGGCGGAGGGTGAGTCGGGCCACCGGGCACGGCCACGGCGCGGCGCAGACCCGGCAGAGCCAGAGTGGACGCAGCGGCAGGTGCGGTCGACGGGGCGTGGTCGCGCGGTCGTCCGGGGCGGTCCGGC
Organism: Micromonospora sp. NPDC005237; assembly: GCF_040607775.1. Lineage (NCBI taxonomy): Bacteria > Bacillati > Actinomycetota > Actinomycetes > Micromonosporales > Micromonosporaceae > Micromonospora > Micromonospora sp. NPDC005237. The sequence continues at coordinate 320,564 of NZ_JBEXHJ010000004.1, read as the reverse complement.
ACATGGTGTGGGAGTCCCTTCGAGCTGAATCGTCTCTGACGTCACCTCCCCGCGGACCGTCTTGCTTCGGCCGCGACGTCGCCGAGATCGTGGCCGATCGCGCGATGACCGCCATCCGTCTCAACCGACCTCAACAACCCCAACCCGCCTCAGATCTTGGACAGTTTCCGTTAGGCGCTAACGGAAACTGTCCAAGATCTCGAAGAGTTCGCTCAGACGGCGCCCGGATGGCGCGGCGCTGCGCCAAGATCGCGCCGGATCGGGGTGCGATCGGTGTGGCCCGGCCGTCGTGGTCGGGCCGGTGTGGCCGGGTCGGGCCGGTGTGGTCGTGCCGGGTCGGTGTGGTCGGGCCGGGTCGGTGTGGCCTGGTCGGGGGTGGCCTGGTCGGTGTGGTCGGGTCGGTGCGGCCTCGCTGGGGTGGTGGGGTCGGGTCGGGTTGGTTGGTCGGTCTGCTGGGTGGGGCGGGACCGCCCGGCACGGGGGATCGGGCGGTCCCGTGCGACGCCCCCGGGCCCGGGCGACGGGGAGCGGTGCCGCACTTCACAGTCTGGTGATCGGGCGACTACGGTCGGAAGGGTTTGGCCGGGTCGTCACAGCCGTCCTGTTTCCGGTGGTGACGCCGCTGGCGGCGGGCTGGAGTTGATCGTCGACGGGGTGGAGAGGCGGCGGGTCATGGCCGATGGGCAGATGACGGCGGCGGCGTTCCTGGTCGCGGAGCTGCGCCGGGCGCGCGTTCGCCGGGGCTGGAGTCAGGACGAGCTGGCCAAGGCGGTCAACTACTCGCCGTCCATGGTCAGCGCCGTCGAGCTGGGCCAGCAGCCGCCGACCGCCAAGTACCTGGAACTCGTCGACCGTGCCCTGGACACCGGCGGCCTCTTCGGCCGCATGTCCACCGAGCTGGTCAGCATGGACCGGACCCAGCCGTGGCTACGCGGCTGGCAGGCGCTCCTGGAGCAGGCACGCACGGTCCGCTGGTACGAGCCCCGGTATGTACCCGGGCTCTTCCAGACCGAGGGATACGCGCGCGCGGTCTTCGAAGCTGGCGGCCTGCTTGCCTCTGACGAGGTCGAACGGCGAGTGACCGAGCGGATGGACCGCCAGGACGTGCTGCACAGCGAACGTGCGCCGCAGATCGTGGCCGTGTTGGACGAGGCAGTGCTGCGGCGACGGGTGGGCGAGCGGAAGGTGATGCGCGATCAGGCGCTGCACCTGGCCAGCATCGCCACCGGGCACCCTCGGGTCCGGCTGCACGTGGTGCCGCGATCCGCCGAGGAGTACCCGGGGCTCGGCGGACCGTTCGCGCTCGCAGCCCTGCCCGACGGCACGGAAGTGGCCTACCTGGACAGCCAGGTTCGCGGCCAGGAGCTGGACCAGGAGCAGGATCTGGCGCGGTTGCAGCGGGTCTGGGAGGCTACCTTGGGCGAAGCCCTGCCCCCGCAGGCTTCCATCGAGTTGATGAGCGAGGTGGCCGAATCGTGGAGTTGACGGGCGCTCGGTGGCGCAAGAGCAGCCGCAGCAACCAGGACGGCAACTGCGTCGAGGTGGCTACGAACCTTGGGGGCGTGGTCGGAGTGCGAGACAGTAAGGACCCGGACGGGCCCGTGCTCGTGGTCGACGCGTACTCCTGGCGGCTCTTCGTGGTCGCGCCCCCGCGCTGACGCGACCGCCCTGCCCGCGACGGTGGTCGCGGGTCGGAAAAGACGTCGACGGGTCGTCGGGCGGGCGCGATGATCCGGTCATGGATGGCGATGACCTGGTTCCTCCGGGGACCGAGCGGCTGCGGTTGCGGCGGCTGAGCGTGGCCGATGTGGACGCGTTGGTCGAGTTGGACAGCGACCCCGAGGTGATGCGTTTCCTCACCGGCGGCGTCGCAACCCCGCGTGCCACCGTCCGGGACGAGCATCTGCCGAAGCTGCTCGCCCAGTACGACAGTCATCCCGGCCTCGGTCGGTGGGCGGCCGTCGATCGGGAGACGGGTGACTTCCTGGGCTGGTTCGCCCTCGACCCGTCCAAGGACGGCACCGAGGCCGAGCTGGGCTACCGGCTGCGCCGCTCGACGTGGGGGCGCGGCCTGGCCACCGAGGGGTCGCGGGCGCTGGTCCGGTACGCCTTCGACACCGTGGGCGTGCGTCGGGTGTGGGCCGAGACGATGGCGGTCAACGAGCGGTCCCGGCGGGTGATGGTGAAGGCGGGGCTGCGCTACGTGCGCACCTTCCACCTTCGGTTCGACGACCCGATCCCGGGGACCGAGCACGGCGAGGTGGAGTACGAGCTACTTGCCGACGTCGCTCAGGGCCGGCCGGCGGCCCTGCGGGCCCGGTAGGCGGTCACCGCCGCGCGGTTGCCGCAGCCGGCCTCGCAGAACCGCCGTGACCGGTTGCGGGACAGGTCGATGACCACGTTGTCGCAGTCCGGGTACTCGCAGACCCGCAGCCGGCTCAGCTCGCCCATCCGGACCAGGTCGGCGATCGCCATCGCCGCCTCCACCGCCATCCGGGTGGCCAGCGGCGCGTCGCGGGGCACGGCATGCAGGTGGTACGGCTCGTCGTCATGCTCGATGAGCTGCGGCAACGCCCGGTGCTCCAGCAGCAGGGCGTTGACCATGGCGACGACCTCCGGCGGCTCGGCGTGCCAGATCCGGCGCAGCCGGGGGCGTAACTGCCGCACGGCGCGCAGCTCGGCGTCGGTGTGCTCGTGCCGCCCGCTGTAGGCGTGCCGAGTGAAGAACGCGTCCAGCGCGGCGACGTCGGGCAGCAGCTCGCCGTCGCGGCCCGCGGTGTTGACCAACGCGGTGGCGGCGATCAACGAACATTCGGTGTCATGAGCGAATAGCAACTTGACTCCTGTCACGATGGCCGCCTAGCGTCATGAGCACAAGGATAGTTTGCTCATGACACCGTGTCGTCCCCGAGGAGCGCGAGATGCAGTCACGACCCACCGCCGGCGCCGCGCTGGCGCTGCTCTCCGCGGTCACGTTCGCCACCTCGGGCACCTTCGCGCGGTCGCTCATCGAAGCCGGCTGGTCGGCCGAGGCCGCCGTCGTCGCCCGGGTCGGCGTGGCCGCCCTGGTGCTGGCGATCCCCGCCCTGCTGTCCCTGCGTGGCAGGTGGCACGTGCTGCGGAGCAACAGCGGGGCGGTCGTGATGTTCGGGCTGCTCGGGGTGGCGCTGGCGCAGGTGTGCTTCTTCAACGCCGTGCGGTATTTGCCGGTCGGCATCGCACTGCTGCTGGAGTACCTGGGCATCATCCTGGTCGTCGGCTGGATGTGGCTGCGGCACGGCCAGCGCCCCCGGCGGCTCACCGTGGCCGGTTCGGCCGCCGCTCTGTGCGGGCTGGCCTTCGTCCTGGACCTCACCGGCACCGCCGGCTTCCACCCGGTCGGCGTGGTGTGGGGGCTGGGTGCCGCGTTCGGCCTGGCCGGCTACTTCGTGCTCGCCGGCCGGGTCGACCCCCGACTGCCCTCGGTCGCCATGGCCAGCGGCGGGATGGCCGTCGGCGCAGCCGTGCTGCTCCTCGTCGGGCTGACCGGTCTGCTGCCGCTGCGCGCCACGTTCGGCGAGGTCACGTTCGCCGGGCACCGCACCACCTGGCTGCTGCCCATCGTCGGGCTCACGCTGGTCGCCGCCGTGATCGCGTACCTCGCCGGCATCGCCGGCACCCGGATCCTCGGCCCCCGGCTGTCGTCGTTCGTCGGGCTGACCGAGGTGCTGTTCGCGGTGCTGATCGCCTGGCTGTTCCTCGACGAACTACCGACCGCCTGGCAGCTCTTCGGCGGTGCGCTGATCGTCGCCGGGGTCGCCCTGGTGCGCCTCGACGAACTGCGCGGTACGCCAGCGCCGGCCAACCCCGAGCCTGCGCTGGCGACCACCCCGCGGTGAGAGAGTGGTTGCCGTGCTGACCACCGTGGTGTTCGACGCCGACGAGACCCTGCTGGACCTGCGGCCGGCGGTGACCGCCGGGCTGGTGACCGTCCTCGACGAGATGCGGCGTCGTACGCCGGACGCCGCCGACGTGACGCTCGCCGAGCTGGAGTCCGACTGGGGCGCGGTCTTCGGCGAGTTGAGCGCCGCCCCGGTGCTGGAGATCCGCCGGGCCGCGCTGGCCCGGTCGCTGGCCCGCGCCGGGCTCGACGACCACCTCGACGAGATCGCCGCCCTCTTCTTCGCCCGCCGTTTCGCCCTCACCCGACCCTTCCCGGACGTCCCGCCGACCCTGGCCGCGCTGCGCACCCGGTACACGCTGGGCTTCGCCACCAACGGCAACAGCCGCGCCGAACGCTGCGGGCTCGCCGGGGAGTTCGCCTTCGAGATGTACGCGCACGAGAACGGCCTGCCCAAGAAACCCGCTCCGGAGTTCTACGCGGCGGTGGTCGCGACCGCCGGGGTCCCCGCCGAGCAGATCGTGTACGTCGGTGACTCGTGGGAGCACGACGTGGTGGCACCCCGGCGGGCCGGCCTGCGGTCGGTGTGGCTGAACCGGTACGGGCTGCCCCGCCCGGCCGGCTTCACCCCCGACGCGGAGGTGTCCACCCTGGCCGACCTGCCAGTGGTCCTGTCGGATCTGGCGGCGAGGTCGTCCGACCGGGTGGACGTGGGCATCGAGCCGGGAGGATGAAGGAGAGATTCACCGCCATAACGGACGTCCACCTGGCGTAAACCGGGCGGGTGTTGTGTGATGGCTGCCACGTCCCTCAACGAGAGGATCCGATGTGGTGAGCAAGCGCTTCACCGCCGGTGCCGTCGCGACCGCGGCAGCACTGGCACTTACGGCAGCGGGCCTGGGTGTACCGGCCAGCGCCGCGCCGAGCACCTCCCGCACCTTCACCGTCGTGGCCGAGGACGGCTTCGCCGCCGACACGGCCGTCGCCGCCATCCAGGCAGCCGGCGGCACGGTGGTGTCGCGGTCCGACGAGGTCGGCATGTTCCAGGTCACCAGTGATCGGGCCGACTTCGCCGCCAAGGCGACGGCAGCCCCGAGCCTGATCGGTGCCGCCGAGCAGAAGGCCATCGGCCGCAAGCCGAAGCTCGACCGGGTCGAGCAGGAGCACCTGATGGCGGCGTCGGTCGCAGCGGGCACCGCGGCCCGGCACGGCGCAAAGATGGACCCGCTCGACGACAAGCTCTGGGGCCTGGAGATGATCCGGGCCGACAAGGCCCGCAAGGTCGAGCCCGGCGACCGCCGGGTGACCGTCGGCGTGCTGGACACCGGCGTCGACGCCAGCAATCCGGACATCGCGCCCAACTTCAACTGGGCGTTGTCGCGCAACTTCGCGCCCGACCGGACCGACGTGGACGGCCCGTGCGAGGTGCCGAGCTGCCTCGACGCGGTAGGCACCGACGACGGCGGGCACGGCACCCACGTGGCCGGCACCATCGGCGCGGCCGCCAACGGCTTCGGCCTCTCCGGTGTCGCCCCGAACGTGTCGCTGGTCGAGCTCAAGGGCGGCCAGGACTCCGGCTACTTCTTCCTCGACCCGGTCGTCAACGCGCTGGTCTACGCCGGCCGCTCCGGGATCGACGTGGTCAACATGTCGTTCTACGTCGACCCGTGGCTCTACAACTGCACCGCCAACCCGGCCGACTCCCCGGAGGCGCAGGCCGAGCAGCGGGCCATCATCAAGGCCATGAAGCGGGCGCTGGTCTTCGCCCACAACAAGGGCGTCACCCTGGTCGGCGCGCTCGGCAACAACCACGAGGACCTGGGCGCGCCGCGTACCGACACGTCCAGCCCGGACTACGGCGCCGACCCGTACCCGCGCCCGATCGACAACAACAGCTGCTGGGACCTGCCCACCGAGGGCCCGCACGTCATCGGTGTGTCGTCGGTCGGCCCGTCCGGCAAGAAGTCGGACTTCTCCAACTACGGCACCGAGCAGATCTCGGTCGCCGCGCCGGGCGGCTGGTTCCGCGATGGCTTCGGCACGGACACCTACCGTGCCGACGCCAACATGATCCTGTCGTCCTACCCGAAGCACGTGCTCCAGGAGGAGGGCTCGGTCGACGCCGACGGCAACATCGTCGCCGGGTTCGAGGAGTCCGTCTTCAAGCAGTGCAAGGCCAACGGTGAGTGCGGCTACTACACCTACCTCCAGGGCACCTCGATGGCGTCCCCGCACGCCGCCGGGGTCGCCGCGCTGATCGTCAGCCGGTACGGCAAGCCGCAGGGCCGGGGTGGCTTCGGCCTGTCCCCGGACCAGGTGGAGCAGCACCTCTACCGCACGGCGGCCGAGCACGCCTGCCCGGAGCCGCGCCTCCAGCAGTACCGCAACGAGGGCCGGGACGAGACCTTCGACGCGTACTGCGCCGGTGGGGTCAACTTCAACGGCTTCTACGGGTACGGGATCGTCGACGCCTACGCGGCGGTGACGACCCCGCTCAAGCCCAACGCCCGCCCGTAAGACACCACCGCGAGGCCCGGTCGACGCTGGTCGACCGGGCCTCGCTGTGTCCCGGCCACCCATGCCGGCCTCCCCGGGCTTGATCCACTCGGGTTCCTTGATGGCGGGGTGTCGCGGGCCCGGGGACAGCCCGACTTCCAGGAACCCGAGTGGATCACGTACGCCCCGGGTGGTCACCGCCGCCAGCCGCGGGCATTCAACGCGGCGCGCACCTCGTGGAGCACCGTCGGGAACTCGGCATGCATTCGTCGACTGGTCACGTGCAGCACCAACCAACCCGCGCCGACGAGCAGGTTGAGTCGTCGGCGATCGCGGTGCAGCTGATCGGCATCGGCGTGCCACTGCCCGTCGTACTCGACCGCTACCCGGTATTCCGGCCACGCCAGGTCGGGATGAAGGATCACGCCGTTGGGCAGGCGTACCGGATGTTGAACAACGGGACGTGGCAGCCCGCCCAGCACCAACCGCACCCGCAGCTGCGATTCCGGCGGGGACTGGGCCCCGCCGTCAGCCAGGTCGAAGAGCCAGCTTGCTCGGCGATTCCCCGCCCGGTTCGCGTTACGAGCAGCCGCCTCGATCAGCGCGGCACGATCGGCCAGCCCCTGCCCGAGCAACGCGTCGATGATGCTGACCGCTCGGATCGGGTCGAGCCAGACTGCCGTCTCCCAGGCGGCCTGTTCGGGGTCGGAGCGGGGGATCGAGCCGCGCGGGAACCGGAGAGGCTCGGCGGCCGTTCGGCTGTCACCCCACCTGACCCCCACCGGGCTGCCCGGTCCCGCCGCCACCGCGCGCCCCCGGGGCCGCCGCGCGTCCACGGGGCGGGTCGCGCCTGTTCGGGGCGCAAAGCCTGGGCCGGGCGGGCGTTCCGATCCGGGTGGGCGGGGCGTGCCGGTGGGGTGGGCTGTTCGTGGAGAGCCTGCGGCGGCCGGCTGCTCTGGTCCCGATCGGCGGGTCGTGCCGGTTGGGGGTCCTGCTTTCGGCGCACCGCTCGTGCCCGGGGAGGTCACCAGCCGCTCGCGCGAATCCGGGTCGAGGGGCGCAGGGTGGACGTGCACGCGGAGGCCGCGTTGCGCGCCGACCCGTAGCGATCGGGGCACGAGGACGTGCACGTCGTCGGTGAAGGCGGCGGCATGTTCGATGCCGTGCAGGAAGGCGGCCGACGGGCCCCCGACGACCACCCCGGGCGGTAGCCGAAGGAGCGCGGCGCGACAGGCCAGGGCGTGGTCCCGGTCCAGTCGGGCGTCGGCGTAGATGTCGTGGCGCAGCCGCACCCACGCGGCGCTGCGCAACTGGTGCTCGCTGAGAAGGCCGGCCCGGACAGCGTCGGAGCCACGGAAGACCTGCCAGGTGAGGGCATCGGGTCGGTACGGACGAGGTGGCATGTCGAACAGCGTGCGGACCGCGAACCACCCGCCGAAACCCCTGTGGACAACCCGCTCCGAGCCTCCGTCGGCCCCTGTGGACAACGGTGAGCCCACGCACCGATCGTGGTATGGCACCCAGCGGTGATCGACTCGCGTTCATGGAAATCGGGCTGTCGCTGGTGCTCGGATGCCGCGCTTTGCATGAACCCGAGTCGATCAAGCCCCAGGCCGCCAGGCGGTCGGCGGGGAGGTCAGCGGAGGGCGGCGGTGACGGCTGTGGCGGCGGCGAGCACCTGGGGGCCGATCAGGTCGACGTCCAGCGGGGCGAGCGCGACCACCCCGACGCTGGCCTCCAGACCTGGTACGCCGAGCACCGGCGCGGCCACCCCGTACGCCCCGGACTGCAGCTCCCCGCTGCTGCTCACCGGCTCGGCGGCGCCGCCCCGACCGGCCAGGATCGCCCGACCCGCGGCACCCCGGTCCAGGGGATGCCGCGCCCCGGTCCGGTACGCGACGTGGAACGACGTCCAGCTCGGCTCGACCACGGCCAGGGCGACGCCCTCGCCGCCCTCCACCACGGTCAGGTGTGCCGTGGCGCCGGCCTGCTCGGCGAGCCGGCGTAGCGCGGGCAGCGCCCCCTCGGCGAGCAGCGGCTGGGCGCGTCGGGCCAGGTGCAGGACCCCGGCGCCGAGGCGGAGCCGGCCGTCGCTGTCGCGGCGCAGCATGCCGTGCCCGGTCAGCGGGCCGACGAGCCGGTAGACGGCCGCCCGGCCGATGCCGAGTCGCGTCGCCACCTCGGTGACGGTCAACCCGGCCGGCGCGTCGGCGACCAGGTGCAGCAGTCGCAGACCCCGGTCGAGAGTCTGGGACGTCTCCCCGGCCCGGCCGGACCCCGCCGTCTCATCCACAGCACGCAGCGTACGACCCGGCACCGGCGGGCTCGGACAGGCGCGGACGGCTACCCTTGTACGGTGACGCTACGCCTGTATGACACCGCCACCCGATCGGTGCGGGACTTCGTCCCGCGGGAAGCCGGCAAGGTGGGGGTCTACCTGTGTGGTCTCACCCTCCAGGCGCCGCCGCACATCGGCCATCTCCGCTCCGGCGTCAACTATGACGTGCTGCGCCGCTGGTTGCTGGCCGCCGGCTACGAGGTCACGTTCATCCGCAACCTGACCGACATCGACGACAAGATCCTCGTCAAGGCGGGGGAGCGGGGTCGGCCGTTCTGGTCGATCGCGTACGCCAACGAGCTGGTCCTCGCCGAGTCGTACCAGGCGTTGAACGTGCTGGCGCCCACCTACGAGCCGCGCGCCACCGGGCACATCCCGGAGATGCACGAGCTGATCACGAAGTTGATCGCGGACGGGCACGCGTACCCGGCCACCGACGGCTCCGGTGACGTCTACTTCGACGTGGCGTCCTGGCCGGCGTACGGGTCGCTGTCGGGTCAGTCGCCGGACGCGATGCAGTCGGCGGGGGACGCCCCCGACCGGGGCAAGCGGGACCCGCGCGACTTCGCCCTCTGGAAGGGCGCCAAGCCGGACGAGCCGGCGGACGCGTACTGGCCGTCGCCGTGGGGGCTGGGCCGCCCGGGTTGGCACATCGAGTGCTCGGCGATGTGCTGGCGCTACCTCGGCCCGGAGTTCGACATCCACGGCGGTGGTCTGGACCTGACGTTCCCGCACCACGAGAACGAGATCGCCCAGTCCCAGGCGGCCGGGTTGCCGTTCGCCCGCTACTGGGTGCACCACGGGCTGCTCAGCATCGGCGGGGCCAAGATGGGCAAGTCCGCCGGCAACGCGCTCGACCTGGCGTACGTGGCTTCGCTCGGCGTGCGTCCGGTGGACCTGCGCTACTACTACGCCGCCGCCCACTACCGCTCGGTGATCGACTACTCGGAGGACTCGCTGCGCGACGCGGCCACCGCGTACCGGCGGATCGAGGGTTTCGTGCAGCGGGCCGCCGAGCGGGTGGGCACCGGGCAGTTCGGTGAGCTGCCGGCCGGCTTCGTCGCGGCCATGGACGACGACCTCAACACCTCCGCCGCGCTGGCCGTGCTGCAACAGCACCTGCGCGACGGCAACACCGCGCTGAGCACCGGCGATGATGTGACCGTCCGCACCACCCTGGCCGCGGTACGGGCGATGCTGGATATCCTCGGCATCGACCCCTTCGACGAGGCCTGGACCGGTGGCGGCAGCTCGAACGATCTGCGCGCCGTGGTGGACTCCCTGATCGCGCTGGCCCTGGAGCAGCGCGCGCAGGCCCGGGGCCGCAAGGACTGGGCCGCCGCCGACGCGGTACGCGACCAGCTCAAGCTGGCCGGCGTGGTGGTCGAGGACACACCCCAGGGCCCCCGTTGGACTATTGGAGAGCAGGACTGATGGCCGGCAACTCGCAGCGCCGTGGCCGGCGTCTGACGCCGAAGGCAGGTGCCCCCAAGGGCACCGGCGGCAAGAACAAGGACTCCCTCGCCGGACGCGGGCGCACTCTGCCCGCCGACGAGCGGCCGTGGCACAAGGGTTACTCGGGCACCGAGAAGCTGCCGCAGCGCACCGCCTGGAAGCAGGACAAGGAGCGCCGGGCGGCGGCCGAGGAGGGGCGTGCCCCGAAGATCGGTCAGCCGGGCAGCAAGGACACCACCTGGGGCAAGGGTGGTGGCCGGGGCGTACCAGCGAGTCGGGGTGGCGCCGCGGGTCGGGGTGGTCGGCCGACCGCCGGCCGGACCGGTCCCCGGGTCGCGCCGGGGCGCAAGTCCAACCCGTCCAAGGACACCCCGGAGCTGCTGGTCGGGCGCAACCCGGTGCTGGAGGCGCTGCGCGCCCAGGTGCCGGCGACGGCGCTCTACGTCGCCCAGGGCATCGACATGGACGACCGGATCAACGAGATCATCCGGACGGCCGCCGACCGGGGCATCGCCAACCTGGAGATCAGCCGCGCCGAGCTGGACCGGATGACCGGCGGCGTGCTGCACCAGGGCGTCGGCTTGCAGGTGCCGCCCTTCGCGTACCAACCCTTCGAGGACATGGTCGCCGCGGCCCTGGAGCAGCAGGCGCCGCTCCTGGTGGCGCTGGACGGGGTCACCGACCCGCGCAACCTGGGCGCGGTGATCCGTTCGGCCGCCGCGTTCGGCGCGCAGGGTGTCTTCGTACCCGAGCGGCGGGCTGCCGGGATCACCGCGACCGCCTGGCGGACCAGCGCCGGCGCGGCCGCGCGGGTGCCGGTGGCGCAGGTCACCAACCTGACCCGGTCGCTGAAGGCGTGCCGGGACGCCGGCTTCATGGTGGTCGGCCTGGACGCCGACGGCGACACCGACCTGTACGACCTGGAGGCCGCTGTCGGGCCGCTGGTGGTGGTGGTCGGCTCCGAGGGGCGCGGGTTGTCCCGGCTGGTCGGCGAGACCTGCGACCTGACGGTGAGCATCCCGATGATCTCCGAGGTGGAGTCGCTCAACGCCAGCGTGGCCGCCGCGGTCACCCTCGCCGAGGTCGCCCGCCGCCGCTCGGTCGAGCTGTAACGACGTTCGACGAGGCCCCTTCCCGCCCGGTGCGGGAGGGGGCCTCGTCGTCAGATCTGGTGGGTCCAGGCGACGAAGAGCAGCGCCCCGGCCACCGCGATCAGCAGCGTGACCGGAATCAGCCACGCCGGAGCCCGTTCCCCGTCGAGACGTCGGGTCAGCCGCTGGTGCACGGCGGCGATGCCGATCAACGCGAGCAGGGCTGCGGCGGCCATCGGCAGGCCGACGAGGAAGTGCGCCAGCCACGCGCCGGCCCGGGTCGGACCACCCCAGGAGTGGTCGTACGGACCGCTGTCGACGATGCCGTACAGCACGCCGCGCAGCACCATCAGCAGCTCGACGCCGAGTGGCACGAGGGCCACGACGCCGAGCAGCAGACTGAGCAGCCCGTGGCCGAGCACCGCGACCGGGCCGGGCCGCCGGCCGGTTGCGGGCGTCGGCGGCGCTCCGAGCAGCCCGGTACGCAGGGTCCGCCACCGCGCGGCGGCGGCACCGGCCCCAGCCACCGGGGCGGTCACCAGCGCGAGCAGGGCGACCGGCACCAGCATCGCGCAGTAGGCGAGGCTGTGGCCGGCCAGGCGGGCGGTCCGGTACGGCCGGGAACGGATGGTCGGGTGAGCGGTGGCGGTGGCGGACACGGCGTCTCCTCGGGTTGGGCGTGCCGCGACGCTACGGGCGCGGCCCGCCCTGCCGAGTCACCCCGCGGAGCCACATTGGTGCTGGCACCGCGGGGTGAGAAGCCGTCCCCGGGTACGACGAAAGGGGCGGCCCGCCGAAGCGGACCGCCCCTTTGCGGTACTTCGTTACGTCAGATCCGGCTGCCGGTGGCGGCGTGGAAGACGTGGCTGCGGCCGGTGCGCGGCTTGACGAACACGGTGTCACCCATGTTCGGCATGGTGCGCCGGTCGGTGCGGACGACGAAGCGCTCCGAGTTGCCGCCCAGCGCGGCGTGCCCGTAGACGTTGGCGTCCGAGCCGAGGTCCTCGACCAGCTCGACGACGACCGGCATGCCGCCCTCGGTCGGGCTGACCAGGTCGCAGTCTTCCGGGCGGAAGCCCACGGTCACGTTGCCGTCGCCACCCTCGGCGCGGGCCGCGGCGACCTGCTCGCGGGTCAGCGGGATGTGCAGCTCGGCGAACTCGGCGCCCTGCTCGTTCAGCGGAACGGTCTTGATGTTCATGGCGGGGGAGCCCATGAAGCCGGCGACGAACACGTTGGCCGGGGTGTCGTACAGCGCCCGCGGGGTGTCCACCTGCTGGAGGACACCGTCGAGCAGCACGGCGACCCGGTGGCCCATGGTCATGGCCTCGACCTGGTCGTGCGTGACGTAGACCGTGGTGACGCCCAGCTTGGCCTGCAGCGAGGCGATCTGGGTACGGGTCTGCACCCGCAGCTTGGCGTCGAGGTTCGACAGCGGCTCGTCCATGAGGAAGACCTGCGGCTCGCGGACGATCGCCCGGCCCATCGCGACACGCTGACGCTGACCGCCGGAGAGCGCCTTCGGCTTGCGGCTGAGGTACTCCTCCAGCTGGAGCAGCCCGGCCGCCTCCTTGACCCGCCGGTCGATCTCCGACTTGGAGGTCTTGCGCAGCTTGAGGGCGAACGCCATGTTCTCGTACACCGTCATGTGCGGGTAGAGGGCGTAGTTCTGGAAGACCATCGCGATGTCGCGGGCCTTCGGGGGCAGGTGGGTGACGTCGCGCTGGTCGATGTAGATCGAGCCGGCGTCCACGTCCTCCAGGCCGGCGAGCATGCGCAGGCTGGTGGACTTGCCGCAACCGGAGGGGCCGACGAGAACGAGGAACTCGCCGTCGCCGATCTCGAGGTCCAGCTCGTTGACGGCGGGACGCTCGGTGCCCGGGTAGATCCGGGACGCCTTGGAATAGGTGACCGTAGCCATGGTGGTGCGCTTCCTTTCACCGGCAGGAACGTGCCGGACGATCCGAGTGAAGGAGCGACCGGCACGTACCCGTGCCGGTCAGCGGACGGCGGGTCGGCCGCGGGGGCGGCCGTGGTGTCGTCCGTGTCACTGCACGGTAAACGGGTTTCCCCGTGCTGCCAAGGCGAGCGGCCCGCGGAGGTGATCCGTTGCCCACGCATTCCGGGCACTCGGGCACGGGCAGGCATCAATCGACGTCTCCTCGAGGCGACGGGCGTCGGGTTGTTGACGTTTCCCATGCTCGGGAGCCCTCGCGATCGGGATATTCAGACGTCAGTCGCTATGCTGACCTCGACGCACGCGCCCCTGTAGCTCAGCTGGCCAGAGCACTCGCCTTGTAAGCGAGATGTCGCCGGTTCGATCCCGGCCGGGGGCTCCAATTCCACCAGGCACTTCCCGGACCGCAGGACCGGGAGCGCGGTGATTGACAGCAAGGCTGACAGCAACCCGGTCTCCGGCAGCCGTCCGCGCCCGGCAAAGTCGGTCACTTCCGCCAATCGTCGTCATCACAGACCTTGGGGCCGCCCTCTTCCAGGCCTACAGCCAGTCGCACGACGCCTGTCGATTCGTCGGGGTAGGCCAGGGTGACCGGGAAGGTCAGGTAGGCACCGTCGATCCCGGTGGACCTCGCCGGTCTGCCGATTGAGAACGACACGAACGGTCGCTGCTCTCGAAGGAACGCGGCATGGTCCGACTCGGTGTAGTCCGGTAGCACGTCGGAGCAGAGCTGCTGGTAGGCCGCACGGTGATCGGTGCCCCGAACCCGCTCCAGGTACTTGCTCAGGGCGGCCGTGGCCTTGCGCTGGTCCCGTCGTTGGTGCAACTCGCCCTGCCAGGTGAAGACTCCGCAGCACATCAATACGCAGGCCACTGACAGGAGCGCCGAAAGCAGGCAGCGTCGGGTGCGCCCAGCCAGCAGGGCCATGGAACGGAGACTATCGGTCATCAGATCAAGAAAGCCGTCCGTCCAGCTTGCCGAGCGCCTGACGCATCGCGTCAAGGCGGGCGTGGGCGTAGACCTTGAGCGTGATCTTCACGTCGAGGTGCCGGGCGATGGCCTGGACGACGTGCGGCGGGACGCCCAGCTCCATCAGCAGCGAGACGACTGTGTGCCGCAGGTCGTATAGGCGGACACCGGGCAGACCGGCGGTCTCGCGGAGCCGGGCGAAGGAGCGACTGAGGTTGGTGGGCTCCATCGGTGTGCCCCGCTCCGATGGAAAGGTGAGGTCGTGCTCCTCCCACACCTCCGCCAGCGCTTCCCGCTCGGTCTGCTGGCGCCGGCGATGTCGGGCTCCATCTGACGTGTTACGGATCGCTGTCACTTGATCCGTGACACGTCCGGCTAGACGATCCTGGTTTTCCCTTGTCTCAAGCTACTGCTTACGCCGGACGAAGGAGGACGACTTAACGCTCGCGCGGCACGACCAAGAGGCGACCGAAGCCGCCGTCACGCACCTACTGACGGAATCCCTCCTGATGATTCGCTACCTGGCAGCATCGGATGGGGATCGGACCGTGCCGGACAACCGCCGCCAGGAGCAGGTGCACACCCTCGCCGACCTCTGCCACAACCTTCCGGCCTGGCTTGATCCGACGCGCCGCGAACGCATCCATGGGGGCATTGCCTTCATGTGGCGCACAGCCTCGCCGATCAAACGGCGATGGGTCCGGCAGTGCTGGGATGCGATTGGCTACGACTACCGTTGGCTCATAAGTGACTGACGGGCTGACGACGCGCACGAGCAAGGCTGGACGTCCATGGGCTCAACGGAGCGCCAGATTCCGGTGTGGCTGTCCGGTCAGGGGCGTGTCTGTCCGTGCTGGGGGTGCGTGGGGCTAGGGTCCTCGTCATGCCGAAAGCCCGTGTCCCCGAACTGCCTCCCACTGGACGGCTGGGTCGGCACCATGGTCTTGCTGGCTGGCTGCTGACGCTGCGGGTCAGGCTCTTGGTAGCTCCAGTGATGGCCGGCGCCGTCGTCGTGCTCTCGCTGGCCGCATGCGGCGAGAGCACCACCCGTCCGGCCGCGTTCCCTTCGTCGCCAGCTGTCACTGCGTCAGCGGCCAGCCCTAGGCCATCCCCAAAGCCATCTCGGACGGTCGGCAGCCTAACCGTCGATAGCGAGGCGGGGCAATTGCTGTTGACACGGCAGGATGTAGGTAGTGAATGGCGGGGTAGCGTCGCTGATCTTGCAAGGGAATCGCGGACCGACAACCCTGCTTGCAGTGGCGTGGAGCGTGGCATTTACAGCAAGGGAAGCGCTCGCTCGCTCGTCAGTGCCTCGTGGCGTTATTCCGATACCGAGCACAGCGAACGGCTTGACCACATTGTCAAGGTCCATCCCGAGCATGGAGCTGCAGCTGAGATTGCCCGCGTCCGTGCCGGTGTCAACCGGTGTCGGGCCTGGAAGGAGGGGGGTGACGCCCCCGGGTACGACTTCACCATGTCGATGCAGCCAGTTACGGCCCCGAGGGCGGGGGACGAGGCAGTCGCTTGGCGGCAAAGCAGCAGGTACGGCCGGGCTCCGAATGTTGTCACGAAGTACGGGGTCCTGCTGAGGGTGGGAGAAGTTACGTCCATTGTTCAGTACTGGCCTGGCAGGGAGATAGCCAGTTCGGCAGCCGAAAAGAAGCTGCGCGAACTTGTCGCCGTAGCCGCGGCACGAGCAGAGAAGGCGCGGTAATCGCGGCAATGCCGGCTCCGCCTGAAAAATGACCCCGTGGTTTCGTCCCCCCGGCGGCCCGTCGGCAGGAGCATCGATGGTCGGCCACTCCTATAGTTCGGGTGTCACCGACCGTCGAGGAGTCGCATGAGCCCGGTCGTCGCTATCGCCGGTAGTGCCCAGGCGGGCCGCTCCTACTCGCCCGCCGTACGCGACCCGGAGGGTGCGGCTGCCGCGGCGGCCGAACTGGGTGCGGCACTCGCCAACCAGGGCTGCCGCATCGTCGTGTACTCCGGCGATCCCGAGTACCTGGAACGGGACGTCGTGCGCGGCTACATCCGCTCCGGCCGGGCGATGCCCGGGTCGATCCTGGTCCGTGGTCGGTACCAGCAGGACGTGGACTTCGAGGAGGTCCAGCGGCACCCGGAGCTGTTCACCGTCGTGCCCGAGTCGACCGACGACTGGGAGGTCAGCTTCTACCGCTCGCTGCTGACGGCCGACGCGTTGCTGCTGGTGGGCGGCGAACGCTCCACGTTCATCGCCGGGCTCATCGGACTGTCCCGGCGCATCCCGGTCGCCGCGGTCGCCGCGTTCGGCGGAGCCGCGGAGAAGGTCTGGCAGCGCCTCAGCACTGAGCGTGGCGTCGCCACCGAGGAGGAGGTGGCCCTGCTCGCCCGACCGTGGCAGCCGGGCGCCGCCGAGCCGATCGTCGCCGCGCTCTGCGCCCAGGTGCAGCGCCGCACCGAGCAGGAACGCGCCTCCCGCGAGGCCGAGCGGGCTGCCGGGCGGCGTACGGTGGCGGGCCTGGTCACCGCGCTGGTCCTCCTGCTGCTCGCCCTCGCCACGATCCCGCTGGCGTACGCCGCTCCGACCGGCGGATGGCAGAACGTCGCCGTTCTCGTGGCCGCCCCGCTGTTCGCCTCGGTGTGGGGTGCGATCGTGCGCAACGCGTACGACGGCAGTGGCAACTGGCTGCGGGCGGCGGCGTTGGGCTCGGCCGCCGGTGTCATCGCCTTCCTGCTGTTCGTCGCGGCGCAGCTCTCCACCAACCCGGGCCTGCTCGACGGTGATGCGGCGCGGCAGTTGGTCTTCTTCGTCCTGGCCATCGGGTTCATCGGCGGGTTCACGTCCGAGGTCGTCTACGCCAAGCTGCGCGACCAGGACGTGACGCAGACGTCGGTCCTTCCGCCGGGCGGCCCGCGGTGAGCCGGGCCGTGGAGGAGTCCAACCGGGCGATGCTGCGTGCCCGCGACGCGATGGACCGGGCGTACGCCGAGCCGCTGGACATCCCTGCGTTGGCCCGGATCGCGTACGTCTCCGAGGCGCACTTCATCCGGACGTTCCGGGCCACCTTCGGCGAGACGCCACACCGCTACCTGCAACGCCGCCGTGTGGAGCGGGCCATGGCGCTGCTGGTGGAGACGGGCCGGGACGTGACCGACATCTGCTACGCGGTCGGCTTCGGCAGCTTGGGCACGTTCAGCCGGACGTTCCGGCAGATCGTGGGGGAGTCCCCCTCGGATTTCCGGCGTCGCCGCGCGGCGCCGGGCAACGTGCCGTCCTGCTTCACCAAGGCCTGGACGCGTCCCAGCAGTTTTGGATAAGCAGCAGGTCAGGGCCACCCTCTACGGTCGTGGCATGACGATGAACGCGATCAGCCGCTCCCAGATCTACGTCCTCGACCAGGACCAGGCGCTTGACTTTTACGTCAACAAGCTCGGCATGGAGGTCAACACCGATCAGGACCTCGGCTTCATGCGCTGGTTGACGGTGAACCTGCCCGGTGACCCGGAGCGCGAGATCCTGCTGGAGAAGCCGGGCCCGCCGGCCATGGACCCGGCGACGGCCGAGCAGGTGCGGGAGCTGCTTACCAAGGGTGCCCTGGGTGGGTACCTGTTCATGACCACCGACGACGCCCACAAGACCCACGAGGAGCTCGTGGCGAAGGGCGTCGAGATCACCGACGAGCCGACCGAGCGCCCGTACGGGATCGACTTCGGCATCCGCGACCCGTTCGGCAACAAGATCCGCATCGGCCAGATGTTCCCCCGGGCGTAGCGCCAAGATCAAGAAACCGGAAGGCGCGGGCCAGTCCCGCGCCTTCCGGTGTGTTTGGGTGTACGGCATGCGAACGCGGCTGTTGTACCTGACCCGACATGGCGAGCAGGACCTGACCGGGCACGCCGACACGGACTCGACCGAGCCGGATTCCGGCCTGTCCGAGCGCGGCCGGCGGCAGGCCACGCTGCTCGGTGAGCGCCTGCGGGGCCGGTCGTTCGCCGCCGTGCACCACGGGCCGTTGCGCAGGGCCGCGCAGACCGCCGAGGTGGTCGCCGCGGCACTGCCCGGCGTTCCGGTGTACGCCACGGAGCTGGCCGGTGACCACCTCCCCCACGACACGGACCCGGCCGGCCTGCCGTCGGCGTACGCCAATTTCCTGGCCGGATTCTCGACGGCCGAGCGGGCCGACGGGCCGCGGGTGACGGCGGCGGCGGTGCGGCGCTTCACGGGTCCGGTGGTCGCCGACGAGGGAGCAGCCGAGGGCGAGCCGGTTCGTGAGCTGGTGGTGACGCACACCTTCCTGATCGCCTGGCTGGTCCGGCATGCCCTCGACGCGCCGGAGCGGCGGTGGCTGGGTTTGAACCACCACAACGCGGGGTTGACCGTCATCCGGTACGGCCCGGCCGGGCCGCCGAACCTGATCACCGTCAACGACGTGGCGCACCTGCCGGCGGAGCTGCGCGGCACCGGCCTGCCCCCGGACTACCTGGTCTGAGCTGCCGGTCGGTCAGCTGGTGACCCGCAGCAGAAGCTCGACGAGCGCACGGGTGGCCGGCGGCGGCGCGGGATCGGCGGGGCAGTCGACGTACCCGGTCTCGACGACGCCGACGGTCAGGCGGTAGCTGAACGCGTCCGCGCAGCTCGTCGCGGTGGCCGTGCGGCGGGCCTCGGTGGTCAGCCGGGGGTCGGCCGCCAGGCCGCGGAGCCGGCCGAGGTCGGCGGCGTCGAGTTTTCCGGTACGACGGCTGCCGGCCCGGTCCACCACCGTCCACCGGCCGTCCGGTTCGACTGTCACGTTGTCGCCGCGTCCGGCGAAACCGCCCGAGCGGAACAGCGTCACCCGACCGGCCGCGGCGTCGGTGGCACCCGGTCCAGGCGGCACGGGCCCGGTCGGCGCGGTGCCGGTCGGCGCGGTGCCGTTCGGAGTGGTCGGTGTCGCGGTCGCTGGCGGCGGGGTGCCGGTGGCCGATGGTTGGTCCGCGGGGCTTCCGGCCCGGTCGGTGCCGGTGCAGCCGGCCAGGAGGGCGGCCAGGAGCGCGATCGTGACGCCGGTCGTCGAGGCGGGTCTCATCTCCGTCGGACGTGCCGTTGCCAGCGTTGGTTCCCCTGTCAAGGCCCTCATCCGTTCGGCCAGTCTCAATGTCTGCGAGCGGTCCAAGCCTTCTCTTTTCTTGAACACATCGCTATATCTACATGCGTGACCACCCCCGTCACACCCTTTCTCCTTTCAGGAGGGCACGTGAAACGACCCCTCGCGGCCGTCAGCGCAGCGCTGCTCACCAGCGGCCTGTTGACCTGCGTCGCCACCGCGGCGCACGCCGCCCCACCCACCGCTCCCGCGCCGGACGCCTCCGCCGCGGCCCGAGCGGCGACCGTCTTGCAGACGAACCCCGGCGCCGTCCAGGGTTCGAGCGCCGAGTCCTACCAGGTGCTGAGCACCAAGGTGGACGCCACCGGCGCAGCGCACACCCGCTACGCCCGGACCTACCAGGGACTCCGGGTGTACGGCGGTGACTTCGTCATCCACACCGCGCCGAACGGCACCTACGCCGGCAGTTCGGTCGGACTCGCCGCACCGCTGACCCTCCCCACCACGGCCCGGGTCACCGCCGCCGCGGCGAAGAAGACGGCCCGCGCCGGGTTCAGCGGCAAAGCCGAGACCGTGGGCGCTCCGGAACTGTTCGTCGACGCCAGCTCCGGCAAGGGCCGGCTGGCCTGGGAGACGGTGGTCAGCGGCTGGCAGCCGGACGGGCAGACGCCGTCGCGGCTGCATGTGATCACCGACGCCACCTCCGGCGCGACCATCGGGTCGTTCGACGAGATCGAGTCGGTGGTCGGCAGCGGCCAGGGCATCTACACCGGCGCGGTCAGCATCGATACGACGCTCTCCGGCAGCACGTATCAGATGATCGACCCGTCGCACGGCAACGGCCGCACCTGCGACATGAACAACGGCACCTCCACCTGCACCACCTTCACTGACGCCGACAACGCGTGGGGCACCGGCGCCAACTCCAACCGGCAGTCGGCCGGCGTGGACGCCCACTTCGGCGCGGCGAAGACCTTCGACTACTTCAAGAACGTCCACGGCCGCAACGGCATCTTCGGCAACGGCAGCGGCGTGCCCAGCCGAGTGCACTACGGCAACAACTACGTCAACGCGTTCTGGGACGGCGCCCAGATGACCTACGGTGACGGCTCCAGCAACTCCCGCCCGCTGGTCTCGCTGGACGTGGCCGGGCACGAGATGAGCCACGGCGTCACCGAGGCGCTGGCCGGCCTGGTCTACTCCGGCGAATCCGGTGGCCTCAACGAGTCCACAAGCGACATCTTCGGCAACATGATGGAGTTCTACGCCGCCGCGCCGAGCGACCCGGGCGACTACCAGGTCGGCGAGAAGATCAACATCAACGGCAACGGCACGCCGCTGCGCTACATGTACAACCCGTCGCTGGACGGCTCGTCCGACAGCTGCTGGTCCACCAGCACCAAGAACAAGGACGTGCACTACTCCTCCGGCGTCGGCAACCACTTCTACTTCAACCTCGCCGAGGGCACCGGCGCCACCTCGTACGGCACCTCGCCGGTCTGCGGCTCCGCCCCGGCGGTGACCGGCATCGGCCGCGCCAAGGCGGAGAAGATCTGGTACCGGGCCCTGGACGTCTACTTCACCTCCAACACGACGTACGTCAACACCAGCAACCCGGCGAACACGGCGCGCGCCTACAGCCTGCGGGCCGCGACCGACCTGTACGGCAGCTGCTCGACTGAGTACAAGGCCGTGCAGGCCGCCTGGACGGCCGTGAACGTGGCCGGCAACGACGCACCCTGCTCCACCGGCAACGACTTCTCCGTGTCGCTGTCGCCGACCGCCGGCTCGGTGAACCCGGGCAGCGCGGCCTCCACCACCGTGTCGACCGCCACCACCAGCGGTACGGCGCAGACCGTGACGTTCTCCGCGTCCGGCCTGCCCAGCGGGGCGAGCGCCGCGTTCAGCCCCGCCTCGGTGACCTCGGGCGGCTCGTCCACCCTCACCATCAGCACCTCGGCGAGCACCCCGCCCGGCACCTACTCGGTCACCGTGAACGGCGCGGGGTCGGTCACCCGCAGCGCCACCTACACGCTGACCGTGAACGGCACCGGGGGCGGCTGCACCGCGCCGGGGCAGAAGCTGGCCAACCCGGGCTTCGAGTCCGGCGCGACCGGCTGGACGGCCAGCTCCGGCGTGATCACCACCGACAGCGGCCAGGCGGCCCACGGCGGGTCGTACAAGGCGTGGCTGAACGGGTACGGCACCAGCCACACCGACACGCTCGCCCAGTCGGTGGCCCTCCCGTCGGGCTGCTCGTCGTACACGGTCAGCTTCTGGCTGCACATCGACTCGGCCGAGACCACCACCACCGTCGCGTACGACAAGCTCACGGTGCAGGTGCTCAACTCGGGCGGGACGGTGCTGGCCACGCTGGCGACCTACTCGAACCTGAACAAGGCCACCGGCTACAGCCAGAAGTCCTTCTCGCTGGCCGCGTACGCCGGCCAGACCGTCAGCCTGAAGTTCACCGGCGTCGAGGACTCCTCGTTGCAGACGTCCTTCGTGGTCGACGACACCGCTCTCAACGTCTCCTGATCTGACCTGACCTGACCGACAGCCGGGCCCGGCGGCCATCCTCAACGGTGGCCGCCGGGTCCGCGCCGTCAGGTTTCTGGCAATCTTGGACAGTTGCCGTCAGCTCCTGACGGAAACTGTCCAAGATTCGCTTCAGCGTGGAATTCGGGGTGAACGTGTCGGACGCGGAACTGACAGTCGCGGTGACCGGACCGGTGGCGACCGTGGTGATCCACAACCCGGCCCGCCGCAACGCGATGACGGCTGCCATGTGGCGGCAACTCCCCGAGCTGCTCGACCGGCTGGAGCCCGACCCCGACGTACGGGCCCTGGTGCTCACTGGCGCGGGCGACGCCTTCTGCGCCGGCGCCGACCTCGGCGACCTGGCCGAGCTGCTGGACGCCGGCGACACCAGCATCGCGGTGGCCGCCGAGGAGCGGCTGGCCGGCTTCGCCAAGCCGACGATCGCGGCGATCCGGGGCGCCTGCGTCGGGGGTGGCGCTCAGCTCGCGGTCGCCTGTGACCTGCGGATCGCCTCGGATGACGCCCGCTTCGGCGTACCGCCGGCCCGGCTCGGGCTGGTCTACCCCGCGCTGACGACGCGGCGGCTGGCCCGGCTGGTCGGCCCGTCGGCGGCGAAGCACCTGCTGTTCACCGCCGAGCTGATCGATGCCGACCGCGCCCTACGGATCGGCCTCGTCGACGAGGTGCTGCCGGGCGACCGGCTCGCCGCACGGGTGGACGACCTCACCGCCACGATCGCCCAGCGGTCGCCGCTGAGCGTCGCCGCCGCCAAGGAGATCGTCGACGACCGGGCCGGACCGGCACGGATCGCCTGGTGGCACCGGAAGGTGGCGGACAGCGGCGAGGCCCGGGAGGGCGTGGCGGCAATGGCGGAGCGCCGGGCACCCCGCTTCGCCTGGCGAGCGCCGACCGAGCGCTGAAGCTCGTCGCCTACGCCTCGTCGTCGCCGTACGCCGACGAGCCGAGACTCCTCACGCTCGACATGGCCTCGTGCCTGTTCGAGGCGAGCGTCGATCTGGCCCACCTCCTGCCGGACCCGCCCGACCCCGTCGAGTTGTACAACCGCTTCATGGGCTTCGCCCGCCAATTCGTCATCGGTACGCCCCGCCGGCCAGGTCGCCGCAAGTGGTTCGAGCCCTAGACGAGTAATTCCTAGCCTTTGGGGCTGTGGGCGCAGCGGGCGGCCGGCGGTGACCCTCGGTCACCTCGGTGGGGGCGGATGCGGTGGTAAGCGGTATACCTCAGAGTCATATTCATACCTCTGAGGTATACGGCTCAACAGCACATCGACACGGCGGGCAGCCAAAGTGGATGGCCAGAGCCCTTCGCCGCAGCCACCGCGGGCCCATTCATTGCGAAACCTCGATCCCGGCTGGTGTCGGGGCGGGGCGGTACGGCAGGCTGTCCGTCGTGCAGCGTGATCGGTTGCTTGCGGGCCGCTACCGGCTCCTGGAGCGTCTCGGCAGCGGCGGCATGTCCGCGGTCCATCGGGCGTACGACGAGGTGCTCGAACGGGACGTGGCGGTGAAGGTGCTCGTCGCCTCGGACGCCAACGCCCGACAGCGGATCCGGGCCGAGGCCAAGGCGGCAGCTCGGTTGTCGCACCCGTACGTCACAGGCGTCTACGACTTCGGTGAGTCGCTCGTCGACGGCGTCCAGGTTCCGTTCGTGGTGCTGGAACTGCTCAACGGCGTCACCCTCGAACAACGGTTGGCCGCCGGGCCACTGCCACCCCGCGCCGCGCTGCGGGTCTGCGCGGAGGTGGCCACGGCACTCGCGGCCGCGCACGCCCATGAGCTGGTGCACCGCGACGTGAAACCGAGCAACGTGATGCTCACCCCCACCGGCGCGAAGGTGCTCGACTTCGGTATCGCGGCGGCCGTCGGCGACCCCGAGATCGACTTCGATGGACGGCTGCTCGGTACGCCCGCCTACCTCGCACCGGAGCGCCTGGCGGCCGGCGAGGTCCTGCCGGCCTGCGACGTGTACGCCCTCGGCCTGCTCCTGCACCGGACGCTCACCGGTCGGCTGCCCTGGGCCACCGAGGCGCAGACCGCGATGCTCCGTGCCCACGTCCACGTCGAGCCGGACCCGTTGCCCGAGATCGACGGAGTCCCCGCCGAGATCCACCGGCTCTACCGCTGGTGCCTGGCCCGCGATCCCGCCGACCGGCCCTCGGCCGCCGACGCGGCCCGCATCCTGCTCGGAGCTGCCGCCGGGCCGGCGACGGCGGATGTAGCCGCAGCCGCGGGCGGAGCGTCCGGGGTCGGGTCGGCGGCCACCGGGGGTGCGCCGGTCGACGACGCGCCGTCCGAGCCCTCCGCCGGTGTCACCGCCGACCCGACCGATGCCTCCCGGCGACACTCCTGGCGTCGGCGTCGGGTGGCGCTTGCGGTCGGCGGCGCGGTGATCGCCGCGGTGGCAGTGGCCGGGTCGCTGGGCGACTACGGCACCCGGCAGCACGACGGGCCCATTCCACGAACCGGCACCGGCACGGGCGGCACCACCACCGTGGGGCTGCCGCAGACCGTCGCACAGCCCGAACCGTCCGCCGCCCGTCCGCCGGCCGGCCCGTCGGCCCGGAACACCCCGGCCGTTCCCCGGACCAGCCCACCGACGGGTTCCGGCGGAACGTCCACTCCGGCACCGACCACGTCCAGGCCGACGCCCACACCCACACCCACGCCCACGCCCACCGACCCTGCGGTGGTCACGGTGCAGGCCCAGGGCGGAACGGTCACCGTCCGCTGCCTCGGGGGATCGGCCGAACTGCTCACGGTGACGCCCGCGTCGGGCTATCGGGCGGCGCCCTACGACCCCGGCCCGGCGAAGCAGGTCCAGGTCGAGCTGACCTCGGCTGAGCACAGCAGCGAGATCCGTGCGCACTGCGCGAGCGGCCGCCCGAAGCCGAAGGTCAAGGAACGCGGTCTCTGACCGGGGCCGGCGGGTGCCGCGCCGGGGCGTACCCCGACGCGGCCCCCCGTTCCCGCCGGCCGGTCGGTCACCGCCCGGCCAGCGACGCCCAGCCCGGGTTCACCGGCTCCCGGCGCAGCGGCATGCCCGCCTCCGCCGGGGTGCGGTCGCCCTTGCGCTGGTTGCAGCCGTAGCAGGCGGCGGTGGTGTTTCGCCAGGTGTTCCGGCCGCCCCGCGAGCGCGGCAGGATGTGGTCGATGGTCGATGCCGCCCCACCGCAGTACGCGCAGCAGCGCTCGTCGCGGCGCAGCACCCCGGCCCGGGACCAGGCCGGCCCGGAGCTGAACCGCCACCGGGTGACCACGTAGCGGACCAACCGCACCACTCGGGGCAGCGGGAAGACGCCGATCACCTGGTCCGGCTCCGCCTCATGGATCTCGGCCACCCGACGGCAGAGCATCCGGACGGCGTGCTGAACGGTGACCCGGTGCAACGGGCCGAGGTCGGCGTTGATGACGAGAACGGCGTCCACCGGGACTCCTTTCCAGCTGGTGACGGACAGCGAAGAGCCGCCCGGTCCGGCGTTCGGACGGGGCGGCTCGGCGCGTACGGGTACGCGTCAGTCCGGCCGGCCCGCCCGAGGGCCTTTCGCTCGCCAACCGTCGCCGGGCAGCGTCGACGACGGCACGGTGGTGACGTGCGACCTCGTCATGATCTGCTCCCGCGGCGGTGGTTGACCTTGCGCGATCACGGTAGGTCGGCACGGGAGAGTGGGGCAACGTATTTCGATGGGCTGCCCGGCTCCTCGGGACGACCCTGACGCCGGGTCCGGGGAGCGCGCCGGGTCCGGGGAGCGCGCCGGGTCCGGGGAGCGCGCCGGGTCGGGGTAGCGATCCCCGCCGCGCGGCGGGCGTTGGCCAGTGGCCGGTCCAGCCGCAGGGCCATCCGTGCGGTGAGTTCGCTGTCCAGGAGCGGCCGGTTGACCTCGCCCGCGACAGCCAGCGCGGGACCGGAGACGGAACGCCAGATGGCGGCCAGCCCGGCGCCCAGACCGAGCAGGGCGACGGTGGCCCGCGTGGTCGG
The DNA here is from genome assembly GCF_040607775.1 of Micromonospora sp. NPDC005237. NCBI lineage: Bacteria > Bacillati > Actinomycetota > Actinomycetes > Micromonosporales > Micromonosporaceae > Micromonospora > Micromonospora sp. NPDC005237. The sequence goes on along the minus strand of NZ_JBEXHJ010000004.1, from coordinate 294,777 downwards.
TGAACCGGCCGCGGCGGCGGCGCTCACCCCGACCACCGCGAAGAGCACCACCAGCAGGGGCACCAGCACCGGCCAGAAGATGCCCCGAGCGGCCTGGGCCACCAGCCGTCGGTCCCGGATGATCAGGTTCCGGGCGACCACCGCGTAGTCCTCCTCGTCGAGCAGGTCGCGCGGATGCAGGCCGCCGGTGAGCACGCCGCGCCAGAGGTCACCCTGGTTGCGCAGCTCGCGGCTCAGCTCGGCCGGTTCGGGTTCCGCCGGATCGCCCTGGCCGGCCCGTTCCACCGCGACCGCCCAGGCGGCCAGCGAGCGGCGGACCACAGCGGCCGAGTACGGCGGCAGCACGCTGGCCAGCTCGTCCAGCCACCGGCTGAGCTGGATCTGCCGGCCGTCGAAGCGCCGCAGCAGTTGGGCCGCGTCGCCGGGCCGGACCGTGTCGGCCAGGGACCGGCCCAGCCGGTAGGCGAGCCCGACCCGGAGGTTGGTGGCCATCGCCCAGCGCAGCACGTCCACGTTGAGGTCATCGAGGGCGAGCAGCAGCGGTTCGGTGTCGGCGGTGTCGGGCTGTTCCAGGTCGGGCAGCCGGTCCAGGTCGGGCAGCCGGGTCCGGGCGGCGGACGTGTCCGGCAGCGGCCCGGTGTGCCGGGTGAGCGCCGAGATCTGAGCCAGCGCGACGTCCACGCCGTCGAGGTACATCCGCATCCGGCGCGGGAGCGACATCTCGGTCAGGTTGGAGAGCTTGGCCGGTGGGTGGGCCGGGACGGTCGGACCGGGTTCGGCGTGCTGCCCGTGGTGGTACGCGTCCGCCATCCACCAGCCCAGCCGCAGCGCGGTGACGACGCAGGCGCGCTCGTCGCGGAGCAGCGGGTACGCGTCGTCCCGGCCGGTCTCCTCGGTCAGCGGAACGCTCTGGGCGCCGACGCGGTGCAGTGGTGACATCGCCGCTGCCCTCCCGCCCGGCCGATCGACAGATGATCATTCGAGCGTACGGCAGCGTACCGTCGGTTATGTTGCTTTTTGTCGGTTTGGGGTGGCCCGCCCGGCCAGCAGGCCCCGAGGCCGGATCGAGCGCACCGGCTCGGCCGCGGCGCCCTCCGCGCGCAGGATGTGGTTCGCCGCGATGATCCCGGTGGCCGCGGAGCGTTCCATCAGGGCGCTCGGGAAGTCCGTGGCGATCCCGTCGCCGGCCAGATAGACGCCGGGCGCCTCGGTGCGCACCCCCGGACGCCAGGCGTGGCTGCCCGGCGTGAACGCCGGCGCCTGCGCCTCCACCCGGGCGCGCAGCTCCCGGACCCGCAGGTCAGCCGCCTCCGGCCAGAGCGCCACGAGCTCGCGGCGCATCCGCTCGGCCAGCTCCTCGGCCGGCACACCGGGCTCACAGGCGTACGCGTGCAGCTCGACGACCGAACCGCCGGTCTGTCGCGCCCAGCGGCGCGACTCGTTCTCCAGCCGGTGGTAGAGCGTCACCGAGTCCAGTGTGGGCTGCCGCGACACCCCGCTAAACACGGCCCGGTCGGCCGCCACGTCCCCGTCGCACCAGTACCGCGCCACCGCGTACGGCGGGCCGGGCGTGCCGAAGCGGGGCATCCGCGCCGCCAGCTCCGGTGCCCGCCCGACCAGGTCGGGGGAGGCCGCCACAAGCGCGGCCAGGGCCGGCGGATCCACCGCGAGCACCACGTGGGCCGCCGGGTGGCTGCCGCCGTCGGTGGTCGTCACCCGCCAACCCTCGCCGTCGCGGTGCACCCCCGTGGCGCCGGACGCGGTGAGCACCCGACCGCCGTGCTTCTCCACGTGCCTCGTCAGCGGCTGCCAGATCGCGGTCGCATAGTCCTCGTCGGGGCAGTCGAAGGCCAGCCCCTCCGGATTGCCGAGCAGGTAGAAGTGGAACTGGGCGACCATCTCGGCCGCCGACATCTCCGCCTCATGGTTGAAGAACGAGTGCGAGAAGACCTCGAACAGCATCGCCCGCGCCCGGTCCGGCAGTCGCAGCGAGGCCAGCAGCTCGTCGGCGGTGGTGTCGTCCAACTCCGCGTAGGTGCGGACCGGGTCGTAGGTGAGCAGCGGCAACGCCGCGTCCCGGTCCATCGACCGCAGATCGGCCAGGCGCAGGCTGGGACTGCGCAGCAGCAGCGCCAGCAGGTTGGCCGGCGGCGCGGGCGGCAGCCTGCCGAACTCCTCGGTCGGCCACTGTGCACTGAGGATCGGATAACCCGGAATCGGCTTGAGGAAGCCCAGGTCGGGCTCGACGCGACGAAGGATGGAACGCCAGTTGTAGTACTGCCGGAAGAACGCGTGGAAGCCATGCTCGTTCTGCTGCTCGCCGTCGCCGAGCGCCTCGGGCCACGCGCCGAGCCGCCCGCCCAGCGTGGGCGCCGCCTCCAGCACCGTCACGGCCACACCCCGCTCGGCCAGCACGACCGCCGCCGACATGCCGGCGATCCCGCCGCCGACCACCACCGCCGCGACCGGTCCCGGCACGCGGTCGGCGCCACCTCCGCCCGGGTCCACCTGGTGCTGGCGTACGCCGATGAGCCGACCCACCACACGCGACAGCGCCACGCGCACCTCCCTCGTCCGGCCCAGTCTCCCCTACGGCAGGCAGCGGCGCTCGCGGTCGGACGCGGGCCAGACGTACTCCAGATCCTCCGGGACGTCGGCGCCGAAGATCGGGCGGTAGTGCGCCGGGTCCTTGCGCAGCAGCGACGAGCGGTGGCTCAGGTGCAGGTCGTCGCGGCCGAGCCAGGGCGGCAGGTCACCAGCGCGGGCCAGCTCGTCCTGTGTGCGTACGACGCCGGCCCCGCAGGCGGCGGCGAGGTCGACGGTCAGCGTGGTGGCGCAGGTGTCGGCCCGTCCCGGCTCGGTCCAGACGGCACACATGTCCAGCCCGTAGCGGGTGAGCGCCTCCTCGTACCCGGCCCACATCTTCACCGCCGGATGGTTGCGCCACCCGTACCCGGGTCGGGTCAGGCCGCGGAGCACCTGGATGGCCTCCACCCGTTGCTTGCCCAGCCGCTTCTGGTCCAGCGCGCGGGCGCTGGCCAGAAAGTCCGGGTACGGCAGGAAGGTCTGCATCCCGGTGCTCTACCCGCCGCCCCGGTCGACATGCCTGGTCGACATGCGTGCTCGGGATGATCCGGGCGGGGTCGCCCAGTGTGGTCGTGCTGGTTACGATCCGGGCATGGCGGAGCCGTGGCGGGACCGGGCGCGACGGGCGGTCGAGTGGAACTGGCGGCTACGCGCCGCCGGTGATCCGCGTCCGCACTACGTGATCTGCGGCCGGGACGCGCTCGCCTACTACGTGGCCCGTGCGATGGTCGAATCCGACCTCCCGGCCGGCGGCGTCCGGGTGACCGTCGTGGTGCCGGAGCGCTACCGCCGCAACGGGCCGGACGTGGCCGGGCTGCGTGGGGTCCGCGTGGTCCGCTCGGAGCGTCTGGACGTGGCGACCTTCGAGGCCGCCGGGCTGGCCGGGGCGACCGGCCTGGCCCTGCTGCACCAGGACGACGTCGGCAACCTGCACGCCGCGCTCTGCGCCCAGGCCGTCGACCAGCGGGTGCGCCAGGTGCTGCGGATGTTCAACGGCACCCTCGCCGATGGCGTACGCAAGCTGCTCAAGGCGCCCGTCGAGGTGCTCTCCGACGCCGAGATGGCCGCGCCGGCGTTCGTGGCCGCCGCGCTCGGCGAGGTCGACCCCAGCTCCTTCCAGCATCGGGACAAGACGCTGCGGGTGGCGCGGCGGGCCGACGTCCGGCCGCAGGACGTGGTGTGCGCGCTGGCTCGCCCCGACTCGGAGCAGGGCATGGAGCTGCTGCCGGCCGAGCAGGCCGGCGCCGACCTGGTGCTCGCCGAGGCGACCGGGCAGCCGCCGGGCACCGAGGTCGCCGCCCGGCGGCTGGTCCGGGCGCGGCGGCGTCGCCGCCCGGTCGCGGTGCTGCTGCGGGCCGTACGCGGCTTCGCCACCCGCAAGATCGGCATCGCGGTGATGCTGGTGCTCGCGGTCATCGTGGTGCTCGGCGCGCTGATCTCCCGGGCCGAGGACGTCTCCCCGCTGGAGGCGCTCTACCTGACGCTGGTCACCACGCTCAGCGGCGCCGACCCGGACACCGGCAAGGCGGCCGACGCGCAGATCATGCAGGTGGTGCTCAACCTGGCCGGGCTGGCGCTGATCCCGCTGATCACCGCGGTCGTCGTGGACGGCATCGTCAACGCCCGGCTGGCCCTGCACACCGGCCGGCTGCAACCGGCCCGCGCCGGGCACGTGGTGGTGATCGGCCTGGGCAACGTCGGCACCCGGGTGATGGCACAGCTCCGCGAGTACGACGTCGAGGTCGTGGCGATCGACAAGGATCCGGAGCCGCGCGGCGCGACCCTGGCCCGCCAGTTGGAGGTGCCGCTGGTCGTCGGCGACGCCGCCCTGCCCGAGACCCTGACCGCCGCGTCGGTGGCCGACTGCCAGGCGCTGGTGGTGGCGTCCACCGACGACGTCGCCAACCTGGAGGCGGCCCTGGCCGCGCGCGACCTCCGGGACGACCTGCGGGTGGTGCTGCGGCTCTTCGACGGTGACTTCGCCGAACGGGTGGAGGAGACCTTCGCACTCGGGGTGTCCCGATCGGTCTCCTACCTGGCCGCACCGGCCTTCATCGGCGCGCTCACCGAACGCGCGGTGATCACCACGATCCCGGTCGACAGGCACGCGCTGCCGGTCGCCGAGGTGCCGGTCGCCGCCGGCTCCGAGCTGGACGGTCGGCCCCTGGACCTGGTCAACCGGGACGGGCAGGTCCGGCTGATCGCCCGGACCCCGGCCGGCGGCGCGAAGACGATCTGGTGGCGGGACCTCGACCCGCGACAGGTGATCTTCGCCGGTGACCGGCTCACCGTGGTCGCCCGCCGACGTGGCCTGGACTGGCTGACCACCCAGTGCGCCCCACCCGCCCGCACCGGTCCGGTTTCCCGGCCGACCGGGCCTGCGCCCGGCGGCGAGCCGATCCCGCCGTCGGCGACGAGGTCGGCGCCGCGCCCGGCGGACCTCTCAGCGACTCCGCTGCCGCAGGCCGTACCCGACGACGCCCGCGGCGAGCACGCCGAACCCGGTGAGGACGCTGCTGAGCGGCAGGTTGACCGCGAGCAGCAGGCAACCGACCAGCCCCAGGCCGGCGAGCACCTGCACCGGTAGCGTCCGCTCCCGATCCCGGCCCAGCGTGAGCGCCGCCGCGTTGGTGATCGCGTAGTAGACCAGCACCGTGCAGCTGGAGAAGCCGATCGCCTCGCGGACGTCACCGAGCAGCACCACCACGATCACCACGGCGGCGACGGCCAACTCGGCGCGGTGCGGCACCTGGTGCACCGGGTGCACGGCGGCCAGCGCGCCGGGAAGGTCGCGGCGGCGGGCCATCGCGAGGGTGGTCCGGCCGACTCCGGCGACGAGGGACAGTAGCACCCCGACGACGGCGATCGTGGCCCCGGCGCGGACCACCCAGGCCAGGCCGGGCAGTCCGGCGGCGGTCACCACGTCGACCAGGGGCGCTGCCGAAGCGGCCAGCCGGTCGGCGCCGAGCACGCCGAGCGTGACCACGGCCAGCACCAGGTAGATCGCGAGCACCGCGCCGAGTGCCAGCGGCACCGCGCGGGGGATGGTCCGCTGCGGGTCGCGGACCTCCTCGCCGAGCGTGGCGATCCGCGCGTAGCCGGCGAAGGCGAAGAACAGCAGCCCGGCGGCGGTGAGCACACCCCGGGCGGAGCCGCCGGGGTCGCCGAGCCGGTCCAGGTGCACCGGCCCGCCCACCACGCCGACGACCGCGACCAGGGTCAGCACCACGAGCACCAGGCCGACGAGGGCCTTCGTGGCGGTGGCCGTCTTGCCGATGCCGCGCAGGTTCACAGCCGTCACCGCGAGCACCGCGCCGACCGCGACCAACCGCGCCTGCCCCGGCCACAGGTACGCCCCGATGGTCAACGCCATCGCCGCGCAGCTCGCCGTCTTGCCGACCACGAAACCCCAGCCGGCCACGAAGCCGGCCAACGGTCCGAGGCGTTCCCGGCCGTAGACGTAGGTGCCGCCGGATTCCGGGTAGCGGGCCGCCAGCCGGGCCGAGCTGGTCGCGTTGCAGAAGGCGACGAAGCCGGCCAGCACCAGCGCGGGCAGCAACCCGGAGCCGCCGGCCGCCGCCGCGGCCGGGCCGAAGACCACGAAGACGCCCGCGCCGAGCATCGAGCCCAACCCGATGACAACCGCATCGGGTACGCCGAGCCGCCGCGCCAGTTGATCCACGGACCGAAACCCTAGGGGTACGAGGTGAACGGCCGGTCCCATGTGCGTAGCCGGCCGGGGAGCGGCACATCGTCCCAGGGCACCCGGTGCAGCAGCCGGTCCAGGATCAGCCCCAGCAGCAGCCCGGCCACCGAGTCGGTCAGCCAGTGCCAGCCGAGATAGGTGGTGGTGGTGAGGACGACCAGCGGCGGCACGATGCGGATCACGGTGATCAGCCGGCCCGGCAGGTGCCGGCCGAAGCTGCGAGCCAGCGGGGCGAGTAGCAGCGCGATGACCCCGTACCAGACGATCGCGTTGGCGACGTGCCCCGACGGGTAGGACTGGGCGAATCGCACCGGCAGATCGTCGTGGAACAGCGGCAGGGTCTGCTCGGGCGGCAGGAACGGTTCCTTGACGCTGGCGCTCGGTGCGGCGCGCGCGGTCCACACCTTGAACGGGCCGATGGTCAGATAGGTCAGCACGAACGCGACCACCGGCGGCAGGATCGGCCGCACCGAGCGGAGCCGGACGGCCAGCAGCACGCCCAGCCCCGCGGCGATGAGAGTCAGCGGGGTGCCCTGGCCGAGCAGGTTCAGCACCCGGGCCACCCAGTAGGCGACGGTCGGTCGGTGCGCGTCGGCCCAGTCGGCGACGGCCCGGTCCAGCCCGAAGAGCTGGTGGCCGACGAGGGCGACGGTCAACCCGACCAGCCCGGCCAGCAGCAGGGCGTCGAACCACCAACCGACCGGGCGGACGGGCCGTAGCCGCAGGTCACGTCGTACCGCCGTGGGTTTGAGCACGCGACCACGCTACCGGGCCGACGCGAGGCCGGGGTGTTCGGCGCTGTGGGCCCAGCCACGATGTGAGGCGGATGCGGGGGGCGACCCGTCATGCTTGTGCCCGTGCGGATCACGTCTGCCCTCGTGGACCCGGCGCTGCTCGACCTGCCCTGGTCGACACCGCTGGAAGAGTGGCCTGCCCAGCACCTGGTGGCCCTCCCCCAGGGCATCTCCCGACACATCGTCCGCTTTGTCCGCCTGGGCGACTACGTCTACGCGTTCAAGGAGACCCGCGAGCGGATCGCCGAGAGGGAGTACGACCTGCTCCGGGCCCTGGAGCGCATCGACTTCCCGTCGGTCGAGGCGGTGGCGGTGGTCGCCGACCGGCAGACCGAGGACGGCGAGCCCCTCGAATCGGTGCTGATCACCCGGCACCTGCAGTTCTCGCTGCCGTACCGGGCGCTCTTCTCGCACACCCTGCGCCCGGAGACGATGAGCCGGCTGCTCGACGCGCTCGCCGCCCTGATCGTGCGGATGCACCTGACCGGCTTCTTCTGGGGCGACTGCTCGCTGTCCAACACGCTGTTCCGCCGCGACGCGGGCGCCTTCGCCGCCTACCTGGTCGACGCGGAGACGGGCGCCCTGCACACCTCGCTCTCCAACGGGCAGCGCGGCGAGGACCTGGAGATCGCCCGGGTGAACATCTTCGGTGAGGCGCTGGACCTGCAGGCCGCTGGCCTGCTGCACGAGTCCATCGACCCGGAGGTGGTCTGCGAGGAGGTCGTGCAGCGCTACGAGCGGCTCTGGCACGAGATCACCTACGAGCAGGCGGTCGAGCGGGAGGCCCGGCACGACATCGAGGGCCGCATCCGCCGGCTCAACGAGCTGGGCTTCGACGTGGCCGAGGTCGCCATGTCGACCATCGACGACGGGCGCTACCTGGTGCGACCGAAGGTGGTCGACGCCGGCTACCACACCCGGCGGCTGCTGCGGCTGACCGGTCTGGACGCCGAGGAGAACCAGGCCCGCAAGCTGCTCAACGACCTGGACGCGTACCGGGCGGAGAGCGACCTGACCGACGAGCAGCAGGCGGCGCACCGCTGGCTCACCGAGGTCTTCGAGCCGGTGGTCCGGGCCGTGCCCGCGAACCTGCGCCGCAAGCTGGAGCCGCAGGAGCTGTTCGCCCAGATCATCGAGCATAAGTGGCTGCTCTCCGAGCAGGCCGGCCGGGACGTCGGGATGGCACCCGCCGTGCAGTCGTACCTGGCCGACGTGCTGGTGCACCGCCCCGACGAGCAGGCCGTGCTCGGCGTCGACGTCCCCGCCTTGGGCTGACCCGGCCTCGGCTTGGCGCCGACCGCCGTGCTTGCCGCTGCCCGCCGCCCGTCGTCGCCGCCCGCCGCCCGTCGCCGGCCGTCGCCCCCTGGTGCTGTTGCTGTCGTCGCGACCGGAGCCTTGAGTCCGGCACGTCCCGGACGGCCAGCCTTCCGACGGGGATGGAGACGCGTCCTGTCGAGCTGCCCCAGACATGGGGCAGTCACCACCCGAGGTTCTAGCCCCACCTATGGGGCAGCTCGACAGGGTGCGCGGTAGCAAGGGGCACCGCCGTTCAGGAGCGCGCAGCGAGTGCGACGGGAGCGCCAAGCCTGGCTGCTTCACTCCACCCAGGAGCCGCCGCGCAGCACCCGCACCACGTTGAGGTCGTCGTCGAGCACGACGAGGTCGGCGCGGAGGCCGACCTGGAGGGCGCCGACCCGGTCGCCCAGGCCGATGGCGCGGGCCGGGGTGGTGGCCACCATCCGGGCGGCGTCGGCCATCGGGATCCCGGCGTGCACCGCGTGCCGCAGCGCCGCGTCCATGGTCAGCGTGCTGCCGGCGATCGCGCCGTCGCGGGCGAGCCGGGCCACCCCGTCGGTCACCGTGACGGCCTGACCGCCCAACTCGTACTCACCGTCGGCCATCCCGGCGGCGGCCATGGCGTCGGTGATCAGCGCGACGCGGTCCGGGCCGGCGGTCGCGGTGGTGAAGGTCAGTATGCCGTCGTGCAGGTGCACCCCGTCGGCGACCAGTTCGCAGATCACGGTCGGCGCGTCGAGCAGGGCCACCACCGGGCCGGGCTCGCGGTGGTGCACGGGCCGCATGCCGTTGAACAGGTGCGTACCCACGCTCGCGCCGGCCGCGATGGCGGCGCGGGTCTGCTCGTAGGTGGCGTCGGTGTGGCCCACGGCCGCTACCACGCGGTGGGTGGTGAGCAGCTTGATCGCCTCCAGCGCGCCGTCGCGTTCCGGGGCGAGGGTGACCATCCGGATCGCGCCTCGACCCAGCTCGATCAGCTCGGTCAGCTCGTCCGTGGACGGGTCGCGCAGATACTCCGGGTTCTGCGCGCCGCAACGGGCCGCGGAGAGGTAGGGGCCCTCGAAGTGGACGCCCGCCAGTACCCCCTCGTCGACCAGCGGCGCGAACGCCTCGGTGGCCGAGCGCATCACCGGAAAGGGCGCGCTGACCAGGCTGGCCAGCAGCGTGGTGGTGCCGTGCGCCAGGTGGAAGCCGGCCGCCGCGCGCGCCTGCTCGGCGTCCCCGGTGGTGAAGGTGTGCCCGCCGCCGCCGTGGGTGTGCATGTCGACGAAGCCCGGCAGGATCCAGTGCCCGTCGCGGACCGACGGATACTCGGCCACGGCCGTGATCCGATCGCCGTCCCACTCGACGCAGCCCTGCCGGATGACACCGGTCGGGGTCACCACTCGGCCGTTCACCCGTACGGTCATCGCTCCTCCTGATGGTCAAGGACGCGGGCGGCGTCCGTGTCCCGGACGCCCGCGGCGTCCAGCGCGAGCAGGGCGGCGCCGAGGCAGCCCGCCTCGTCGCCGAGGGCCGCCGCGACCAGCCGCGGCTCTCGGTGGAAGGTCATCCGCTCATGCAGCGCCGCCCGCAGCGGGCCGAGCAGCCCGTCGCCCGCCTGGGCCAGGCCACCGCCGAGCACGATCGTCGACACGTCGAACAGCGCCTGCCCGGTGGCGAGGCCGTCGGCGAGGGCCTCGACCGCCTCCTGCCAGACCCGGGCGGCGAGGGGCTCACCGGCGGCCGCCCGCTCGGCCACCATGGCTGCCGTCACGGCGGCACCGGGTGTCCGCACCGCGCCGTGGTCGGCCAGCTCCGTGTAGCGGCGGCCGATCGCGGCCGCCGAGGCGATCGCCTCCAGGCAACCGGGTCGCCCGCAGCCGCAGCGCGGGCCGTCGGGACGGACCATGATGTGGCCGATCTCCCCGGCGGCGCCGTGCGCGCCGACGGCGGCCACGCCGTGGACGACGTGCGCGGCGGCGATGCCGGTGCCGATCGCCACGAAGAGCACGTGGTCGGCGTCGCGCCCGGCGCCGAGCCGGGCCTCGGCGAGACCACCGACGCGCACGTCGTGGCCGAGGGCGGTGGGCAGCCCGAGCCGCGTCACCGCCAGGTCCCGCAGCGGTACGTCCCGGAAGCCCACGTTCGCCGACCAGACCGCGACCCCGCGTGCCTCGTCCACCACTCCGGGGACGGCGATGCCGATCGCGACCGGGGTGAGGCCGTCGGCTCGGGCCTTGCCGATGAGCCCGTCGGCCACGTCGAGGATGGTGTCGATCACGGCGGCCGGGCCGCGCGCGGCGTCGGTGGGGTGCCGCTCGGTGCGTACGGCGACGCCGTCCGGCCGGACCAGGGCGCACTTCATGCCGGTGCCGCCGACGTCCAGCGCCACGACCACCCGGTCGTCGCTCACCGCACCGCTCACGGTGCAGGCTCGGTTCGCGACTGCGGGGCTCGCAACCCCGGCTCACTCCTCGCGCTCACGCCAGCACCACGGACCGGCTGAGGTGTCGGGGCGCGTCCGGGTCGAGGCCCCGGCTGGTCGCCAGCGCGACCGCGAAGCGCTGGGCCAGGATCAGGTCGGCCATCGGGTCCACCGGCGTACGACCGGCAGACCAACTGCCGAGCACCGTGCGCCAGCCGTGCGTACGGCTGTGCACGAAGGCCGCGCCGGTGGCGGCCACGTCCTCGGGCAGCCCGTCGGGCAGCTCGCCGAACGCCCAGACGAGCCGGCCGGGCGCGGCGATCGAGATGGGGCCGTGTCGGTAGTCCATCGCCGGGTACGCCTCGGCCCAGAAGGTGGCCGCCTCGCGGCACTTCAGGGCGGCCTCCTGGGCGAGGCCGACCGTCCAGCCCCGACCGAGGAAGGTGGCCTGCCCGATGGTGGCCGGGTCGATCGGCAGCGGGGAGCGCACCGCCACCTCGGCGTCGGCGGCGAGCGCGGTCACCGGGTCGCCGAGGTGCGCCCGGAGCAGGGCAAGCGCGGTCGTCGCGAAACGGGTCTGCACCACCGACCGCTCGTCGGCGAACGGCATGGTCACCGCGGCGGTGGCCAGGTCGACCGCCGGCGCGGCCGGGTCGCCGACGATGACGGTGGTGGGTGTACGCCCGCGCAGCGCGGCGAGCAGATCCAGCACCTCGGTGGTGGTGCCGGAGCGGGTGATCGCGATCAGCCGGTCGTAGTGGCGGCCGGCGGGGAACTCGGACGCCTGGAACGCGTCGGTCTCGCCCTGGCCGGCCTGCTCGCGGCGGGCGGCGTACGCCATCGCCATGAACCACGACGTGCCGCAACCGACGACGGCGACCCGCTCGCCGGGGCGGGGAAGGTCGCCGCGCACGACGCGGGACAGCTCGGCGGCCTCCCGCCAGCAGTCGGGCTGGCTCGCGATCTCCGCGTCCACGTACGCCATGGGAAACTCCTCGCCGGGCCGACCTGTCTGCGCAATACGGCTCGTTACACCCGTATTTCGCGCGTTATTCTGCGCGAAGCGGGGTGGCCGTGGCAACCGACCGGCCGATCGCGCAGAACAGCTTTTGCGCCAGGCTAGTTTCGCGCACTAGTGTGCACGCAATCAATCACCGATCGTGCAGTCACTGGGAGGGCCCCCGAGGTGGACCGGTACGCCAGATGGAACGCCCTGCTGGAGATGCTGACCGACAACGGCCGGGTCAGCGTCGAGGCGGCCGCCGAGCGGCTGGACGTCTCCCAGGCCACCATCCGGCGCGACTTCGACCAGCTCGCCCAGCAGCAGATGATCACCAGGACCCGGGGCGGCGCGGTCGCCAACGGCGTCTCGTACGACCTGCCGCTGCGCTACAAGACGGCCAAGCACTCGGCCGAGAAGCAGCGGATCGGCGCCGCCGCCGCGGCGCTCGTCACGCCCGGCACCGTGGTCGGCCTGAACGGCGGCACCACCAGCACGGAGGTGGCCCGGGCCCTCGCCGTGCGGCCGGACCTGAACACCAGCGCCGAGGGTGCCCAGCTCACCGTGGTGACCAACGCGCTGAACATCGCCAACGAGCTGCTCGTGCGGTCGCGGATGAAGGTGGTGGTGGCCGGCGGGGTGGTGCGCCCGAAGTCGTTCGAGCTGGTCGGCCCGCTGGGCGGTGCGCTGCTGCGTGAGGTCACCCTGGATGTCGCGTTGCTCGGCGTGGACGCGATCGACCCGCAGCTCGGCGCCGCCGCCCACCACGAGGGTGAGGCGGCCATGAACAACCTGATGGTGGCCCGCGCGAAGCGGGTCGTGATAATCGCGGACTCGTCCAAGTTGGGCGGTCATGCCTTCGCCCGGATCTGCCCGGTCGAGCGGGTCGAGACGCTGGTGACCGACTCCGGGGCGGACCCGGAGGTGGTGGACGCCTTCCGGGCGGCCGGCGTGCAGGTCGTCTGCGCCTGATCGGTAACTCTCCGTCGGTAAAACGCATCGATCGGCGTGTCGATGCATACCGGGTATTGCGCGGCGCTGCATACCGCGTATGGTGTCGGCTGTCACGCCCACCATCGGGGGAGGTGCAGCTTGCCAGCTGTCCTGGAGATCGAAGGTCTACGTAAGACGTACAAGAGTCGTCGACGCGGCACCCGCAACGCGCTCGACGGCTTCGACATGCGGGTCGACGCGGGGCAGGTGCACGGCTTCCTGGGCCCCAACGGGTCCGGCAAGACCACCACGCTGCGTACGCTGCTCGGCCTCATCCGGCCCGACGGCGGCCGGATGACGCTGCTCGGGCACGAGGTTCCCGCCGCGCTGCCCACCGTCGCCGGCCACGTCGGCGCCATCGTGGAGAGCCCGCAGTTCTTCCCGCATTTCTCGGCACGGGACACGCTGTCCCTGCTGGCCGGGGCCGGCGAGATGCCCGCCACGCGGGTCGACGAGGTGCTTGAGCTGGTCGGGCTGCGCGACCGCGCGGGCGAGCGCGTCAAGACGTACTCGCTGGGCATGAAGCAGCGGCTCGCCGTCGCGTCCGCCCTGCTGAAGAACCCGACGCTGCTCATCCTCGACGAGCCGGCCAACGGCCTCGACCCGGGCGGCATCCGGGAGATGCGCACGCTGATGCGGACACTCGCCGAATCCGGGATGACCGTGCTGCTGTCCAGCCACATCCTCGGCGAGATCCAGCTGATCTGCGACTCGGTCACCATCATCTCGCTCGGCCGCCGGGTCGCCTTCGGCCCGGTCGACGAGGTGCTCGCCCAGCACTCGTCCGGCGCGGTCCGGGTCCGCCTGGAGGCGGTCAGCGACCTGCCGACGGCCGCCGAGGCCCTCACCCGGGCCGGGGTCAAGGTCGCCGGGCACCCGGACCACCTGATGCTGACCGGCGTCGACAAGCCGGCCACGGTGACCCGGCTGCTCGCCGAGCACAACCTGTACGTCAGCGAGCTGGCCCCGATCGCGGTCGACCTGGAGAGCGTCTTCCTCGAACTGACCGCCACCGCGCCGGTCCCCGGCCAGAACCGCCAGGTCGACGAGTCCATGAAGGTTGGTGGGACGGGTCAGCCCGGCGCCACCGCGGGAGGGTGGGGCGCGTGAGCCTCTTTCGGACGGAGCTGCGCCGGCTGGTCAAGCGGCGCTTCACCCGCTACATGACGCTGCTCGGCCTGCTGGTGCTGGCCGCGGTGGTGGTCGGTGTCTTCTTCACCAATCAGAAGATCGACGCCGGTCAGCTCGCCAAGGCCGAGCGTCAGGCCGACCAGCAGTACCAGGAGCAGATCCGCTGGAGCGAGCAGGAGCGGGTCAACTGCGAGCAGGCCAAGACGGCCGGCACGCCGAACGACGGCGGCCGCTACCCCGACGACTGCTCGATGATCACGCCGCCGTCGCGGGACCAGATCCAGGCGGAGTGGTTCCTGCCCTCGACGTTCAATTTCCGCAAGACGTTCGACGAGACGCTGGTCCCGTTCGCGGCGATCCTCGCCCTGGTCGGGTTCGTCGTCGGCGCCTCCTTCGTCGGCGCCGAGTGGAGCACCGGCGGCATGATGAACCTGCTGCTCTGGCGGCCGAAGCGGCTTACCGTACTGCTCACCAAGCTGGCCGCGCTGCTCACCGGCATCCTGGCGGTGACGCTGCCCGCCGCGGTGCTGTGGTTCGCCGGGTTCTGGGCGGTGGCCAGCTTCCGGGGCAGCACCGAGAAGATGACCTCGGGCGCCTGGCAGTCGTTCGCTCTGACCGGGGTACGCGGCGTGGCGCTGGTGCTGGTGCTCACCACCATCGGCTTCGCGCTGGCCTCGCTGGGCCGGCACACCGCGATGGCCCTCGGTGGTGTCGTGGCGCTCATGGTGGTCGGCCAGTTCGGCCTGGGCATCCTCCTGTCGATGGCCAGCGTGAAGTTCGCCGAGGCGTGGCTGCTGCCCACGTACGCGCTGGCCTGGATGACCAAGAAGGTGACACTGCAGGACTGGAACGCCTGCAACGCCACCTACTCCGGGGAGTGCAAGCCGGACACCATGGACATCACCTGGCAGCAGTCCTCCGTACTGTTCTCGATCGGGCTCGTGGTGATCCTCGGAGCGGCGCTCTGGACGATGCGTCGACGCGACATCTCCTGATCGACGCCAGGGAGTCAACGGCGCGGCCGGCCCCACCGTCGGGTGTTTCCGACGTACGGAGCGGCCGTGCCGGCTGCTGCGACAGTGGTCGGCCCTGGCTAGGCTGAACGTCATGCCCGCCGACGCCGCCCCGACCGCTCCCGAGCCGTCCGCCGACGCTCGTCCGGGCGCGACGGTCGGCGGTGTCGCGCCGAGCGTCCCGACCCCCCGGCCGGCGCCGCCCGTCGAGAGCACCGACGACGCCACGCCGGCCGACGCCGCACCGCCGGACGACGAGACGGCCGCCGCGCCGGCCGCGCCCCCGGCGGGCCTGACCACACGCGAACGGGCCATCCTCGCCTTCGAGCAGCAGTGGTGGCGGCACGCCGGCGCCAAGGAGCAGGCCGTCCGGGACACCTTCGGCGTCTCCTCGACCCGGTACTACCAACTGCTCAACGGGCTGCTGGACAATCCGGCGGCGCTCGCCGCCGACCCCGTGCTGATCGGCCGGCTCCGCCGGCTGCGTTCGTCGCGCGCCCGCAACCGCCGTCGCTGACCCGGCCGGCCCTACTTCTTCTCGTACCCCTGCAGGCCGTTGCCGATGGCGAAGAACGTCGGCGCCCACTCGCCGATGAAGATGCCCCACCGGTCCGCGCGTGCCACACCGGCCCGCTCCAGGTGCCTGGAGAGGAACCAGCTGGTGAACGACAGGCCGATGCTGGCGAAGCCGGCCATGTACATGTGTTCCGCCTTGAGCCCCGATTCGTGCAACCGCTTCAACATCTGCGATCCCCCTGTCGCGACGGACGACCCCGACTCGCGTTCCCACCTGCGGAAGCGCAACTCGAAGGCCAGACGTTGTCACGCTACCGCCGGGCCGCCGCCGGCGAACCGGGTTGCCGCGATACCGGATACGGCAGGAATGCAGCCGGGGCGGAGGGGTACGCGGGTTATCGTCCCGGTCGACGTCACGCGGGCCACGGGCCGATGGAGGGAGCAGGCTATGAGGGGTGCCATGCCGAGGCGGCCACGCCGGTGATGCGGGTACGCTCCGCGTCCGCGCCGGCCCCGGGCCGGTCGGTCAACGAGGACCTGGTCTTCCAGTTCGGCCCGCTGGTCGGTGTCCTGGACGGCGCGACCGTGCCGGACGGCTTCGACACCGGCTGCGTCCATGGGCCGGAGTGGTACGTCCGACACCTGGCCGCCCGGCTCGGTGTGGCCGAGGCGGCCCGTCCGGCGGCCCGCCTGACGAGCAACCTGGCCGCGGCCATCCTCGCCGTGCGCGCCGATCACGGTGGGCAGTGCGACCTCGATCATCCGGGCACCCCGTCCAGCACCGTCTGCCTGCTGCGCGACTGCGGCGACCAGGTGGACTACCTGGTCCTCTGCGACAGCCCGTTGGTGCTGGACGTCGGCGGGCAGGTCAGCGTGGTGAACGACGACCGGCTGGACACGGCGATGGCCGACCTGCGGCAGACGGTCGCGACCGTGCCGGCCGGTGCGGCGGACCCGGTCACGCGGTTCCGGCACGCGGTGAGCGTCCAACGGGAGCGGATGAACCGCACCCACGGCTACTGGGCCGCTGCCGCCGACCCGGACGCGGCCTTCCACGCGGTGACCGGGACAGCGCTCCGGCAAGGCCCGGCGGCCCTGCGCCGGGCCGCGCTGCTCAGCGACGGCGCGTCCAGCGCGGTCGAGCAGTTCGGGCTGACCGACTGGGCGGGGCTGCTGGACCTGCTCAGCGTCGAGGGGCCGGCCGCGCTGCTGGGTCGGGTCCGGGACGCCGAGCGCGATCATCCCGACCGGCTGCGCCGGCACAAGCCCACCGACGACGCCTCGGTGGTGTTCTGCGAGTTCGGATCGGTCGGGCCATCGGCCAGATGACGACGGAGCGTGAGGAAAAACACCCTGACCGCCCGACCGGCCGGTACCGGTAGCCGGACCGCCAGTGGATGTCCAATGGGGTGGACTTCGGCCGATGAGGCCGGCAGACTGCGGCACGTGGCGGGTGCGGTCCGGCTGGAGCCGGTGGACGAGCGGAACCTGGAGCCATTGCTCTCCGTAGCGGCTGCCGAGGCCGAGCCGGGCGAGGTGATGCCTCCGGTCGAGGCTCCCGCTGGCTGGTCGCTCGCCCGCCGGGAGGCGTTCCGTGAGTTCCACCGGGCGAGCTTCGCCGGCCTGGACGGCCCGACCGGCTCACAGATGTACGCGATCCTCGTCGGCGGCGAGGTGGTGGGCATGATCCGGATGACGCGCTGTGACGAGCCGGGCACTGTGGAGACCGGCATGTGGCTCGGCCTCTCGGCGCGCGGGCAGGGAGTCGGCGCCGCCGCCCTGCGGGAACTGCTCAACCTCGCCGCCCGTGCCGGTATGCGCGCCGTGGTCGCCGACACGACGTCGGACAATGTCGGCGCGGTCGCCGTTCTCGAAAAATGCGGTGCGAAACTGCGCGAGGACGGCGGAAAGGTGCACGCCGAAATCTGCCTCGATTCGACGCCTCCCGCTCTCTGAATCGGCTCTACCCCTTCGTCTTTCTTGGCGTATTCCCTGCTCAGGATCGTCTGAACGTCCTGTCCGTGTCGTTGGGCGTCGTTCTTCCGAATGTCTCTGCGCAGTGCCGACGGAAATTGTCGCAGCGGTTTCGTGGCAATTCCCCCGGGTACTGCCCGCCGGGTCCGCAGATACGGGACGTCTGATCGAGGGCGTGGCGCGCGCTATTCCCCGGTAGCCCTTCTCCGGCCCCCGCGTGGCAGACGTCCCGGACCCACCGGGGAGCGAGGGAGACCTGATGAAGACCGGAACACGAATCGGGCTGGCAGTGGGCTTCGGCTACCTGCTGGGCCGTCGCCGCAAACTGCGTACCGCGCTGACTCTGGCCGCGGCGGTGGCCGCCGGCCGGGCGAGCCGCGACCCGGGCGGTCTGCTGAAACGGGGTGGTGACCTCCTGCAGTCGTCCCCGCAGCTGAGCAACCTGAGTCGGCTCGGCGGGCCGCTGGTCAACGCCGGTCGATCCGCCGCGACCGCCGCGGCCGGCAGCGGCGTCGACGCGCTCACCGGCCGGCTGCGCGGCTCCGCCGACGCGCTGCGCCGCCGCACCGGCGACCAGAGCGGCAACAGCAGCGGCGACGGCAGTCAGAGCGGCGACGGCAACCGCAGCGGCAACGGCAACCAGGGCGGCAGCGGCAACCAGAGCGCCGATCGCGGCGCGACGAGCGACCGGAACGACGCGGCCGGGCAGCGACGGGGGCGGTGACCATGGCGGGAGACACCAGTCCGGGCGGCCTCGGCGACAAGCTCCGGGGCCAGTTGGCCGACGAGGTGCGCAACCTGGCCGGGGCGATCGGCGATCGGGCGATGAGCGTGGTGACGGAGCGGATCACCGGCGCGACCGGCCGCCTGAGCGAGTACGCGCGCCAGGGCGGAGGGCCGGGCCTGATCGCCGCCGCCACCGGCGCGCAGAAGCTGGCCGAGGGCGGCTCACCGGTGAAGGCGATGGTGCATGCCGGGGTGGCCGGCGGTAAGGAGAAGGTGATGTCGGCTCTCGGCCGCGTGGGCGGCAAGGGCGGTAAGGGCGGCAAGAAGCAGAAGGTCACCAACATCGTCGAGACGATCGAGGTCGGTGTCCCGGTGCGGGCCGCGTACAACCAGTGGACGCAGTTCGGCGACTTCCCGAGCTTCATGAAGAAGGTCGAGCAGGCGGAGAACGACTCGGCCGAGAAGATGACCTGGAAGGCGCAGGTCTTCTGGTCGCACCGGACGTGGGAGTCGACGATCATCCGCCAGGTGCCGGACCGGCTCATCCACTGGCGCTCGAAGGGCGAGAAGGGCTCGGTCGACGGCACCGTCAGCTTCCACGAGATCACCCCCGATCTGACCCGCATCCTGGTGGTGCTGGAGTACCACCCGCAGGGCCTGTTCGAGCACACCGGCAACCTGTGGCGGGCCCAGGGCCGGCGGGTACGGCTGGAGTTGAAGCACTTCGTCCGGCACGTCATGACCGAGGTGGCGCTCGACCCGGACCAGGTCCAGGGCTGGCGCGGCGAGATCCGCGACTCCCAGGTGGTCAAGGACCACGAAACCGGTCTGCGCGAGGAGCGGGAGCGGCGGGAGCGCGGCCGGGAACGGGGCGGCGAGGCCCCGACCGAGCCGGAGGACGAGGAGTACGCCGAGGAGGAGCCGCGCCGTCGGCCCGGCGGGCGGCTGCGTCAGCGGCCACCCCGGCGACCGGCCGAGCCGGAGTACGACGAGGAGTACGAGGCGTACGAGGACGGCTACGACGAGGGGTACGCGGACGAGCCCGATGAGGAGCCGCCACCACCACCCCGTCGTCGTGCCCCGGAGCGGGCCCGCCGACCTCAGCCACGCGAGGAGCCGCAGCGGCCCCGGCCGCCGGTCCGCCGGGGAGCGGAGCCGCCGCGCCGACCCGTGGTGCGCCGCCGCCGGGAGGAGGGCGAGTGACGCTCGCCTCCGGCGGTGACGCCGTCGGCGGAGCTCTGGAACGTGTGGGCTCCGCCGGCGGGCTCGCCGACGTCGTGGAGACGGTGCTCGACAAGGGCATCGTGATCGACGCGCAGGTGACGGCCGGGGTCATCGGGATCCCCCTCGTGGAGCTCAACGCCCGGGTGACGGTGGCGAGCATCGAGACGTACCTGCGGTTCGCCGAGGCGGTCGACCGGCTCGACCTCGCCCTGGATGAGGGCGAAGGGCTGGCCGGCCTCGTCGGTGGTGTCACCGGCGCGGTCCGGGACGTCACCGGCTCGGTGCGAGGGCTCACCGACGACGCCACCGGCACCGTGCGGGACCTCGGGAGGAGCTGACATGGCGGACGAGACCGGACTGTTCATCTACGGGCTGGTGCCGGCGGACGTGGAGGCGACGCCCGACGCGGCGGGGGTCGGCGACCCGCCCGGCGAGGTGACCGTCATCCGGCACGGTGACCTCGCGGCCCTGGTCAGCGAGGTGCCGCTGGACGCGCCGCTGGGCCGGGCGGCGGACCTGCGGGCGTACCAGGAGCTGCTGGACGGGACGGCGGTCGTGGCGCCGGTGCTGCCGGTGCGGTTCGGCACCGTCGTCACCGGGCCGGACGCGGTGCTCGACCTGATCCGGCCGCATCACGACCGGTTCGCCGCGGCGCTCGCCGAGTTCGAGGGCCGGGTGCAGTACGTGGTGCAGGGCCGCTTCGAGGAGCGGGCGTTGCTGCGCGCCATTCTCGACGAGAACCCGACCGCCGCCGGGCTCGCCGACCAGGTGCGGGGGCGTGCCGAGGCGGTCAGCCGGGAGCCCCGCATCCGGCTGGGGGAGCTGATCAGCCAGGCCGTCGAGTTGCGCCGCGAGGCGGAGAACCGGCGGCTGCTCGACGTCACGGCCGAGTACGTGGTCTCCACGCAACTGCGCCCGCCCACCCACGAGATGGACGCGGCCCACGCGGCCCTGCTGGTGGACACCGACCAGGAGGACGCCCTGGTCGAGGTGCTCCAGGCGTACGCGCAGGACCGTCGGGGCCTGCTGCGGCTGCGGCTGCTCGGGCCGCTCGCCCCGTACGACTTCGTCGACGCCCACCAGTTGGCGGGCTGACGGTGGACCTGCTCTGGGCGCTGCTGACCCTGCCGTACGCCCCGGTGCGCGGGTTGACCGCCGTGGTCAAGGTGGTGGCCCGGGAGGCCGAGTCGCGTCAGCGCAACCCGGTCAACGTCCGGCGCGAGCTGGAGGAGTTGGACGCCGCCGTGGCGGCCGGCGAACTCAGCGCCGAGGAACGCGACCGGGCCGAGCAGCGGGTGCTGGACCGGCTCACCGGGGGCGCGGGCCGGCGTTCCGCGGGCTCGGCGCCCGCTGATGGACGGTCTCGTGGCCCCGCCCGGGGGAGGGGAGTGCGCCATGACCGATGACGCGAGGGCCCGCGAGCGTGAGCTGGCCGACGAGGAGTACCTGCAACCCGTGTCGGCGGCCGAGGCGGCTCGGGCGGGCCTGCGGCAGCTCGTCGAGTTGACCGGCCGGGAGCCCTCCGTGACCACGTCGCTGGAGCCCATCGAGGACGGCTGGCTGGTCGGGGTGGAGGTGGTGGAGGCACGCCGGATCCCCAACTCGACCGACCTGCTCGGCCTCTACGAGGTGGAGTTGGACATCGAGGGGAACCTGCTCGGCTATCGGCGGGTGCGCCGCTACCAGCGCGGAAAGGGTGAGGTGGGCTGAGATGACCGCTGCGCAGCCGCCCTCGGTGGTGCAGAACTCGGGCCAGGTGCTGCCCGCCGGCCACGAGCCGGCCAACCTGGGCGACATCCTGGAGCGGGTGCTCGACCGGGGCATCGTCATCGCCGGGGACATCCGGGTCAGCCTGCTCGACATCGAGCTGCTGACGTTGAAGCTGCGGCTGGTCATCGCATCGGTGGACACGGCACGCCAGATCGGCATCGACTGGTGGGAGCACGACCCGTGGCTGAGCTCCCGTGCCCGCCCTCCGGTGGAGCCGGGACCGCGCGATCCGGAGCAGGTCGAGGCGGAGCGGCGACCCCGGGTGGCGGCCCGGGCGCGACGTCGCGACGCCGAGGTGGAGGAGTGGGATGAGTTCGACGGCTGAGGTGGCTTCCGACCGGCGTGCCGCGGTGGCCGGGGTCTGGCTGCACGGTGTGGTGCGGGACGTCGATCGGGCGGCGCTGGCGACGGTCGCCGGGATGGGTGGTGTTCCGGTCCGCGCGGTGTCCGCCGCCGGGCTGGTCGCGGT
This sequence comes from Micromonospora sp. NPDC005237, assembly GCF_040607775.1. Classification (NCBI taxonomy): domain Bacteria; kingdom Bacillati; phylum Actinomycetota; class Actinomycetes; order Micromonosporales; family Micromonosporaceae; genus Micromonospora; species Micromonospora sp. NPDC005237. The sequence goes on along the minus strand of NZ_JBEXHJ010000004.1, from coordinate 273,172 downwards.
CGTCAGCACCGCGCCGCTCGACGAGTACGGCGAGGAGCCGCTGCGCCGCAACCTGGAGGACCTGGCCTGGTTGGAGCGGGCCGCGCGGACGCACCATGCAGTGGTCGAGGCCCTCGCCCGACAGGGTCCGGTGGTGCCGGCCCGACTCGCCACAGTGCACACCGACGACGGGCGGGTCGCCGCGTCGCTCGCGGCCCGGCGCGCCGAGCTGTTCGCCACCCTGGCCCGGTTGACCGGGCGCGGCGAGTGGGGCGTCAAGGGCTACCTGGTGCCGGGGGCGTCCGTGCCGAGCGTCGCCGAAGCGGGCGGCGGCGGGGTGGGCACGGCGTACCTGCGCCGCAGGCGTGCCCAGTTGACCGCCCGCGAGGAACACCAGCAGGTGGCGAGCGCCGCCGCGGACGCCGTGCACGTCGCCCTGTGCGAGGTGGCCGTGGCGGGGCGCCGGCACGCCCCACAGGACCGGCGGCTCTCCGGCGTGCCCACGCCGATGGCGCTCAACGGGGCGTACCTCGTCGACACCGCGACGCTGCCCCGCTTCACCGACCTGGTCGGCTCGTTGGGTTCCCGTCATCCGGGCCTCCGGCTGGAGCTGACCGGGCCGTGGCCGGCGTACTCCTTCGTGGCGGAACGGCCGGAGCCCACCGGCGCCGGTCGGGGGTCGCGGTGACCGCCGCCCTCGTGCCGAGCAGCGCGGACGGTCCGCTGGCCTACCGGCCGGTCGCCCTGGTCGACCTCCTCGACCGGGTGCTCGCCACCGGCGTGGTGATCAGCGGCGACATCACGTTGTCCATCGCCGACGTCGACCTGGTCCGGATCTCGTTGCGGGCGCTGGTCGCGTCGGTCGGCGCGCTGGCACCACCGGAGGACGTCCGATGACCGGCCGGGACGACGCGGGCGAGTTGGTCGCCGCGCTCGCCGCGCAGTCGTGGCAGCCACCCCGGGTCACGCCGCTGGACCGCCGGATCGCGGTGGACCGCGACTCGGTCGAGCGAGGGCTGGCCAGCCTGGTGCTCACCGTCGTCGAGCTGCTGCGCCAGCTCATGGAGCGGCAGGCGCTGCGCCGGGTCGACCTCGGCGACCTCACCGAGGAGCAGGTCGAGCGCATCGGAGTCACCCTGATGGCGTTGGAGGAGCAGATGGTGGGGCTGCGTGAGCACTTCGGTCTGGCCCCGGAGGACCTGAACCTGGACCTCGGCCCGCTCGGCCCGCTCCTCCCCACGGACTCACCCGTGCCGGACGGTCGGCGGTGACCCGGCAGGGCCACCACCGACCGCTCGATCAGGCCGGGAGCCGGACGACGTCGCAGTCGACGTCCGGGCCGGGTTCGACGTCGAACCGGCCGTTCACCACGTACAGCGCCGAGCCGAGCAGGTCGCCGGTGGCCGGCGACCGCAGGTCCGGGCTGGTGATCTCCCGTCGCACCACCCCGGCGGTGTAGCCGGCGTTCAGCCCGACGACCGCGATGACGTTGGTCAGGTTGCGGATCACGTAGAGGGTGTGACCGCGCAGCACCAGCCCGTCGGCCCGGTCCACCGAGTAGCCGCCGAGGTCGAAGACACGGCTCGTTCCGGTGCGCGGGTCGACGCGTACCAGCCGGCCGGTCAGCATCTGCGCGACCAGCAGGTCACCGTCGGGCAGCGCCACGATCCCGTTGTTGAACGCGTCGGGCGTCGCGGCCGGGCCACTGAGTGGCAGGACCCGAGCGGCGCCGGCGGCGGGCAGCCGACCACCCGGGAGCAGCGGTACGACGTACAGCACCGGCCGGGCGGAGTCGGTGAAGTAGACGGCGCGTCTGGTGATCACGAGGTCGTTGACGATGCTGCCCGGCTCGTCGGTGAATTGGTAGTGGGCCAGTTGGGCGCCGGTCGCGCCGTCGTAGACGCTGGCTCCACCGGCGGAGAAGTCGGCGGTCCACAGCCGCCCCTGCGGGTCGAGCTTGAGACCGGCCTTCTCCCGGCCCGGCGCACCCGGGATGAGCACCGAGCCACGTCCGGTACGGACATCGCCGCGCCAGACCGCGCCGTTTCCGACGGATCCGACGTAGACGGTGGTGCCCCGGCCGATCGTCAGACCCTCCGGGCTGAACCCGTCCGGCAGGGCGATCCGGGACGGGAACGACGCCCTCGGGTGCGCGGTCGCCGCCGAGCCGACCGTGGTGAGGGTGGCCGCGGCCACCAGGGGGACGACGAGAAGAGAGAGCAACCTGCGCAAGAGGAACACCGCCTGTCGTCGAGTGGATCTTTCCACTGAGGAATGTGCCGCTCTGGTAACGCGCCGGGTACGACGAAAGGTTGGGTGCGGCGCTCAGTCCCGGCCGGCGGCGTACGCGGCGAGCCAGGCGACCTGGGCCGGGTCGAGCGACGGCCGGACCCGTTCCCGGGCGACCGCCACGTGCGCGGCGGTGACCGTGGCGGCGGCCAGGGATTCCCGCATCGCCGCGAGCGCCGCCTCCCGGACCACCGCCGCGCAGTCCGCCGCCGAGAAGCCGGACAGCTCCGCGCCGAGGGCGGCCAGGTCGACGTCGGGCGCCAGCGGTACGTGCCGGGACGCGGCCCGCAGGATCTCGGCGCGGGCCGGCCCGTCCGGCGGCGGCACGTAGACCAGTCGCCCCAACCGGCCGGGTCGCAGCAGCGCCGGGTCGACCAGGTCCGGCCGGTTCGTGGCGCCGACCACCACCACGTTGCGCAGCGTCTCCACCCCGTCCAGCTCGGTGAGCAGCGCGGCGACCACCCGATCCGTGGTGCCCCCGTCGGTGGCCTGCCCGCGTACCGGCGCCAACGCGTCCACCTCGTCCAGGAAGATCAGTGTCGGGGCGGCCTCCCGGGCGCGGCGGAACAGCTCGCGTACTGCGCGTTCGCTCTCGCCCACCCACTTGGAGAGCAGTTCCGCGCCCTTCACCGAGAGCACGTTCGCCCGCCCCGACCCGGCGAGCGCGGTGACCAGGTAGGTCTTGCCGCAGCCGGGTGGGCCGTAGAGCAGCACGCCGCGCGGTGGCTGCACGCCGAGGCGGGCGAACGTGTCCGGATAGGTCAGCGGCCACAGCACCGACTCGGTAAGCGTCTGCTTGACCTCGTCCAGGCCGCCGACGTCGTCCAGGGTCACCGACGCCAGCTCCAGGGTGGACGCGGCCATCGTCGTCGGCCGGACCACCTCCAGGGCGGCGGTGAAGTCGGCCATCGCCACCGTGGGCGTCCGCGCGGTCTTCTGCCGCAGCGCCGCGCGTACCCCGGCCTCCCGGACCAGTGCGGCCAGGTCCGCCGCGACGAACCCGGGGGTACGCCCGGCCACCTCGTCCAGCCGGACGTCGTCGGCGAGCGGCACCTGCCGGGTCAGCACGGTGAGCTGCTCACGGCGCAGGGCCGGGTCGGGCAGTGGAACGCTGATCCGCAGCGACAACAGGTCCGGTGCGCGCAGCGCCGGGTCGACCGCCTCGGGTCGACCGGTGGTGCAGACCACGGCGACGCCGGCGTGGACGGTCTCCGCGAGCACCTGCCGGAACACCGTGGCCAGCGGGCCGGGCTCCTCCGCCGGGGCCAACGCCTCCACATCGGTGACCAGCAGCACCGCCGGTCCGCCGGCACGAACCGTCGTCGCCGCGGCGCGCAGCCGGTCGGCGGCCGCCTGGTTGGTCAGCGCGGCCACCTCGGGCGCCCACAGCGGGTGGACGCGGGCGCCCACCCGGGCCGCGACGGCCCGGACCAGCGCCGACTTCCCGGAGCCGGCCGGCCCGGAGAGCAGCACACCCAGCGAGATGGTGGTGCCCAGCCGGCCCAGCACCTCCCGATGGTGGAAGCCGAGATCCAACAGCTCGGTCAGCTCCTCGGCCTGGGCCCGCAGGCCGGGCAGCTCGTCCACGTCCGGCGCGTCGCCGGTCGCGTCCACTGTCGGGGCCGCGCCGAACCCAGGCGCCCCAACGGGCTCGCCGTGGGTGGCCGGCCCGTGCTCCCAGGCGACCACCGTGTCCATGGTGACCAACGACCCGGCGGACTCCTCGACGGCGACCACGGTGAGCAGGGTGCTGGTCCAGGCGAAGCCGACGGTGGTGGCGAGGCTGCGCCGGGCCGCCTCGACGAGGCTGCGCGTCGAGGCGTCCGGCAGCACGTCCTGCGGCAGCAGCGACACGTCGTCGCCCGCCGTGACCACCTTGCCGAGCAGGGCGAGCCGGAGCATCTCCGGGCTGACCGCCGCCACCACCTGCACCGGCCCGGTCAGCGTGACCCGGCCCGCCGGGGTCAGCGGCAGCGGCGACACCCGCACCGAAGCGCCGTCCCGCAGGCCCAGGTTGCCCAGCGTCAGGTCGTCGGCGTACAGCAGGGCGCTGCTCGCGCCCGCCCCGGCCGCCGCGACGATCCCCGCGGTCTGCCGGCGGCCCGTCAGTCGCACCGGGTCGCCGGGGCGCAGCCCCAGCGCGGTCAGCGCCTCCGGGTGCAGCCGCACGATGCCCCGTCGGGCGTCCAGCGCCGCGGGCCGCAGGCTCGCCGTCAGGGTCAGGTCGGGTTGGGCCACCGCCCGACCGTAGCCGCCGTCAGCTCGTCGGGGCGGTCAGCGCCGCGGATCCAACTCATCCAGCAGCGACGGATCCCGCCGGATCAGCTCGGCCAGACGGGCCGCCGGGTCCGGGGTCAACCCGTCCGGGCCGGGTGCCCACGCCGGCACCGTCCGACCGGACAGCGGCCAGGACGGCGGGGGTTGCACCGGCAGCTCCGGGCCGACCGTGACGTCCGGGCCGTCCCAGGAGACCCGCAGCGGGTACGTCCGGCCGTCGTGCTCGACGCGGACGGTCACCGCCAGGCCCGGGTGTGCGCCGACGACCTGGCGGACCGCCTCGGCCACCTCCTCGACCGGGCCCCACCCGACGACGTCGCCGGGGCTCTCCCGTTCCGCGTGCCGACCATCGTGCCGGGCGGGCCCGGCGTTGCGCCCACCCGTGGCGGCGCCCTGCCCAGCGGTCGGGCCCGGCGGCGGCGCGGTGTCGTCCCGATCGGTGACCCGCCGGCGCAGCGCCTCCTCGCGCCGGGCCAACCGGGCCAGCGTCTCGTCCAGGTCGCCCCTCACAGATCACCCCTTCCCGCCACGGCCGGAGCCGGTCGACTCAGGCCTTCCTGTCCCGGGTGGCCCGGTCCAACGCCCGGTCCAGGACGACCAGCAGGGCGTCCCGCACTGAGAGCCGGTCCCGGGCGTCGAACTGCACCAGGGGAACATGATCGCCGATGGCGAGCGCCCAGCGGATCTCGCCGAGTTCCAGGGCGAGTCGCCCGTCGAACGCGTTGACCCCGACCACGAACGGCAACCCGGCCCGCTCGAAGAAGTCGATCGCCGGGAAACAGTCGTCCAGCCGGGAGCTGTCGACCACCACCAGCGCGCCGAGCGCACCCCGGGCCAGGTCGTCCCACATGAAACCGAACCGTGCCTGCCCAGGGGTGCCGAACAGGTAGAGCTTCAGGCTGCGGTCGATGGTCACGCAACCAAAATCCATCGCCACCGTCGTGGTGGTCTTGCTCGACCGTACGCCGGGGTCGTCCACGCCGATCCCGGCGCTGGTCATCTCGGCCTCGGTGGTCAGCGGCGCGATCTCGGAGATCGCCCCGACCGTGGTGGTCTTGCCCACGCCGAACCCGCCGGCGACGAGAATCTTGACCGGCACGGGTGGCGCCGCCGGTGGCCGGTTGGTCGGCGCGGCGTCGGCCGGTGGCCGGTACGGCGGTGGCGGCCCCGTCGGCGGCGGCGCGGCCCGTCCGAGCGCCGGGGGAGTCCCCGGGGCCGTGCTGTAGCGGGCGGTGGCGCTGTTGCCGGCGAGCCCTCCGAGCGGGACGCCCGGCCATTCAGGAGATCGCACGAAGTCCATCAATCACTCGCAGGATGAGGTCGGGGTCGAAGGCGTCGTTGGCGTCGGTGACGTGCACGTCCAGGTGCCCGGCGGCCCGCAGGTCGCCGACCAGGACCCGGGTCACGCCGAACTGCAGCCGGGCCCGGGCGGAGAGTTCGGCCACCGAGATCGGCTCGGCGCAGAGCGCGATGATCGCCTGGAGTTCCGGCGCCAGCAGGCCGACCGGTGGGTCGGTCCACCGGCCGCCGTCCGGGCGCAGGGTCACCTGCGTCTCCAGCCCGATCGCCGGATCCGCGCCGGCCACCCGCCCGGAGGTGAGCACGAACGGCCGCGGACCTGTCGGGCCGCCACCGCTCGGCTGCGGCTCTGGCGCCGCCGGAGCGCCGCCCCCACCCGGGTGCGGCGTGCGCAGGTAGGGGCGGATCCGGGTCCCGGGCTCCGGGTCCGGGTCCTCGCCGGCGACGTCGGGGGTCACTGCTGGACGGCGTTCTTCAGCTCGACGATCAGTCGCGGGGTCAGCGCACCACCGGCCCGACCGGCAAAGAGCGTCATCTCGTACGCGACGGTGCCCAGGTTCGCCGACCGGTCGGCGACGACGCCGAGCACGGAGCCACTGCTGATCGCGCTGATCAGCAGATAGCCGTCGGCCATGTCGACGATCACCCGGTTCAGGCCGCCGAGCGCGTACCAGCTGGCCGCGCCGCCGGCGAGGCTGGTCATGCCGGAGACCACGGCGGCCAGCCGCTCCGCGTTGGAGCGGTCCTTGATCGCCGACATGGCCATCAGCAGCCCGTCCGAGGAGACCGCGATCGCCTCCAGCACCCCGGCCGTGCTGGAGGTGAAGGAGTCCAACAGCCAGTTGAACGTGCGCGCTTCGGGACTGAGGTCCCCGACGGCGCCGGGCTGGCTCTGGTGGTCGACGTTGTCGTGCAGGAAGGGGCTGGTCACCGTGATGATCCTTCTTCGTTCCGACGGTCTGGGCTGACTTCGCGGAGAGCACGGGCGACGCCCGCCTCGAACTCGGTGATGAGGTCGCGTACCTCGGCCGGGTCCCCGGGGTGCGGGCTGAACGGCTGGCAGGGTGGGGAGACCGTGAGGTTAGCGCCGGGCACCCGGCGGCTCAGTCGGGGACGGCCCCGGCTGAGTCCGGCGGTGTCCGCCACCGTGGGGCCGAGGCCGCCCGGGGTGGCGGGCAGGTCGACGGTCTCGCTCGGATCCGCCAGCGTGGGGCCGGCGCTGGTGGCCGGCTCGGTGGCTGTGCGCATCGACCACTGCCCGACCGGGCGGCCGGCGGCCGGCGGGACGCTCAGCTCGGCCCTGCGTACGCCGGACTGGAACGCCTCGACCAGCGCGCGAGCGGCGTCCGGGTCGCCGCCGGTGGCGTCGACCGGCCGGGTCGGCGCGGCGGTGGCGGGGAGACTGGCCCCGGGCACCCGCTGCCGCACCCTGGGGCCGGCGGTCGGACCCGCCGCCGTCGCCGGGTTGTCCGGGGCGGCGGCTGGACCCTGTGCCGTAGCGGCGGAAACGCCGGAGTCGACCGGTTCCCGAGCGCCGAACGCGTCCCAGGACTGGCCCGACTCCAGGCTGCGGGTGGCCCGGCTGAGCAGGTCCGTGTCGAATCCGGCCGGTGCCGCGACGGCGGCGCGGGAGCGGGCTTCGCGGGCGGAGTCGAGAGCCGGCCGTCGGCCCCGGTCCGGCACGGCTGCCCGGGCGACCGTCGCCCCGGCCCGGTCGGCGCGGCGCAGCACCAGCGACGTCTGCGGGATCTCCACCTGCGCGGTCACCCCGCCGCCCACGGTGGCGGCGAGGCTCACCTCCCAGCCGTGGCGGCGGGCCAGCCGGCCCACCACGAAGAGACCGAGCACCTCGGTCGGCGCCAGGTCGAGACGTTCGCGCCGGGTGAGCCGGGCGTTCTCCTCGGCCAGTCGCTGCTCGCTCATGCCGATGCCGTTGTCCACCACCGTGATCCGGGCACCCCGCCCGGACGTCTCGCCGGCCACCAGCACCCGGGTGTGCGGCGGGGAGAAGACTGTCGCGTTCTCCATCAGCTCGGCCAGCGCCAGGACGAGGTCACCGACGACCGCCGGAGCGGCGGCGATGCCCGCCGGCACCTGCACCTCGACGCGGGTGTAGTCCTCGATCTCGCCGAGCGCCAGCCGGACCACGTCGGCCAGCGGCACCGGCGCGGTGTGCGCGTCGGCGCCGGCCGAGCCGGAGAGCACCACCAGGCTGCCGGCGTTGCGCCGCAGCCGGCTGGAGATGTGGTCGAGCCGGTACAGGTGCTCCAGGCGGCCCGCGTCGGCCTCCTGCTGCTCCAGCCGGTCGATCAGCGCGAGCTGGCGGCTCACCAGATTCTGCGTACGCCGCCCGACGTGGCCGAACATCTGCGCCACGTTGCGCCGGCCGGCGACCTGCCGCTCGACCAGCTGGGCCGCGGTGTTCTGCACCCGGTCGAAGGCCCGGGCCAGGTCACCGATCTCGTCGTTGGACCGGATGACCACCGGCTCCAACCGGACCGACTGGACGTGCTCCGTCTCGTCGTCGGTGACCCGGACCAGCTCGGCCTCGGCGACCCGGGCGACCCGGTCGGCGGAGCGGGTGAGCTGGCTCAGCGGTCGGGCCACCGTCCGCGCGACTGCCACGCTGAGCAGCACCACCAGCGCCAGGATCAACGCCGCCGCGGCACCCACCAGGTACGCGGCGGTCAGCGCCCGCCGCTGGTCGGCCTTCACCTCGGCGAGAACGTCGGCGACGAGCTTCTTCTCGACGAACTGGCCGAGCTGGATCATCGTGCGGACGGCCGGAAAGAGCGCGTCCATCGGCACGTCGCGGACCGCGGCGGCCGGGTCCCGGGCGCTGGTGATCAGGAAGTCGGGGCTGGTACGCGCGGCCACCGCCGCGTCGTTGAGCTGGGCCACCTTGAGCTGCTCGGGCGTGATCAGAGTGCGGAAGCGCAGGTTGTCGACCTGGAGGGCGGCGATGCACGCCACGTACCCGGCGGTGGTGTCCGGACTGCCGATCGCCTTGACCAGGATGCTCAGGGTGGCGCATGCGCCCAGGCCCTCGTCGGCGCGCAGCAGCCCGTCCAGAGCGAGCACCTGGCGGCCCGGCAACGTCTCGGTGTCGACGCTGAAGACCAGCCGCAGCGACTCGATCAACCCCCGGTTGACCGGGCCGAACGCGTCCATCACCTGGCCGGGGTTCGCGACTCGGGCCAGCACGGCCGTCCGCAGGTCGATGAGGCTGGACACCCCGTTGAGCGCGTGGTCGACCCGCTCGGTCAGCGCGTCTCCGCCGTCGGCCCGTAGGTCGGCCACCCGGTCGTCCACGTCGGCGGCCTTGCGGACCAGCTCGGAGCGTTCGACCCGGCCGAGGAGGTAGCCGACCGACAGGATGCGTTCCTGTTGCAGGTCCTGGACGAGGCTGCCGACCCGGCTGGCGAGCCGCACCTGCTCGGTGATGTCGGCGGCGCGTTGCGCGGCGGCCACCCGGTCCAGCACCACGGGCACCGCGAGGCCGACCATGCTGAGCAGGGGGATCACCACGAGCAACGCGAGCTTTCCGCGGATCCGAAGCCTACCGAGAAGCATCGAACGGCCCCCACTGCGCGAGGATCGGCTCGTGGGCCGCGCCGACCGGTTGCAGCGGACGAGGATCGGCCGGTTGGCCGGTCGGGGCTGGCGGTTGCCAGGGGTCGCCGGGCGGCGGGGCGGCGGGGGTGCCGGCGTCCGACGTGGCGGCCCGCCGACGTGCGCGTCGACCGGCGGCGACCAGCATGCCGGCGAGCCAGGCCAGCAGCAGGAAGGCCAGCGCGCCCGCCCCGGCGGCCAGCCAGCGGTCCCGGGCCAGCCCGTCGATCCGCTCGGCGAGCAGGGCGTCCAGTTCGCCGAGGATGACCGGCTGGAGCTGCCGCGCGGCGTTGCGCGAATTGAGTGCGGCGGCGGTCAGTTGGCCCTGGTCGACGGTGCCGGTGGCGCTCGGGGTCGAGTACAGGGCCAGCGCCTCCACCGACCGCTGATAGGCGTCCAGCGGGGTCAGCACGTTGGCGCCCAGGTCGGTGCTCTCCGAGCTGTCCACGGCGGAGCGCAGGTTGTCGACCACGTCCCCGGCCGGCGACAGGGCGGACACCCGCATACCGGTCAGCTCCATGAGGCTGCGGGCCCGTTCGGCGGCCGGTCGTCGGGTGGCGAGCGCGCCCAGGTCGGCGAGCCGGCCGGCGCCCACCACCGCCTCGGGCAGCTCCTCGCCGGCGCTGTCCTGCAGGAAGAACGAGTCGGCGCCCGGGTCACGGCCCAGTCCCGAGCTCTCCCGAATCTTGCGGTGCAGGGCGAGCAGCAGGTCGGTGACCTCGCCGTACGCGGTGTAGGCGGCCTCCGGGTCGGCGGGGCTGCGGTCGCGCAGCGCCTCCACCTTGGCCCGTAGCCCGGCCCACCGTTCCTGGCTGCGCAGTTGCCCGCCGATGCGGGCGTCCACCGTGGCGGCCTGCTCGACGGCGCGGCTCAGCGGCTCGCCCGGGACGGGGCGTCCGGCGACGGCCGCGGACTGGGCTTCCACAAGCGCCTCGGTGACCGGGGCCAGGGCGCGCAGGTACTGCACGCCGAGCCGTTCGCGGTCGGCCAGGCTCCGATCGTCGCCGGTCTGCCGCCAGGTGGATGCGAAGAGCAGCCCCACCGGCGCCAGCAGCGCGACGATGAGCAGCAGCGGCAACGATCGGCCCAGCATGGACGTCCGTCGACGGGCCCGCGGCGCGGGGACTGTCATGGTGTGTCTCCTCCGGCGTCGGGCGGGGGATCGGCGCGGTGTCGGGCTCGCCGACAAGTCCCGTCCACCGGACCGGAAAACTAACCGAACCCTGCGGGGGTCGACCGGTTGCCGGTGAGTCAGGTTTGCGTCAGTTCGAGCGATGTCACCGTTCGTCAGGGTTGCGGGCACGCTGTGTCCCGCCGATGCGTGTGACATGAAGGGATCGAGGGGGATATCCGCGGAAGATCGGAATTCACGGGATCCGAACTCAACTCACCCGGCCGCGCCGGAGGATGCGCGGTCGCACCGGGAGGGATCACCGATCGGAGCAACCGGACGGACGTACGGCGGATCTCAGCCAACGCTCAGCCTGCGGCCCGTACCGTGTGCCGCATGAGATCGCCGTCGCCGGCCGCGTGGTTCCGGCGTGCCCTGCCCACCCGCCGCCGCGCGATCGCCGCGGCGGCGGTCGTCGTGCTGCTGGCGGCCGCCGTCGGTTGGGCGGTGTGGCCGCGGGAATCGGGCGTACGCACCCAGAGCGCGATGCTCACCGTCCGCTCCGGACCGTCCGGAGACCAGCCCGTCGACCTGGACACGACCCTCTACCTCCCGACCGGGGCGTCGTCCGGTCGGAAGGTCCCCGCGGTGCTGCTGGCGCACGGGTTCGGCGGGACCAAGGAGTCGGTGCGCTCGGACGCCGAGGAGTTCGCCGGGCGCGGCTACGCGGTGCTCACCTGGACCGCGCGGGGCTTCGGCCGCAGCGGCGGCGAGATCCACCTGGACAACCCGGACTACGAGGTGCGCGACGCCGAGCGGCTGCTGGACTGGCTGGCCGCCCGGCCCGAGGTGCGCACCGACGCCCCCGGCGATCCGAAGGTCGGCGTGGTCGGCGGCTCGTACGGCGGCGGGTTGGCGCTGCTGCTGGCCGCCCAGGACCGTCGGGTGGACGCGATCGTCCCCATGATCACCTGGAATGACCTGTCCCGGGCGTTCCTGCCGGAGAGCACCGGTGCGGCACCGACCGAGGGCGTGTTCAAGAAGGGCTGGGCGGGTCTCTTCTTCGGTGGGGGCGGCAACGTGGGCAGTGGCCCGGCCGGGCTCTCCGGTGCGACCGCAGCCCAGCCCGAGGGGGCGCCGGCATCGGCCGGCCCGCCCAGCCCGGGGCCGGGCGAGGGCCCGGGCACCGCTCCCGGTGGAGCCCCGGCCGGCGCCGCCGACCCGTCCTGCGGGCGATTCGCCGCCGACGTGTGCGCCGCGTACCTGCGGATCGCCACCGCCGGCCGCGCCGACCAGGCCGCCGTGGACCTGCTGCGCCGCTCCAGCCCGGCGGGCGTGCTGGACCGGATCAAGGCCCCCACCCTGCTGGTGCAGGGTGAGGCGGACACCCTCTTTCCGCTCGGTGAGGCGGACGCGAACGCGAAGGGCATCGCCGCCGCCGGCACCCCGGTCCGGGTCGCCTGGTTCACCGGGGGGCACGACGGTGGCAGTGGACCCCGCTCGGACGAAGACCGGGTGAAGTTCCTGACCGTCCAGTGGCTCGACCACTACGTCAAGGGCGAGGGGGACGCGCCCGGCGACGACTTCACCTGGTCGCGGATCGCCGGCTTCGACGCGCTCGACCGGGGCCTGGTCGCCACCGGTTTCCGCCGCGCCGACTATCCGGGCCTCGCCGGCAACGCCCGCCGGGAGGTGACTGTCGCCGGTCCGGCGCAGCCGATCGCGAACCCGCCGAACGGCAACCCGGCCGCCATCTCCTCGATCCCCTTCGCCGGTGGCCTCACCTCGCTGCTGGACGGGGTGGCCGGCGACGTGCCCGGCCAGCACGCGCGCTTCGAGTCGGCGCCGCTGACCGAGGCGGTGGACGTGGCGGGCGCACCCACCGTCACCGTGCGGGCCGCCTCGCCGACCGGGGAGGCGGTGCTCTTCGTCAAGCTCTACGACGTCGACCCCGACGGCGCGGCCACCCTGCCGAACGGGCTGGTCGCCCCGGTCCGGCTCACCGGCCTGCCGCAGCGGGTGCAGGACGCCCGCCCGGTCACCGTGACGCTGCCCGGAATCGTTCGCCGCGTCGAGGCCGGGCACCGGCTGCGACTGGTGGTGGCCAGCTCCGACCAGGCGTACACCACGCCCGCCGAGCCCACCGTCTACACGGTGGCCGCGGACGGCGCGGTCAGCCTGCCCACGGTCAGCGGTGAGCCGATCCCCACCGCGGCGACGCTCTGGCGCTGGGTGCTCGCCGGCCTGCTCGCCGCCATCGTGATCGGGCTCGTCGTGGTCGTGGCCGTGGTCCGCCGCCGGCACCGCCGCCAGGACCGCTCGGTGCATCCGGAGTACGCGGACACCCCGCTGGCCGTGCGCGCGCTGCGCAAGGAGTACGCGGACGGCTTCGTCGCGGTGTCGAACGTGGACTTCGAGGTGCACCCCGGTCAGGTGGTGGGTCTGCTCGGGCCGAACGGCGCCGGCAAGACCACCACCCTGCGGGTGCTGATGGGGCTGACCCAGCCGACCGCTGGGGAGATCTACGTCTTCGGTCGTCGGCTGGTGTCCGGCTCGCCGGTGCTGTCCCGGATCGGCGCGCTGGTGGAGGGGCCCGGCTTCCTGCCGCACCTGTCCGGTCTGGACAACCTGAGGGCGTACTGGAATGCCACCGGACGGCCGGCCGAGGACGCGCACTTCGACGCGGCCCTGGAGATCGCCGGGCTGGGCGACTCGGTGCACCGAAAGATCAAGAATTACAGCCACGGCATGCGCCAGCGGCTCGCCATCGCCCAGGCCATGCTCGGCCTTCCCGAGCTGCTGGTGCTGGACGAGCCGACCGACGGGCTCGACCCGCCGCAGATCGCCGAGATGCGCCGGGTCCTCCAGCGGTACGCCACCGACGGCCGCGCGGTGCTGGTCTCCAGCCACCTGCTGGCCGAGGTGGAGCAGACCTGCACGCACGCCGTGGTGGTGAACAAGGGCCGGATCGTGGCGTCCGGGCCGGTGCAGGAGATCGTCGGCGAGTCGCCGAGCGTGCTGTTCGACGTCACCGATCCGGTGGCGGCGCGGGCGGTGCTGGACCGGCTGCACGGCGTACGGGTGCTGCCGGAGAGCGACGGCCAACTGGTGGTCGACACCAACGGCACGGCCCGCAGCGAGGTGGTGGCGGAGCTGGTGCGCGCCGGCATCGGGGTGGACCGGGTGGTGCCCCGGCGACGCCTGGAGGACGCGTTCCTCGCCCTGGTGGGCGAGAACTCTCGGGGAAGCGGTGACCGGTGATGGCTGGATCTTCCGTCGAGGCGCCGGTGGGCGTCACCGACCCGGCCGGCGCGGCCCGGGGCTACCGACCCTCGGCCACCATGCCCTTCGTGGCGGAGTTCCGCCGGCAGGCGTCCCGGCGGCGGACCCAGCTGGCGCTCGGGTTCATGGTGCTGCTGCCGCTGATCATCCTGGTCGCCTTCCAGTTCAACTCGGGTGGCGACGACGACAACGGCAACAACGAGTTCGCCAGCCTGGTCGACCTGGCCACCTCCGGCGGGCTCAACTTCACCCTCTTCTCGATCTTCGTGTCGGCGTCGTTCCTGCTGGTCGTGGTCGTCGCGCTGTTCTGCGGCGACACGGTGGCCAGCGAGGCGAGCTGGGGCAGCCTGCGCTACCTGCTCGCCATCCCGGTGCCCCGGGCCCGGCTGCTCACGGTGAAGCTGGTGGTCGCGCTCGCGTACTCGGGGCTGGCCCTGCTGCTGCTGGCCGGCACCGCCCTGCTCGCCGGGACCCTGCGCTACGGCTGGTCGCCACTGCGCAGCACGGTCGCCGCCGAGCTGGAGCCGACCGAGGGGCTGCTCCGGTTGCTGGCCGTGCTCGGCTACCTGGCGGTCGTACTCCTGGTGGTGGCCGGCCTGGCGTTCCTGCTGTCGGTGACGACGGACGCCGCGCTCGGCGCGGTCGGCGGAGCGGTCCTGCTCTGGATCCTGTCCAGCATCCTGGACCAGATCACCGCCCTGGGGGGCCTGCGCGACTTCCTGCCCACCCACTTCAGCACCGCCTGGCTGGGGCTGCTCTCCACGCCGGTGCAGACCGACGACGTGGTACGCGGCTGCATCTCCGCGATCAGCTACGCGACGCTGTTCTGGGGGTTGGCGTTCTGGCGGTTCACCCGCAAGGACATCACGTCGTAGCCTTCCGCCAGGCGCTGACGCCGATCCGGCCCGTGTTGCCCACGTCGATCGGGCCGTCCGGGTCGACCTCCTCGGCCGGCTGACCGGCGGCGGGCGCGACCGTCAGGTACGCCCCGGCGGTGGCCACCACCGTCGAATCGGTGACCAGGTTGCGCCAGAGGACGGTGGCGACGGCCCGCTCGCCCTTGCGCAGCGTGACCGGCTGCGGCGGCTGATCGAAGCCCGAGGTGATCTCCTTCGCGCCGTTCACCACCCGCAGGATGATCGGCTTGCGCTGCTCGTTTAGGACCCACAGCACCGGGTAGCCGTTGAGCCGGTAGGGGCGGTCGCCGCAGTTGACCAGTTCCAGGCCGAGGGCGCGCAGGCCCATCGCCGCGTCCCCACCGGTGGACCGGATCCGAACGCCGGAGGCCGGGCACTCGGCGACCGGCTCGGCGCTCGCCGACGGGGTCGTGCCGGGCGTGGTCGGTGGCCGGCCCGTGGGGTCACCGCCCTGGCCCCGGTGGTCGCCGGGTGTGCAGGCGGTGAGCAGGAGAGCTGCCGCGACCGCCGCGACCACCGCGCTGGCCCGTCGCCGTGCTGCCGTGCCGAGGGAGATCATCCGCCGATCCTCGCCCACGCGGGCGTCCCACCGCCGCCCGCCCCCGCAGCTCGCCCGGGCCGGCTCTCGTGTCGACCCGCCGGCCTACCGCTCCACGGCGGACCGGTGATCCACCCCCACTCCGCCGACGTGGCGGTATCCCGCGACGTGGAAAGCCCCAGGTCGGCGATACGGAGTGGAGCATCGGTAGTGCGTCAGCCGACGGGGCTGGCGCCGGACTGGAAGACGTTGATGAAGTTGCCATCGTTGTCGCGAATGGCGGTGGAGACGCTGCGGTCGCCGAGGTCCACATGGTCCCAGACGATGGTCACACCAAGGTCCCGGAACCGCTCGATGGCACGGGCGAGGTCGTCCACGCGGAAGACGAGAGCCTTGTTGCCGATGGGTCGGATGTGCTCCGGCGGATTCAGGAACATGTCGGGCACGCGGTAGCCGTCGGCGGGCTGGCGCCCCACACACGGGGCAGCTCGACAGCCTGTACGGCCACCTCGGCTGCGGTACGTTCTGGGCGGGAGCGCTCCCACGCGGGCGATATGTTCCGAGCGGGGATCTTCCCACTAGCAAGGAATTTATTAACTTCGATACATTCATGTCCCACCATTGAAGAGATCTGTCCCCTTCGATGGAGGTCTCCATGAACGTCTCTCGGCTCGGCGGGCCGACCCTGTCCCTGTTCCGCATCGTGACCGGCCTGCTGTTCATGCTGCACGGCCTGTCCTCGATCTTCGGGTTGTTCGGCGGCAACCCGATGACCGGCTCGGCGATTCCGTTCGGCTCCTGGCCGGGCTGGTGGGCCGCGCTGATCCAACTGATCTGCGGCGCGCTGGTGCTGGCCGGGCTCTTCACCCGGCCCGCCGCGCTTCTCGCCTCCGGCTCGATGGCGTACGCCTATTTCGTGGTCCATCAGCCCGAAGACCTGCTTCCGCTGCGCAACGGCGGTGAGCTGTCGGCGCTTTTCTGCTGGTCGTTCCTTCTGGTCGCGGCGCTCGGCTCGGGCCCCTGGGCGCTCGACGCGCTGTTCGCCCGGCGTCGCGCCGACGCTCCACCGGCCTCGGTGACCGACCCCGCCCCGGTTTCCGCCTGACCGCACCCGTACCGCGCGTCGCCGGAGCCTCGACGAGGCGGCTCCGGCGACGCGCGCCCGTTCGAGGTCGGTCGAGGTCGGTCGAGGGTCGTTCGAGGTCGGTCGGATCGGGCGGAGGCGGCGGCGTCAGGCCGGAGGGCGCGGGGTGAGGACCGCGTCCAGGAGGCCCGGGTACCGCTGGTCCAACTCGTCGCGGCGGAGCCGAACCAGGCGGCTCGTGCCGGCGGCCCGGGTGCGGGTCAGGCCCGCCTCGCGCAGCACCTTCAGATGGTGACTGCGGGTCGCCTTCGAGACGCCGAAGTCGAAGCTGCCGCACGCGGCCTCGCCACCCTCGGCGAGCGCCCGCACGATCTGCAGCCGCACGTCGTCGGCGAGTGCGGCCAGCACGGCGGTGACCGGTACGGCGGTCAGGTCGGGTTCGTGCGGCTCCATGTGACCAGTGTAACCCTTGTTCGACAACTCTCGAACAACACCCTATGGTCGGTGTCGTTGGTTCGAAAATACTCGAACAAGGGAGCTGCCGATGCGATCCCGCGCCGCCGCCTATCCGCTGCTCGCCGTGCTCGCCTGGGGCGCGATGTTCCCGATCCTGGCCAGCGCGCTGAGCCGGGTCGATCCGCTCAACCTGACCACCGCCCGCTACCTGTTCGCCACAGTCATCCTGGTCGCCATCCTGCTGTTCCGCGAGGGCCCCGCAGCGCTGCGGCTCGGCGGTCGGGGAGTCGAGGTGGTGGTGCTCGGCGTCGTCGGCTTCGCCGGCTTCAACCTGCTCACCAACCTGGCGCTCGAACACGCCGCCCCGCAGCAGATCTCCCTCTTCGTGGCCACCACGCCGGTCATCACCCAGCTGGTCCGGTGGGCCCGGGACGGCGTACGACCGAAGCCGCTCCTGCTGGCACTCTCCCTGGTGGCGCTCCTCGGAGTCGGCCTGGTGATCACCCGCGGGAGCCTTGTCGGGTTCGGCCAGTTCGGTCTCGGCGGGCTCATGATGATCGGCGCGGTGCTCGGCTGGGGCATCTACACCCACGGCGCCAGCCGGTTCGGCGCCTGGTCGCCGCTGCGCTTCACCACGCTGACCGCGCTCGCCGGCACGGCCGCCATGCTGGCCGCGAGCATCGGCGCCGACGCCGTCGGGTGGCAGCACGCGCCGGCCGCCGCCGACCTCGTGGCGGTCACCCCACAGTTGGCGTACGCCGTGATCGTCGCCGCCGTCGTCGCGGTGCTGGCGTGGAACACCGGCGTGCAGCGGCTGGGCGCCGCCAACGCCGCCCTGTTCATGAACCTGGTCCCGGTGACCACCTTCGTCGTGCAGATCGCCCGCGGCTACCGGCCGGAGGCGATCGAGCTGGTCGGCGCCGCGATCACCATCGCCGCCCTGGTCGCCGCGAACCTCGCCACCAGGGCACGGACCCGGTCGTCGTCCCTGCCGCGACCCACCGCGGTCACCGACCCGGCCGCGGTGGTCGACCCGGTGGCGGTGGCCGCCCGCTGACCCACTCCCTGGGATACCCGGTGGAGGCGACAGGCAACGTTGCCTAGACTCGACGGCACAACTGCATACCTCATCCAGAGGGGCTGAGGGATACGGCCCGACGACGCCCCGGCAACCACCCCGCGCGCTCACCGCTGAGCGACCCGCGGGGCAGGTGCCAATTCCGTCCCCGCCGCACCGTGCGATGCGGGGAAAGATGAGAGGACTCTCGACATGACGTCGACGCTCGCCGCCTCCGGCATCGACACCTCCGCCAGCCCCGCCCGCGCCCTGGTCTGTCGCGCCTGTTCGGCCCGCTACCCGCTCGCCGCCCAGCACGCCTGCTACGAGTGTTTCGGCCCCCTGGAAGTGGACTACGACCTCGCGGCCCTGGCCACGGTCACCCGGGAGCAGATCGAGGCGGGCCCGAAGAACATCTGGCGGTACGCCGCGCTGCTGCCCGCCGGCCAGGACCCGGCCACCCGGGTCACCCTCGACCCGGGGCTGACCCCGCTGGTGGCGGCCCCGCACCTCGCCGCCGAGCTGGGCATCACCGCACCGCTGTGGGTCAAGGACGACAGCGCCAACCCGACCCACTCGTTCAAGGACCGGGTCGTCTCGGTGGCGCTGACCGCCGCGAAGGCACTCGGCTTCACCCGGTTCGCCTGCGCGTCGACCGGCAACCTGGCCAACTCGGTCGCCGCGCACGCCGCCCGCGCCGGTGTGCCCTCGGTGGTCTTCATCCCCAGCGACCTGGAGCAGGGCAAGGTCATCACCACCGCCGTGTACGGCGGCGAACTGGTCGCCATCGACGGCTCGTACGACGACGTCAACCGGCTCTGCGGTGAGCTTGTGGAGACCGACGAATTCGAGGACACGGCGTTCGTCAACGTGAACGTCCGGCCGTACTACGCGGAGGGCTCCAAGACCCTCGGCTACGAGGTGGCCGAGCAGCTCGGCTGGCGCATCCCGGCCCAGGTGGTCATCCCGATGGCCAGCGGTGAGCTGCTCACCAAGATTGACAAGGCGTTCTCCGAGCTGGTCGAGATCGGCCTGGTCGAGGCGCCGGCCGGCGGCTGGAAGGTCTTCGGGGCCCAGTCGGCCGGCTGCAACCCGATCGCCGCCGCGCTGCACGCCGACACGGACACGATCACCCCGGTCAAGCCCACCGGCATCGCCAAGTCGCTCAACATCGGCGACCCGGCCGCCGGCCTCTACGCCCTGGAGGCGGTCCGCCGCACCGGCGGTTGGATGGAGTACGCCGACGACGACGAGATCCGCGCCGGCATCCGCCAGCTCGCACGCACCACAGGCGTCTTCGCCGAGACGGCGGGCGGGGTGACCGCGGCGGTGCTGCGCAAGCTGGTCGAGTCCGGGCGGCTCGACCCGACGGCCGAGACGGTCGTGTTCAACACCGGCGAGGGCCTGAAGACCATCGACGCGGTGGCCAGTCAGGTCGGCCCGACCCACCACATCAAGCCCAGCCTTCGCGCCGCCCGCGACGCCGGCCTCCTCGGCTGACTCTGGGGCCGCGCCGGGCCCACCGGCCAGTAACTGGGTTTTCGCTGTGAGTATGGAAAACCCGCCGGTCTGGACTTGACGGCAGGAACCGGACGGCGCAAGATGCTCCGTGCGGGAGGGCATTTCGCCGGAGACTTTTGAAGTTCTTGCGACCCAACGCCGGAGGCGTTGTGCGAGTGTCCCTCCCGACCACGTCCGATGGGGCCAGCGAATAATTCGCTGGCCCCATCGCTTTTCCGCCTGTCAGGCTCCCCGGCATGAGCATCACCATCACGTCGTTCGACGGCGCCGACCGGGCCGCGGTCGACGAGGCGTACCGGGTCGGGGTGGCGGCCAACGAGGTCGACCTTCCGGACTTCCCGCCCTTCTGCCGGCGTCGCTTCGACGCGCTGTTCCACACGCCGGCACCCGGCACCCGATCGCTCTGGGCGCTGGCCCGGCTGGACGGTGTGCCGGCCGGGTACCTCCAGCTCGACCTGCCGCAGCTCGACAACACCGACAACGCCACCGCCGAGCTGACGGTGCATCCCGAGCTGCGGCGGCGCGGCGTCGGCCGGGCACTGCACGAGTACGGGGTGCGTCTGCTGCGCCAGCACGGCCGCAAGCGGGTGGTCGCGATGACCGTCCGCGCGCTGCCCGGCGGTGCGGCCCGTTCCGGGGCGGGCGACGCGTTCGCCGCCTCGACCGGCGCGCAGTCCGCCCTGGCCGAGGTGCGACGCCGGCTGGAGATCGCCGACATCGACCGGGTCGCCCTGCGGGCGGCGCTCGCCGAGGCCGAGCCGCGGGCCGAGGGCTACGGGTCGGTCTGCTGGCAGGGCACCACGCCGCAGGAGTACGTGGCGGACATCGCCTACCTGGACAGCCGGCTGTTGATGGACGCGCCGATGGGTGACGTGCAGTGGGAACCGGAGCAGGTGGACGCCGAGCGCATCCGGGGCAACGAGCGCGCGTTGGACGCCCGGGGCCGGCGGCGCTACCACCTCGGGATGCGGCACGAAGCGTCCGGTCGGCTGGTCGCCTGGACCCTGCTCGACGTGGGCGCCACCGCCGACTGGCACGCCTTCCAGCAGATCACCATCGTCGACCCGGCCCACCGTGGGCACCGCCTGGGCCTGATCGCCAAGGCGGAGAACCTGCACCACCTGCTCACCCACGAGCCGGCGGTACGCGTCATCGACACCTGGAACGCGGCCAGCAACAGCTACATGGTGGCCATCAACGAGCAGTTCGGCTTCCGCCCGGTGGACGCCTGGAACAACTGGCAGCTCACCCTCTGACGGGTATCGGCGCTACTGCTCGCGGACCTGGCTCAGGCATGAACCTCTGTCTGGCATCCGCCCCTACTGCTCGCGGACCTGGCTGTTGCATGATGGCTGGCATGACGGAGACCCCGCATCCCCTGTACGGCAGGCACGCCGACACCCTCAACCGAGCGCTGACCGCGATCACGGAGCGGGGCTACTGGTCCGCCTATCCCGAGTCCCCCAGCCCCCGCGTGTACGGCGAAACGGCCGCCGCCGACGGCAAGGCCGCCTTCGAGGCGTACCTCGGCGGTGATTTTCCGCTCGACCAGCCGGGCGCCGGCGAGCGGATCGCCACCGAGACGAGCCCGTTCGGGGTCGACCTGGCGGTGCGTTACCCGCACGCCGGCACCGACGAGCTGATCGCCGCCGCCTCCGCCGCGCTCCCGGCCTGGCGCGACGCCGGCCCGCAGGCCCGCGTGGGCGTCTGCCTGGAGATCCTGGACCGGCTGCACAAGCACATCTTCGAGCTGGCCAACGCGGTGCAGTTCACCAGCGGGCAGGCGTTCGTGATGGCCTTCCAGGCCGGCGGCGCGCACGCGCTGGACCGGGCGCTGGAGGCGTTGGCGTACGCGTACGCCGAGATGACCCGGCACCCCGGCACGGCCGGCTGGGAGAAGGCCGCCGGCAAGGGCGACCCGCTGCGGATGACCAAGACGTTCCACGTGGTGCCGCGTGGGGTGGCGCTGGTGATCGGCTGCAACACCTTCCCGACCTGGAACTCGTACCCCGGGCTGTTCGCCTCGCTGGTCACCGGCAACCCGGTGATCGTGAAGCCGCACCCGCGCGCGGTGCTGCCGCTGGCCGTCACGGTGAAGTACGCCCGGGAGGTGCTCGCCGAGGCCGGCTTCGACCCGAACCTGATCATGCTGGCGGCCGAGGCGCCCGGTGAGAAGCTCGCCAGCGACCTGGCCCTGCACCGCTCCGTCAAGATCGTCGACTTCACCGGCTCCACCGAGTACGGCGACTGGCTGGAGACGCACGCCCGGCAGGCGTCGGTCTACACCGAGAAGGCCGGGCTGAACACGGTGGTCATCGACTCCACCGACGACTTCGCCGGCATGTGCCGCAACCTCGGCTTCACGCTGACCCTCTACAGCGGGCAGATGTGCACCACCTCGCAGAACATCCTCATCCCCGCCGGTGGCATCGAGACCGACCAGGGCCACAAGAGCTTCGACGAGGTGGCCGGCGGGATCGCCGCGGCGGTCGGCAAGCTGACCGCCGACCCGGCCCGCGGCGTCGAGCTGACCGGCGCCATCGTCAACGACGGGGTGCTGGAGCGGCTGGCCGAGGTCACCAAGGTGGGTGAGCCGGTCCTGGAGTCACGGGCCGTGGCCCACCCGGCGTACGCCGACGCGGTGGTGCGTACCCCGACCATCGTGAAGCTGGGCGCGGACGACGCCGAGACGTACGGCCGGGAGTGGTTCGGGCCGATCTCGTTCGCCATCGCCACCGACTCCACAGCCCACAGCCTGGAACTGCTGCGCCGGACGGTCGGGGAGAAGGGCGCGCTCACGGCGGCGGTCTACTCCACCGACGAGGCGGTGCTGGACGCCACCGAGGCGGTGGCGGTCGAGGTCGGGGTGCACCTGTCCTGCAACCTCACCGGCGGGGTCTTCGTCAACCAGTCGGCGGCGTTCTCCGACTTCCACGGCAGTGGGGCGAACGCGGCGGCCAACTCGGCGCTGACGGACGGGGCGTACGTGGCCAACCGGTTCCGGATCGTGCAGTCGCGGCGTCACGTCTGATCTTTGGTTGCGGTTGGGGGTTTCCGGGGCAGCCCGCCCCGCTCCGGGCGGTCAGGCTTGATCCCTGCGCGGGGCGGGCTGCCCCGGAAACCCTCACGTGGACGCGGTTGTCGCTGACGCGTCCGGCTTTTAGACATCACCGGGGTTCTGCCTTGGGATGGGTTCTCTTGTTTCTAGGCTGTTCGGCGCATCTGTAGTTCGTTCAGGGCGGGGATCGTGGGGTGGGGGACTCGCACGCCGGTGTCGGTGAAGCCCAGCCGCCGGTAGGCCCGGTAGGCGCGGTCGTTGCCGACCACCACCTCCAGCAGCAGCTCCGGTCGGCCGCAGGCCCGGGACCAGGCGGCCACCCCGTCGATCAGCTCGCCGAGCAGCCCGCTGCCCCGCCAGGCCGGCGTGACGTACACGGCGTAGATGACGGTCAGCCCCGGCTCGTTCGGCGCGACCGTGCCGCCGGCGTGCCCGACCAGACGGCCCCCCGGGTCCGCGACGAACTGCGCGTTGTGGGGGCCGGCCGACGTGTACGCCACCCGCGCGGCGAACTCGCCGTGCGGTCGGGCCGCCGCGTCCGCCACGGTCTCCAGGAAGGCCAACGGCGCGTCGGCGAGCATCTCCAGGCGCAGTGCCCGCATCCGGGCGGCGTCCTCCGGCCGGACCCGGTGGATCTCGGCCTGCCGAACGGCGGCTGAGCCGATATCGGTGGTCATGTCTGCATGCCTACCACAGGGGCGGGAGCTGCCTCGGGGCGTGCCCCGCCCCGCCGCCGGGCCGCCGGGCGGCGAGCCGGGACCGGTCGTCCGCGGCCCGTTCCGGTCCGGCCCCCGGGCCTGGTCGGGTCGTCCGAGAATACGCCCGATTTGGGGTCGTGCGCGGCCGTCACTCCTCGTGTAGCGTGCGATTTCGGTCACCCTTTCAGCGGCCGTCGTCGATCGCTGAGGCGGTGCTCCGAGGGCGTCCGGCCGTGCCGCGCGCCCGGGCAGGCAACGCTGCGCAAGAGTGAGGGAAGTGCACCGTGGCACAGGGTTCCGTGAAGTGGTTCAACGCCGAAAAGGGCTACGGCTTCATCGCCGTCGACGGCGGTCAGGACGTGTTCGTCCACTTCTCCGCGATCGAGATGGACGGCTACAAGGCGCTGGACGACGGCCAGCGGGTGGAGTTCGAGATCGCCCAGGGGCAGAAGGGCCCGCAGGCGGAACACGTACGCGTCATCGCCTGAGCGAATTCCCGACCTTCCCGCTCGCGGATCGCCCCCGATCGGTTGGCGGGTCGGGGCTGCGGTGCGGACGCCCAACCGGGAAGATCGTGAGCCGTTCCAGCAGATGCTGAGGAGGGTTCATGACCGACCAGTCGCCCCCACCCACCACGCCCTCCGGGCCGGGTGAGCCGGGCCCGTCCGACCCCACCTCACCCGTCTCCGGCGGCGCGGCCCCGGGCACGCCACCGGCCTCCGGCGCAGATCCCGGGCCGCCACCCGGACACGACCCCGGCCCTGCGATGCCGCCCGGATACGGCCCCGGCCCTGCGATGCCACCCGGATACGGCCCCGGCCCTGCGATGCCGCCTGGATACGGGCCGCCACCCGGCCCGATCCCCCAGGGTTGGGGGCAGGCCGGTCCGGCGGGTACGCCGGATCCCACCGCGCAGGGCGGTTGGGGTCCGCCGGCTGGGCCGCCGCCCGGTTGGGATCCGGCGCAGGGCGGTTGGGGTCCGCCGGCTGGGCCGCCGCCCGGTTGGGATCCGGCGCAGGGCGGTTGGGGTCCGGCCGGTGCGCCGCCGCAGGGCTGGGCCTATCCGCCCACCGGCGGCTACCCGCCCGGGGTGGGCCCCTACGGTGGGCAGCCGTGGTATCCGGGGGCGCCGGTCGGCTGGTACCCGCCGGGTCACGGGTTTGATCCGAACGACGCCCTGGTCACTCCGCCCGGTGCCGGCATCGGGGCCTGGTTCGAGCGGTGCGGGGGCGCGCTGCGCCGGGGCTGGCGGCAGTTGGTGCCGATCATGCTGCTCACGCAGGTCTTGCCGGCGGCGGTGCTCTCGGTCATCTCGCTGGGTGTGGACCCGTCGCCCGGCTGGGAGGCGCAGGCCGAGATGGATCCGGCGGCCGGACTGCCGGACAACTTCGCCGCCACCCTGGCAACCCTCGTCGCCGTGCTGGTCGGCGGCAGCCTGCTGATCGGTCTGGTGCAGGCGGTGGGGTGGGCCGCCGGCAGTTGGGTGATCACCCAGCAGGCGACCGGCCGGCCCGCCAGCCTGGATGCGGCGCTGCGGTACGGCCTGCGCCGGGCGCTCGGCCTGTGGGGCTGGACGTTGCTGGTCAGCGTGCTCATCGGTATCGGCTTCTGCTTCTGCGTCCTGCCGGGCATCTATCTGGCGTTCGCGTTGAGCCTGGCCGGCCCGGTCTACCTGTTCGAGCGGCAGAACCCGATCGGCCGGTCGTTCGGGATGTTCCACGCCCGGCTCGGGCTGCTGCTCGGCCGGGTGGCCGTGGTGGGCGGGGCTGTGATCGTCGGCACCGTGGTTCCGGGCTTCCTGGAGTCGGTGGGCACCGGCGCGTTGGGCACGGACCCGTTCGCGTCCCCGGGCGCCGCGGTCGGGGTGGTGGCGGTGATCGGTGTCGCGGCGCTGCTGGCGCTGCCGGCCCACCTCGTCCAGTTGATCGGTCTGCTGGTCACGTACACCGAGCAGCGGGCCCATGAGGGGCCGGTGAACAGCGCCGGACTGGCGGCCGAACTCGGCTGAGCGGCGTCATCGTGCTTGCACTCGGCAGGTGAGAGTGCTAAACAAGTCATTGGCACTCGCGTACCGTGAGTGCCAACGGTCGGGACGGTGGGGCCAGGTTGCCCAGGCGTGGAGACGCCGGGGCGGCACATGGCCGGTCGTCGCGGGCTATCCGGCCCGGCCGGAGGACGTCGTCGTCGCCTGGTGGCGGCGTCCCAAGGTGCGTAAACCAGGCGGCCCATCCGGGACACACACTCGGGTGGCCGTGAGTGTCCAGGAGGACAACGCCGTATGGCAAAGATGATCGCGTTCGACGAAGAGGCGCGCCGCGGCCTCGAGCGGGGCATGAACCAGCTCGCTGACGCCGTAAAGGTGACCCTCGGCCCGAAGGGCCGCAACGTCGTGCTCGAGAAGAAGTGGGGTGCCCCCACCATCACCAACGATGGTGTGAGCATCGCCAAGGAGATCGAGCTCGAGGATCCGTACGAGAAGATCGGCGCCGAGCTGGTCAAGGAAGTCGCCAAGAAGACCGACGACGTCGCCGGTGACGGCACGACGACGGCGACCGTCCTGGCCCAGGCCCTGGTTCGCGAGGGCCTGCGCAACGTGGCCGCCGGCGCCAACCCGATGGCCCTGAAGCGGGGCATCGAGGCTGCGGTCGCGAGCGTCTCGGAGGAGCTGTCCAAGCTCGCCAAGGACGTCGAGACCAAGGAGCAGATCGCCTCCACCGCCTCCATCTCCGCTGGCGACAGCACCGTCGGCGAGATCATCGCCGAGGCGATGGACAAGGTCGGCAAGGAAGGCGTCATCACCGTCGAGGAGAGCAACACCTTCGGGCTGGAGCTGGAGCTCACCGAGGGTATGCGCTTCGACAAGGGCTACATCTCGGCCTACTTCATGACCGACCCGGAGCGCATGGAGGCCGTCTTCGACGACCCCTACCTCCTGATCGTCAACAGCAAGATCTCGTCGGTCAAGGACCTGCTTCCGATCCTGGAGAAGGTCATGCAGTCGGGCAAGTCGCTGCTGATCATCGCCGAGGACATCGAGGGCGAGGCCCTGGCCACCCTGGTCGTCAACAAGGTCCGGGGCACCTTCAAGTCCGTCGCCGTCAAGGCGCCGGGCTTCGGTGACCGCCGCAAGGCCATGCTCGCCGACATCGCCATCCTCACCGGTGGCCAGGTCATCAGCGAGGAAGTCGGCCTCAAGCTGGACGCCGTCGGCCTCGACATGCTGGGCCGCGCCCGCAAGGTCGTGGTGACCAAGGACGAGACCACCATCGTCGACGGTGCCGGCGACGCCGACCAGATCCAGGGTCGGGTCAACCAGATCCGGGCCGAGATCGACAAGAGCGACTCCGACTACGACCGCGAGAAGCTGCAGGAGCGGCTGGCCAAGCTGGCCGGTGGCGTTGCGGTGATCAAGGTCGGCGCGGCCACCGAGGTCGAGCTCAAGGAGCGCAAGCACCGCATCGAGGACGCCGTTCGCAACGCGAAGGCCGCCGTCGAGGAGGGCATCGTCCCGGGTGGTGGCGTCGCGCTGGTGCAGGCCGGCAAGACCGCCTTCGACAAGCTGGACCTGGTCGGCGACGAGGCGACCGGTGCCAACATCGTCAAGGTCGCGCTGGACGCCCCGCTGCGGCAGATCGCCGTCAACGCCGGCCTCGAGGGCGGCGTCGTGGTGGAGAAGGTCCGTAACCTCGAAGCGGGTCACGGCCTCAACGCCGCCAACGGCGAGTACGTCGACCTGCTGGCCGCGGGCATCATCGACCCGGCCAAGGTGACGCGCTCGGCGCTGCAGAACGCCGCTTCCATCGCGGCGCTCTTCCTCACCACCGAGGCCGTCGTCGCGGACAAGCCGGAGAAGAACCCGGCTGCCCCGGCGGGCCCGGGTGGCGGGGACATGGACTTCTGAGTCCAGTTCCGACACACCGAACGGGGCGGGCCGCTGACGCGGTCCGCCCCGTTCGTCGTCAGGTGGGCAGTGGGCGCTGGTTGCGGCGCTTCTGCGCCCGGTCGTACGGCGGGAGCAGCTGGATCGGCGCGTCCACCATCTCCTGCGGTTCCTCGGTCAGCCGCTCGCCGTCGGTGGTCATCTCGGCAAGTTGCTCGGCGTCGCCGTAGTCGAGCCGGTCGAACGGGAGTTGGCCGGGCAGTTCGCCGACCGGTTTCCAGGTGATCGGCGGGCCGTCCTCGGTCTGGTCGTCATCCGTGGTCATGGCTGCCTCCTCTACCGAAACGGTAGGGGGCGTCGATGGGTAATGCGGGCGAATGGACTCATGTCCCATTTGCCCTCTCACGTCACCGGTAGGGTCCGCCGGTACAGGAAGAAGACCCGCTCGATCCGGGCGCCCGCGCTGCCCGAGTAGAACGGCACCGGCCCCACCCAGCCGATCTGCGCCTGGTCCACCCCCGCCGCACGCTGGTCGCGCAGGCAGCGTCGCAGCAGCACCCCGCCGATGCCCGAACCCTCGGCGGCGGGCGCGGTGCCCATCGGCCCGAACCAGCTCGGCCGGGACGACCCGTAGGCGGCGAAACCCAGCACCTCGCCGGTCCGCTCCGCCAGGTGGCAGCCCGCCCCCGCGCGGCCCACCGACCCGGCCAGCTCGCCGTCCCAGGCGCCACCGAAGGTGGACCGGGCGAACGCGGCCAGCGCCGGCAGGTCCGCGGGCTCCGCCCGGCGTACCGTGATGCCCTGCCCAGCCAGCCGTTGCTCCGTGGCCTCCGTCGACCGCAGGGCCGGTGACTCGTCGTACGACAGGTCCGCCGTCATGTTCCAGGCGGTCCGGTCCTGGTGGTAGCCGAGCGCCAGGGCGGCGCACACCGCTGGCGTGTACCGCACGTCGATGCCCGGCCAGGCGTAGTACGGCGGGTTTCCGGCGAGCAGCACCTCGGTGACGCCGCGCTCGGCGAGTGCCTGCTCGGCCCGCGACAGCAGCGCGCGGCCCACCCCTCGGCGGCGCTGCCCGGGGAGCACCGCGACCAGGTCCACGTGCCCGATGCCCACCTCGGCCGGCGACACCGAGCAGAGCAGCACCCCGACCAGGTCGTTCCCCCGGTACGCGCCCAGCCCGACCACCGCGCGGTCGGCAGCGGCCCGGGTCCACAGCACGTCCACGATGGCGGCCGCCTCGGCGGCGTCCTCGGGCAGGTCGAGCGCCTGCGCGCAGAACCGCGCCACGGTGGGCGCGAGGTCGGGGCTGAGTTCGGCGACGGTGATCTCGGCGTCCATGGTCGCCGACCCTAGATCACCTGCTGGCGGTGACCGGCCCCGCCCTCGTTCACCCCCGGGCGGCGCGAACGGCTGCGTACGCGTCGACCTGGCCGGCGCCGGTGACGTTCGCCGGGCCGCCGCAGGCGTCGGTGGGGTTGTCGGAACGGTACGTCGGCTCGGCCGGCGTCGCGGTGTCCCGCAGGATCTGCCGGGTCCTGGTCAGGTCCCCGACCAGCGCCGGGTTCGCCGACCACATGAGCGCGACCACTCCCGCCACCTGCGGGGTCGCCATCGACGTGCCGTCCAGCGCCGCGTACCCGCCGCCGGGCATGGCCGACACCACGCCCACCCCGGGCGCCAGCACGTCCGGTTTGCCCGTGCCGCCCGGCACCGGCCCGCGTGAGGAGAACTCGGCCACCCGCCGGTGCGCGTCCACCGCGCCCACGGTCAGCACGTTCGCGTACGGCGCTGGCGGGTCGTCGATCGACGCGCACCACGGGCCGGTGTTGCCCGCCGCGGCGACCACGAAGATCCCGGCGGCGTCCAGCGCCGTGGTGGCCGGAAGCAGGGCCTCCCGGTCGCAGCCCTCGATCGCCGGGCAGCCCCACGAGTTGGTCAGCACCTGCGGGGCGCGCTCTGGCCGGCCGTCGGTGAACGGATCACCGCCGGCCGGGAAGGGCGCCAGCATGAACTGAAGGCAGTCCAGGTAGTGCCCCGGGCTGCCCAGGTTGCGGTCCAGGTTGACGCAGCCCACCCACTGCGCGTCCGGCGCCACCCCGATGCCGTCCCGCCCGACCGCGCTGCCCACCGTGTGGGTGCCGTGCCCGCCCTGGTCGTTCGGCGTCCGGGTGCCGTCCCACGGGTCGTACCAGGAGTCGTCCCCGCCACGGAACCCGGCCCGCAGCGCCGGATGGCCGCCGTCCACACCGGAGTCGGAGCTGCCGACCACGATTCCCCTGCCGGTCACCCCCAGCTGGGACCAGACGCGGTCCGCGCCGAGCTGACGGATGTTCCACTCCGGGCCGGTCGGCGCGGGCGCGGTGCCCCGGCTCTGCCCCGCCGGGGCCGGCAGCGGCCGCAGGCGCTGGCTGACCAGCACCCGAGCCACCTCGGGTCGCCGCGCGAGCCAGGCCCGTACGGCCGGGCCGCCATCCACCTCGACCGCGTTGACCAGGTAGTACGGCACCGGGTCGAGTCGTAGCCGCCCCGCTGTGCGGCGCAGGTCGGCCTGGCTGCGGTCGGCGGTGGTCACCAGCCGCCGGTAGACCTCCGCCGCCCGGGCGTCCCGTCCGGCCTGCCCGGGGGCGCCGGCCGGGATGCCGCTCAGGTCGGCCTGCTCGCGCAGCACCACCAGCAGCCGCTCCCCGTACAGGCCGGGTTGGCCGGGCCCGACGTCG
This sequence comes from Micromonospora sp. NPDC005237, assembly GCF_040607775.1. Lineage (NCBI taxonomy): Bacteria > Bacillati > Actinomycetota > Actinomycetes > Micromonosporales > Micromonosporaceae > Micromonospora > Micromonospora sp. NPDC005237. The sequence continues at coordinate 243,397 of NZ_JBEXHJ010000004.1, read as the reverse complement.
ACGACACCCACCGTCACCAGCAGGACCGCCGCCGCCAGCGCGGCGACCCGGCGACTCGGGGTGCGTGCCGTCGGGCGGGCCAGCAGCACCGCGTACCCGATGGCGACCAGGACCGCGACGGCGAGGCCGGCGCCGGCGGCGGCCGCCACCCAGAACGGGACGTCCCGGGTGCCGATCAGCAGCAGGGTGATCTCTTCCGGGTCGGTGAAGGCCAGCGGGCCGAGCGCGGCCAGGCCCACCAGCCAGCCGGTCGCGGCCCGGCCGGCGCGTGCGGCGTCGGCCGGGTCGGCGGTGGGCCCCCCGGCCGCGGCCGGATCGGCGGTGGGCCGCCGGGTCGCGGCCGGGTCGGCGGTCGGTCGCCAGGCCGCGGCATACAGCGCCGCCAGCGCGAAGCCCGTCGGCGGCAGCGTCAGCAGGGCGGGCAACTGCGCGCCGGACTGGCCCGTCCCGGCCGCGAGGAGCAGCAGCGCCACCCCGGCGACCAGGCCACCGACCAGCACCAGCCGTCCCGGCCGAGGCGGCCGGCCGACCGCGAACCGGGACCAGAAGGTGGCGTCCAACAGCGTCGCGGCCAGCACCCCGAGCGCGGCCGCCGCCAACAGCGCGAGCGTTGTCTCCAGGAGCCCACCGAGCGCGCCCAGCCAGGCCCACGGCAGCAGCAGCGCCAACCCGGCGGCGACCGCGAGCAGCGGCACCGGCCCGGGCCGGCGCGATCCACGCTGCCCCCCGACCGGATCCGGGCCCCCGACGGCCGTCGACGCGGCGTCGACGCTCGACTCCGTGCTTCCGGCGGCCTGAGCGGGGGCGGCGTCGCCGTTCGGCGCCGCACCGCCGGTGCGGTCGCTGGCCCCCGACGCGGTGGCGTCGCTGTTCGGCGCCGCACCGCCGGTGCGGTCGCCGGCCCACGACGCGGTGGCGTCGGGAGCGGCGCCGACGTCCGAGCCGGACGATCGTCGCGCCGACCAGGCCACGGTGAGCGCGCTGAGCGATGCGACGGCGGCCAGCGCGGCGAGGTACGCCTCGTGGTGCACGGGCGGCACGATGCGCAGCAGCGTGAGCACGCCGAGGGTGAGCGCGGCGGCCAACCACACCCGCCCGGTGGCCCGGACCGTGGTCGAGCGGGGCAGCACGGCCAGCAGCAGGGCGGGCGTGCCCACCAGCACGACGGTGACCAGGCCGAGCACCGGCCAGAGCCAGCCCAGCCGGTCCCGTCCGAAGCCGAGCAGCACCTGATCGGTGAGCCAGCCACCGGTCTGGGTGGCCACCGTGACCGCGACGATCCAGCAGCCTACGAACACGGCCGCGACCACCGGCCACGGGGAGCTGCGGTGGCCGAGCCCGGGATGCGCAGGTTGACCATGCATCCGGAAACCCTACGACCAGCCCGAGCAGTCTCGAATCGAAGAACCGCGCAGATCTTGGACAGTTTCCGTCAGCCGCTGACGGAAACTGTCCAAGATCTGCGGGCGGTCGACGTGAATCGGAGGCGAGGCGGGGCGGGCGGCGAATGTCGACACGCTTCCGTGGCGGTTACGGTGGATGGGTGCGTGACCCCAACATCTCCCGATCCGTCGCCGGTCAGCTCTCGCCGGTCCGCCGTACGGCCGACCTGCGCCGACTCCGCGCCGAGCGCTTCGACGTGCTGGTCATCGGGGGCGGGGTGACCGGTGCGGGCGCCGCCCTGGACGCGGCGTCCCGAGGCCTGAAGGTGGCCCTGGTCGAGGCGCGCGATTTCGCCTCGGGCACGTCGAGCCGATCCAGCAAGCTCATCCACGGTGGGCTGCGCTACCTGGAGCAGTTGGAGTTCCACCTGGTTCACGAGGCGCTGACCGAGCGGGGCCTGCTGGCGACCCGGCTCGCGCCGCACCTGGTCCGCCCGGTGCCGTTCCTGGTGCCGCTGCCGGCCGGCCGGGGTCTGCGGGACCTGCCCGCCCGGATCTTCCGCCGCTCGTACTACGGCGCGGGCGTGGCCACGTACGACGCCTTCGCCGGTCTCTTCGGCGGTGGTCGGGGCATGCCGCTGCACCGGCACCTGACCCGGGAGGGGGCCCGGCGGATCTTCCCGAGCCTGCGGGCCGACGCGCTGGCCGGGGCGATCCGCTACTACGACGGCCAGGTCGACGACGCCCGGCTGGTCGTCACCCTGGCCCGCACCGCGGCGAGCCTCGGCGCCACCGTGGTCAGCAGCACCCGTGCCGTCGGGCTGATCCGGCAGGCGCGGGAGGTCACCGGCGTACGGGTCCGTGACCTGGAGGCGCCGGCCGGGTCCCCGGACGCCGAGTTCGAGGTGCAGGCCCGCACGGTCATCGCCGCCACCGGTGTGTGGAGCGACGACATGTCCCGGATGCTCAACGACGTGGGCCTGCGGCCCGGCGTCCGGGTGCGCGCCTCGAAGGGGGTGCACCTGGTGGTGCCCCGCTCGGCGATCACCGGCGAGACGGGGCTCATCCTGCGGACGGCACGGTCGGTGCTCTTCGTCATCCCGTGGGGCGGGCACTGGATCATCGGCACGACGGACACCGACTGGCGCCTGGACAGATCGCACCCGGCGGCCTCGGCCAGCGACATCGACTATCTGTTGGAGCAGGTCAACACCGTGCTGGACCGGCCGTTGACCACCGCCGACATCGAGGGCGTCTACGCCGGGTTGCGGCCGTTGCTGGCCGGTGAGGCCGACTCCACGTCGAAGCTCTCCCGCGAGCACGCCGTGTTCGAGCCGATGCTCGGGCTGCTGCTGGTCGCCGGCGGCAAGTACACGACGTACCGGGTGATGGCGTCCGACGTGGTCGACCGGGCCGTACGCCGGTTGGGTGGCGCCCGCGCGTCGCGTACCGCCGACCTGCCGCTGCTCGGCGCGGACGGCTACCCGGCGATGTGGCGCGACCGGGCCGACCTGGCCCGCCGGCACGGCGTGCCGGTGGGCGTGGTGGAGCACCTGCTGGAGCGGTACGGCACCCTCACGCTCGACCTGCTGGCGCTGATCGACGTCGATCCGCTGCTGGCGTCCCCGCTGGCCGGTGCTCCCGAATACCTGGCGGCGGAGGTCGCCTACGCGGCGCGGGCCGAGGGCGCGCTGCACCTGGAGGACGTGCTGACCCGACGGACCCGGATCTCCTTCGAGACCAGCCACCGTGGCCTGGAGTCGGCCGAGCACACCGCCGAGCTGATGGGTGCGGTGCTCGGGTGGGACGCGGCGAGGAGCGCCCGCGAGGTCGAGCACTACCGCGCGCGGGTGGAGGCGGAGCGGCAGTCCCAACTGATGCCGGACGACGCCGGGGCGGACGCGGCCAGACTCGGCGTACCGGACGTACGGGGTTACGCGGCGGATCGGGGTGACGACGACCAGGCGGAGCTGCGCCCCACGCCACGATGACCGAAAAGTGACGTTACCGAGTGGTAACTATCGATACCGGCCCGGATGGTGGTTTCGAACGCTACCTACGGTGGGGTAGGTTTCCGCGCGTGCTGTACCGCGCGCGCCCCCGTCTCCTCACCCCGCTGCTTGCCCTGGTGCTCGCCGTCGCCCTGGCCGGGTGTTCGCTCTTCGGCCGCGATGACGCCGAGACGCCGGTCGCCCAACCGCCGGCCGGCTCGGCGGCCGGTGTGCCGGCACCCGAGATCCCGACGACGGTCGCCGCGGGCCAGGTCAGCCTGATCCAACGGCTCGGCGCCGACGCCCCGCTGCGCACGTTGAGCGTCGAGCGGGACGGCTCGTGGCAGTGCCTCGACTGTGCCGGCGACGGAGTCACCTCCCGGGGCAGGCTGGCCGCGGAGCAGACCGAACGCCTTCAGGTGCTGCTCGCCGACCCCCGGCTCGCCGAGGAGACCGACCAGGTCCGGCGGTACCGGACCACCTGTATCGACGCGCTGACGTCCAGCCTGCTCACCTCGTCCGGGCTGATCACCTCGCAGGACTGCCCGGGTGAGGAACGCCCGGCGGTGGCGGGGGAGATCCTGTTGCTGCTCACCCAGGCGACGCCCGCCGAGGTCAAGGGCTAAAGCAGCCCCTCAGAGCACCTTGCCCGGGTTGAGCAGGCCGGCCGGGTCCAGCGCCGCCTTGATGGCCTGGTGCACCCGGACGCCGACCGGGCCGATCTCGGCCGCCAGCCAGTCCCGCTTGAGCAGCCCCACCCCGTGCTCGCCGGTGCAGGTGCCGCCCAGGTCGAGGCCGAGTTGCATGATCTCGTCGAACGCCCGCCGGCCCCGCTCAACGCTCGCCGGGTCGGCGCGGTCGACGACGATGTTCGGGTGCATGTTGCCGTCCCCGGCGTGCCCCACCACACCGATCGGCACGTCGCAGTCCGCCGCGATCCGGGCCACCCCGTCCAGCAGCGCGGCGAGCGCGCCCCGCGGCACCGCCACGTCGTCGATCACCAGGCCACCGCTGCCACCCGGGTGGGTGTCGGCGGCGAATTTCTCCATCGCCGGGTGGGCGAGCCGGCGAGCCTGCAACAACGCCGCCGCCTCCACCGCGTCGGTGGCCGCGTAGACCTCCTCGGCGCCGGCCGCCTCGCACACCTGCGCCAGGGCCGCCAGGTCGTCGCCCGCCCGGCTGCCGGTGTCGGCGGCGGCCAGCAACAGGGCCTGCGCGTCGGTCCGCAGCCCCATCGGCTGGTACGCCTCGATCGCCCGCAGGTGGGTCTGATCCAGCAGTTCCAGCAGGCTGGGCGTGAGGCCCCGCGCGGCGATCTGGGCCACCGCGGTGCCGGCCGCCGCCGTGGAGCCGAAGACCGCCACCAGGGTCAGCGAGTCGGCCGGGGCCGGCCGCAGCGCCACGGTCACCTCGGTGATCACCCCGAGGGTGCCCTCCGAGCCGACGAAGAGCCGCGTCAGGTCGTAGCCGGCCACCCCCTTGGCGGTTCGCCGCCCGGTGCGCAGCACCTCGCCGGAGGCGAGCACCACCTCCAGGCCGAGCACGTACTCGGTGGTCACGCCGTACTTCACGCAGCACATGCCGCCGGCGTTGGTGGCCACGTTGCCGCCGATCGTGGACGACTCCCAGGAGCCGGGGTCCGGCGGGTACCAGAGACCCTGCTTGGCGACCGCCGCGGCGAGCGCGGCGTTGACCACGCCGGGCTGGACCACCGCGATACGGCCCACCGGGTCGATCTCCCGGATCTCGTCCATCGCGACGGTGCTGATCACTACCGCGCCGTCCACCGCGTTCGCCGCGCCGGCCAGCCCGGTCCGCGCGCCCTGCGGCACCACCGGTACGCCGTGCCGGGCCGCCGCCCGAATCACCGCCACCACCTGCTCGGTGCTGCGCGGGCGGGTCACCACGAGGGGGACGCCGGCGGCGCAGAGGTCGGCCTCGTCGCGCTGGTGCAGGCGTAGCAGGTCCGGGTCGGTGAGCACGGCGTTCTCGCCCAGAGTGGCGCGCAGGTCGTCGAGGAGTCCGGTGGGGGCCATGCCGCCGAGGCTAGGTCGCCGACCACCGATCATCAACGCGGGCTAGCTTGGGCACCATGCTCTACCTGGACCGGCCGGCCTGGCCGTGGCGCGGTCGACTCTGGTCGCACCTGATCAGCGACGTCTCCTACGCCGAGTTGCACGCCTTCGCCGAGGCGCTGGGCGCACCCCGGCGCGGCTTCGACCGGGACCACTACGACATTCCGGCCGACCGGTTCGCGGCGGCGGTGTGGCTCGGGGCCCGGGTGGTGCCGAGCCGGGAACTCGTCCGGTTGCTGCGCGACGCCGGACTGCGTCGCCCGAAGCACCTGGTCACGCCGGGATCGTCGGCGGCCCGGTGAGTGCGGCCAGCTCACGGCGCAGGTTGTCGTGGGCCGGCTGCTCCCACCGGTCGGCGAGCGGCGGCAGCCGGAACAGCGCGGGCAGCGCCAGCAGCCCGGTGAGCACGGTGGCCCGACCAGCTCGGAAGGCCGACTCGGGCACGTGCGCGTACTCCCGCCTGATCGCCGCCGCGTAGCGGTCGTAGGCGGCCGGCGGCCCGGCCAGCACGGCGAGGTCCGCGTCGCAGAGCAGGGCGCCGTTCCGGTCGCGGGGCGCCACGGCGTGCCCGGCGGTGAGCAGGACCAGCCGGCGCACCTCGGCCACCGCGGGCGCCGGCACTCCGAGCCCGGTGAGCAGGTTCCCGGCCAGCGCGGCGCTGTCCCGTTCGTTGGTGTCGCCCGGGGCCCGCGGGTCGTAGACCGCGTCGTGGCACCAGGCGGCCAACCGGACCAGGTCGGGCCGGTCGGCCAGCGCGGCGTGCCGGTCCACGACATCGAGGACGACGCTCAGGTGCGCCACCGTGTGGTAGTGCCGGTGCGGCTCCCGCCACCGGGCGAGCAGCTCCTCCCCGGCCCGGGTGGAGCGCTCGTCGGGTCTCGCCCCGGCGTCGCGGGCCGCCGCCCGCCACCGGTCCAGCAGATCGGCCACCGCCCGAGTCTGCCGCATCCGCGCGCCGCAGGCGGGCGGGAGGATTCAGGGGGCCCGCCACGGGTAGTCGCGCCCATGGCGGTGGCCCGGGACAGAAGACCTCCGATGGTGCGGCGTACCCCGCTGCGTGAGGGCCTGGTGGACGTCGACGGGGCGCGCATCGCCGAGGCCACCGAGCAACTGCGGCACCGCGGCCGGGCCACCCTGCACGACCGGCTGCACCGGGTGCGGATGGCGGGTGGGTTGGCCGTCCAGGCCGGGTTGGCGGCCGGTCTGGCGTACCTCATCTCGCACAAGGTGCTCGGCAATCCGCAACCGGTCTTCGCGCCGATCTCCGCGGTCGGCACGCTTGCCGCGTCGGTCGGGCAGCGGTTCCGCCGGACCGTCGAGCTGATCGTCGGGGTGGGCGTCGGGGTGTTCGTCGGCGACCTCCTGATCTATTTCCTCGGCACCGGCGCGTGGCAGCTCGGCCTGGTGGTCACGGTGGCGATCCTGCTCACCATCTTCGCCGGGGCGAGCGTGGCCATCGTCATCCAGGCGGCGGCCACGGCGGTGCTGATCGTGACGTTGAGCCCGTCCACCCAGAACCTGGAGATCCCGCGCTTCGTCGACGCGTTTCTCGGCGGCGGCATCGCGTTGCTGGTGACGGCGGTCCTGTTGCCGCTGAACCCGCTCCGGGTGATCAACCGGGCGGCCCGCCCGGCGCTGGACCTGCTCGCCGCCCAGCTCGACGCCACCGCCGACGGGCTGCGCGACCGGGACCGGGCCGGCATCCAGCGGGCGCTGGAGCGGCTGCGCAACAACAAGGACGAGCTGGCCACCCTGGGCGAGGCGATCGAGGGCGCGAAGGAGACGGCCACCCTGTCGCCGGCCCGCTGGCACCGCCGCGGCGAGCTGATCCACTACGCGGAGGCGGCCGACCCGATCGACCGCGCGATGCGCAACAGCGGCACGCTGATCCGCCGGTCCGTCACCCTGATCGAGGACGACGAGCCGGTGCCGGACCCGATGCCGGACGCGATCCGCCACCTCGCCGAGTCGGTCCGGCTGCTCAAGCACGAGTTCGCGGCGGGCGAGGAGCCGCAGAAGGCACGGGAGCGCTCGCTGCGGGCCGTCAGCGAGGCCGGCCGGGCGTACGGGGCGGGAGTCGGCTTCTCCGGCAGTGTCGTGATCGCCCAGATCCGGACCACGGCGAGTGACCTGCTGGTGGCCTCCGGTGTCGAGCAGGAGGAGGCGAACCGGTGGATCCGGACGGCCTTCGGGGAGCAGGAACGGCCGGTCGGCGAACCGGCCGAGCCGGGCGAGGCGCCGAAGCCACCCACCGCCCCGCCCGTCGGCTGAGCGCGAGCAGCAGGCGCACGGTCCGGGCCTCAGCCCCGCTCGACTCAGCTCAGCTCGGCGAGCGCGGCGAGCAGCCGGTCGACCTGGGCCGTGGTGCTGCCCAGACCGATGCTGGCGCGCAACGCGGTCGGCGGAAGATCCCGCCGGCCGGTACGCCCGGCGGCCTCGCCGAGCAGCCGCCGGGCCAGCGGGTGGGCGCAGAACAGCCCATCGCGTACGCCGATCCGGTGCTCGGAGGCCAGCCGGGCGGCCACCGCTGCGGAGTCCCAGCCCGCGACCACGAACGAGACGATGCCGACCCGGGGCGCGTCGGGGCCGAACGTGCGCAACTCCACCACGTGCGGCAGGGCGGCGAGGCCGGTGCGCAGCCGGGCCAGCAGAGCCTGCTCACGGGCGGCCAGCGCGACCCGGTCGGCGTCGGCCAGCGCCGCGCACACCGCCGCCAGCGCCACCGCGCCCAGCAGATTCGGGGTGCCGCCCTCGTGTCGGGCCGGGCCGTTCGCCCAGGTCACATCGTGGGTCGCTGGCCCGACGTGGCTGGTGGCACCGCCACCGGCCAGGTACGGCGCGGCGGCGTCCAGCCAGTCCGCCCGGCCGATGAGCACACCCGCGCCAAACGGGGCGTACAGCTTGTGGCCGGAGACGGCCAGGTAGTCCACGTCGAGCGTGTGCAGGTCGACCGGGGCGTGCGGCGCGAGCTGCGCGGCGTCGAGGACGATCCGGGCGTTGTGCCGGTGGGCCACCCGGGCCAGCTCGGCGACCGGCCACAGCTCCCCGGTCACGTTGCTCGCCCCGGTCACGGCGACCAGCACCGGCAGCGCGGGGTTGCTGTCGCGGCGCAGCTCGGTGAGGGCGGCGGCGAGAGCGCGTACCGCCCCGGCCGGGTCGGCGGGCACCGACAGGCGCACCGAGCCGCGGGGCCAGGGCAGCAGGTTGGCGTGGTGCTCGCCCGCGAAGGTGACGACTGTCGTGCCGACGGGCAGCGCCCGGGCCAGCAGGTTGAGAGCGTCGGTGGTGTTCCGAGTGAAGATCACGTGGTCGTCGGCGCGGGCGCCGAAGAAGTCGCCGACCGTCTGCCGGGCCCGCTCGTAGGCCAGGGTGCAGCGCCGCGACAGCGCTCCCGCGCCGCGGTGCACGCTGGCGTACCAGGGAAGCAGTTCGGTCACCGCGTCGGCCGCGGCCCGCGCGCACGGCGCGGTGGCCGCGTAGTCGAGGTTGATCTCGCCGGGTACGCCGAGCACGTCGAGCGGCGCCAACGGGCTGGGCGCGACGGTGGGCAGGGCGGGCAGCGAGGGTACGAGGGTGACGGACACGCCGGAACCTCCGGGGTCAGGGACCCCGGGTGCGGTGTCGGGACGGGGTCCGCGCTTGCCCAGCAAGCCGATCGGGCTGGGCCCGGTCATCACCCGGGGCACCCCACCGCGAACTCGACGAGGGTTGCCGGCCAGCAAGCCGGGGCTTGACGCTGGCGCTCGTGACCTGCCGGCAGCATAGCGGCTGTGGATGCGACCGGACCAGCCGGCGGGGGATGGCTACGCTGACCGCATGGCCGACACCCCGCCCGGTGCACCCCTGCCGTCGCCGCCCACGCCCGCCGATCCGGCTGTCGTCGCGGCGCCCCGGATGCCGCCGCGCCGACTGGTTTGGCTGCGGTTCCTGGTGCTGGCCGGGGTGGTGCTGTTCATCGCGGCGTGCGCGGTCTTCATGGTCATCACCCTCGGCCAGTCGCTGGGCCTCGACGCGCTGCTCATCGGGGTGGTCGCCGCGATCCTGCCGGTGCCGGTGCTGGTCGCCTGCTTCCTCTGGCTCGACCGGTACGAGCCGGAACCGCTGAAATACCTGATCTTCTGCTTCGCCTGGGGCGCGTTCGTCTCCACCGCCGCCTCGCTGAAGGTGAACGAGTTCGCCGCCGGGCGGTTCGCCGACTGGGGGCTGCCGGAGGCGCTGACCGGCGTGCTGGTGGCGCCGTTCATCGAGGAGCTGACCAAGGCCCTCGGTCCGATCCTGCTGCTGGTGTTCCGGCGTCGGGAGTGGTCCGGCATCACCGACGGCCTGGTCTACTGCGGGCTCTCCGCGGTCGGCTTCGCGATGGTGGAGAACATCCTCTACCTGGGCGGGTACGGCTATGCGGCCGGCGCCGACCGGTACGGCCCGGCGACCGGCACCCAGCAGGTGATCGCCATCTTCATCGTGCGGATCCTCCTGTTCGGGTTCGCCCATCCGCTCTTCACTTCGATGACAGGTGTCGGGCTCGGTGTCGCCTCGCGCACGGCCGACCGGCGGGTCCGCGTGCTTGCCCCCATCGCCGGCCTGCTGCTGGCGATGATGCTGCACGGCACGTGGAACCTGCTGCCGACGTTGACCCAGGCCACCGGCGAAGCGGTGATCATGCTGTACGGCTTCCTGGGCCTGATGGTGCCGGTGTTCTTCGGCACGGTCGGGCTGGCCGTGTGGCTGCGCGCCTGGGAGGGGCGGCTCACCGAGCGGACCCTGCCCGACTACGTGCGCGCCGGCTGGCTGAGCCCGCCCGAGGTGGCCGCCCTGAGCAGCCTGGGCCGCCGGCACGCGGCCCGCAGCTGGGCACGCCGGGTCGCCGGCGACGCCGGGGTGCGGGCGATGCGCGGGTACCAGCTCGCCGCGACGCGGCTGGCCCTGCTGCGCGACGGGACGCTTCGTGGTCTGGACCGTAAGCCCGCCGACCGGGAGCGGGCGGTTGCCGAGGAACGGCAACTGCTGGAGGCCATCACCGCGCACCGGTCGTTCTTCGTGGGGCGTGACCCGCAGGCGCCGGTGGGTGTCTGGGACGGCAGCCGCTACCACCTGCGGTTCCCGGACGGTACGCAGCGGCCGGTGGAAGCGCCCGACGAGCCGGTCGTGCCGATCCCGGTGGTGCTCGCCCCGCCGCCGCCCCCCATGGGCTACGCGCCGCCCGGTTGGCACGGCCTGCGCCCCCCGGCGCCGTGGCCGCCCGGTCACTCCTGACGGGCGCTGGCGGGGGTCAGGTCATCAGGGTGGTGAGGAAGTCACCGAGCCCCTGCGCCATCGCCATCAGCGCGGCTCCGATCCCCTTGAACATCTGCGCGGCCCCGTCCGGCCGGAACGCCATGAAGTAGATCAGGAACGCGACGCTGCCCCAGGCCAGCAGTTTCTTCACGAATACCGGCATCGTCCCTCCCCAGGGCCCACGGTCGCCGGCTGGCTTCCCACGCCACGGGCTGGCAAACGGCGCGGTGGCGCCCGCTGGCCAGGGGAGGTGCGTCAGAGATAGAGGCCGGTGGAGTCGTTCTCGACCCGCTCGGCGGCCACGGCGTGCACGTCGCGCTCCCGCAGCAGCACGTACCCGCGGCCGTGCAGCTCGACCTCGGAACGCTCGTCCGGGTCGAAGAGCACCCGGTCGCCGGAGACGATGGCGCGGACGTTCGGCCCCACGCCGACGGCGGTGGCCCACGCGAGGCGCTTGCCGACAGCGGCGGTAGCCGGGATGACGATGCCCGCGGTGGAACGGCGCTCGCCCTCGCTGCCGTCCATGCGTACCAGCACGCGGTCGTGCAGCAGGCGGATCGGCAGGCCGGAGTCGAAATCCTGGTCGGCGGTCACGGGGCAGACGCTACCGTGTCGCGGGGGACCGGCCGCCGGTGGTTACGTCCCTGGCCGTCCGGGCATTGTGTGGCGGAACTGCCCTACGGTGTGGGGAACGGACGTATGCTGTCCGACCTGTCGCCGTGGGCGGACGACTCTTCTGCCAGGAGGTGCGCTTGAGCCGCTTCGAGCGGGTACGCGGGCGGCTGCGCCGCGCCTACCGGTCAGGACAGGAGTCGGTTCGCGCGGCTCAGGAGACGCCGAGCGACGCGCCGGAGACGGCCGGGGTGGCCTCGCCGGCCGTTCCCGGGCCCGCCGCTCCGGCGAAGGCCACGGTCGTCGGCGCGGAGCCTCCGGTGGACCTGCACAGCTCGACGTCCAGCCGGGACGACGCCGACGTGCCGCACGGGCTGCGGATCGCCGCCGCCTGGTGCTGGCGGCTGATCGTGATCGGCGTGGTGGCGTGGGCGCTGCTTCGGATCGTCGGCACGGTCCGGATCGTGATCATCCCGCTGGCCATCGCATTGCTGCTCTCGGCGTTGCTCGCGCCGGCCGTGGGTTGGCTGCTGCGGGCCCGGTTGCCCCGTTCGCTGGCGACGGCCGTGGTGCTGGTCGGCGGTCTGGCGGGCGTCATCGGCACGCTGACCCTGGTGGTCAACGAGTTCATCCAGGGCGTACCGGAGCTGAGCGAGAAGTCCTCGCAGGGCGTCCGGCAGATCCAGAACTGGCTGAAGACCGGCCCGTTGCACCTGTCCGACACCCAGCTCGACCGCTACATCAACGAGGCGCAGGGCTGGATCAACGACAACACCTCGAAGTTCACCAGCGGCGCGCTGAGCACCGCCGCGACGCTGGCGGAGGTGCTGACCGGCACGCTGCTGGTGCTGTTCGCGACGTTCTTCTTCCTGCGCGACGGCAACAAGATCTGGCGTTTCCTCGTCCGGCTGCTGCCGGTGGCCGCCCGGTGGAAGGTCGACGACGCCGGCCGCGCCGCCTGGCAGACCCTCGTCGCGTACGTCCGCGCGACCGTGCTGGTCGCCTTCATCGACGCGGTCGGCATCGGCATCTTCCTGGTCATCTTCGACGTGCCGTTCGCCTTCCCGCTGGCGGCCCTGGTGTTCCTCGGCGCGTTCATCCCGATCGTCGGCGCGGCGCTCTCCGGTGGGGTGGCGGTGCTGGTGGCGCTTGTCGACAGCGGGCCGGTAACCGCGCTGATCATCCTGGGTGCGGTGATCGGTGTGCAGCAGGTGGAGGGCCACATCCTCCAGCCCCTCATCATGGGCCGGGCGGTGGCCATCCACCCGCTCGCGGTGATCATCGGGATCGCGGCCGGCGTGGTGCTCGCGGGCATCACCGGCGCGCTGGTCTCCGTGCCGCTGATCGCGGTGCTGAACACCGCCGTACGCCGACTGGCCGCCCGGACGGTCCCGGACACCCCACCCGACGCCGTCGTCGTCGCCGCGCAGGCCCCCTGACCGCACGAGCGGCGCGCCTCCCGCGCCATGATCACGCACGATCGTTGATGTAGTGGCATCCCCGGCCGGGGATGCCACTACATCCTTGTTATTGCACGACCTTGAACGCGGGGCGCGGGGCGCGGGTCAGGTGGTGGCGAGGCGTTGCAGGGCGCCGCGGGCTACCTCGGGGCGGGTCGTGTACCAGAACGGGGGCAGCGAGCGGCGCAGGAACGGCCCGTAGCCCCGCGCCGTCTCCAGGCGCGAGTCGAGCACCGCGACGACTCCCTTGTCGCCGGTGGCCCGGATCAGTCGGCCCACTCCCTGCGCCAGCCGGACGGCCGCGATCGGCACGCTGACCGCGGCGAAGCCGGAGCCGCCGCCCGCGTCCACGGCAGCGGCGCGGGCCGCCGCGAGGGGTTCGTCGGGCCGTGGGAAGGGCAGCCGGTCGATGACCACGAGCTGGCAGGCGTCGCCCGGCACGTCCACCCCCTGCCAGAGCGACATCACCCCGAACAGGCAACTGGACCGCTCCTCGCGGAAACGGCGGACCAGCAGCGGCAGCGCCTCCTCGCCCTGCAACAACACCGGCAGGTCGGTCCGCGCGCGCAGCAGCTCCGCCGCCTGCGTCGCGGCCCGCCGCGAGGAGAAGAGCCCGAGAGTACGACCACCGAGCGCCTCGACGAGCCCGAGCAGCTCCTCCCCGGCCGCGTCGGGCAGCCCGGAGACGCTGGGCCGGGGCAGGTGCGCGGCGACGTACAGGATGCCCTGCCGGGCGTAGTCGAACGGCGAGCCCACGTCCAGCGAGCGCCAACCCGGCCCCTCGGTCGCCGGCACGACGGACCCCGGGTTGGTGTCGCCCGCGAGCCGACGGCCGGGCGCCTCGGCGACCGGGCGGCCCGGGGCGGTGCGGGCGGCCTGCGCGGCAGCGGCCGGGGACGGTGGTGCGGGTGGCGGCGCGTCCAGCCCGAGGGCGCGGGCCACCGTGTCGAACCGGCCGCCGAGCGCCAGGGTGGCCGAGGTGGCCACGACGGTGCGTTCGTCGTACAGGTGGGTGGCGAGGGTGCCGGCCACCGACAGGGGTGCGACCACGAGGGCCCGTCGGCTGCCGCTGTCGTTCTTCTCCACCCAGGCCACGTCGTGGTCGGCCTCTTCGAGGAGCCGCTGGGCGGTGGTGGAGAGGTCGTCCAGGGCGGCCTTGGCCTGCTGCTTGCGGACCGGGTCGGGATCATCTGACTTGATCTCGCCGATCGCGTCCAGGGCGGCGCGGGTGGCCGCGTCGAGCAGCGTGCACGCCTCGCGCAGTGGCGTCGGCAGGCCGGCGGTGAGTCGACCGGCCGGGGCCTCGGCCAGCCCGACGGCGAGGGCGTCACCGGCGGCGGTGAGCGCATCGGCGGTCTCCGGCCGCAGCAGCGTACGGGCCCGCCGGGTGGTCCGGTCGATCAGCTCCGGCACCAGCTCGGCCTGGGCGGCCGAGGAGACCCGGTCGGCCAGTTCGTGTGCCTCGTCGACGATGAGCAGCTTGTGCGGCGGGACGATGTGCCGGTCGGCCAGCATGTCGACCGCCAGGAGGCTGTGGTTGGTCACCACGATGTCGGCCTCGCGAGCGCGGGCCCGGGACGCCTCGGCGAAGCACTCCGCGCCGAACGGGCAGCGGGCCGCGCCGACGCACTCCCGCGACGGCATCGAGACCAGCCGCCAGGCCTGGTCGTCGACGCCCGGGTCCAGCTCGTCGCGGTCGCCGGTGTCGGTCTTCTCGGCCCAGTCGCGCAGCCGCTCGATCTGCTTGCCCAGCCGGCCCGCCTCGCCGAGCCACTTCGTGCCGCCGCCGGGGCGGGCGGCCGGGGCGTCGAAGAGGGTGTCCTCCGGCTCGTCCTCGGTGGAGTTGTCCAGCCGCGCCAGGCAGAGGTAGTGGTGCCGGCCCTTGAGCACCGCGAACGTGGGCCGGCGGCCGAGCAGCGGCTCGACGGCGTCGGCCAGCCGGGGCAGGTCGTGGTCGACGAGCTGGGACTGCAACGCCAGGGTGGCCGTGGAGACCACCACCGGCCCGTCCACGGTGAGAGCCGGCGCGAGGTAGGCCAGCGACTTGCCGGTGCCGGTGCCCGCCTGCACGAGCAGGTGCTCGCCGCTGGTCACGCACTCCTCGATGGCGGTCGTCATCTGCTGCTGGCCGGGCCGCGCCGTGCCGCCGGGGACCGCGCCGACCGCGGCCGCGAGCAGCTCCGTGCCGCTGGGCCGGGCACCCCGCCGCCGGCTTCCACCGCGGGCCGACGGGGTGGCGGAACCGGTGGCGGTGCGGGGCGGAGTCACCGTGCGACGGTACCCGCCGCCGCCGACAGCGTCCGTGCCCATCCGCCCGCGTGGCGCGGACCACCCATCGACCTCGCTGGTCCACCCCGTCCGGTTACGGCCGTGCTACGACGCGTGGGCAGTATCGGTTAGGGTGCGAATCATGCCGAGCGACGTGGTCCGAGTGATCTACCGCAAGTACGACGGCAGCGCGCACCGTGACTACCCGGCCCGTCGCCTCGCGGAGGACGATCTCGGCGTCTGGCTCGGCGTTCCCTTCGGCACCGAGTCGGTCTACCACGGCCGGCCGTCGGTGGAGAAGATCCCCTTCGTCCTGCTGGTGCCGCATCACGCCTGGTGGACGGGCATGTTCAACCCGCCGCCACGGACCAGCGAGGTCTACTGCGACATCGCCACCCCGGCCCGCTGGGAGTCCGACGACACCGTTCACCTGATCGACCTCGACCTGGACGTGGTCCGGCGGCGGGCTACCGGCCTGGTGGAACTGCTCGACGAGGACGAGTTCGCCGAGCACCGGGCCCGTTTCGGCTACCCGCAGGACGTGGTGGTCGAGGCCGAGGCGGCGGCCCAGTGGCTGTACGGCGCCCTCGGCGACGGCACCGAGCCGTTCGCGACGTCGTACCGCAAATGGCTGGCGCTGGTGGTCTGAGCCGGCGCGGGCTCACCAGCGCGGCGGCCACCGGTCGTCGTCGCCCAGCGGCGGCAGGTCGGCCAGCTTCTCCGGGTTGAGCTGGTTGAAGATGCCGGTGATCCGGCCGCCGTCGACCGAGAACGCGGTGACCACCCGGATCGGCCGCCCGTCGCTGTGCGCCGTCTCCACCTGGAGGCCGAGGACGCCGTCGACAAGCACCGGGCGGGCCCGCATCCGTCGCGTGTACCGCCCGGTCCGGCCGAACAGGCCGAGCGTGAAGCGGCCCACCGTGTCCGCGCCGACCACCGGCCGACGGGCCGTCGGGAAGTGCCCGCCCGAGTCGCCGATCAGGACCACGTCCGGCGCGAGCACCCGCAGCAGCGGATCCAGCTCGCCGGACTCGGTGGCGGCCACGAACGCCGCGAGGACGCGCCGCTGCTCGGCCGGGTCAGCGGTGTGCCGGGGCGCGTCCGGTGCGGCGACGGCCCTGCGGGCCCGGGAGGCGAGCTGCCGGGCGGCCACCTCGCTGGTGCCGAGGATGTCCGCCACCCGGGCGAACGGCACCGCGAACACGTCGTGCAGCACGAACGCGAGCCGCTGCTCGGGCGCGAGCCGTTCCAGCAGCACCCGCAGCGCCGTGCCGACCTGGTCGGTGCGGACCGCGCGTTCGGCGGGGTCGGGGGCGTACCCACCGCTGGCTTCGCCGCCGTGCAGCGGGCTCACGACCGGTTCCGGGAGCCACTGCCCGGGGTACGCCTCGCGGCGGACCCGCGCCGAGCGCAGCACGTCCAGGCAGATCCGGGCGCAGGTGGTGGTCAACCACGCGGAGAGATCGCGGATCTCGGCGCGGGCGGCCGGGTCGGCGAGCGCCCCGGCGTAACGCAGCCAGGTCTCCTGCACCGCGTCCTCGGCCTCGCTGCGGCTGCCCAGCATCCGGTGGGCCACCGCGAGCAGCCGACCCCGCTCGGCCTCGAACTCCGTCGCCAGGTCTCGCACGACCCACCACCCTCCCCCGAGCGCCACGTCCCCCTGGCGCACATCCTCCAACCAACCGGACGCGCCGGCGGCCCCGGACGTGACGGCGGGCCTCGGTGGGCCTGGTGGGCCCTGGCTGGGCCTCGGTGGGCCGGTGGGCCTCGGCGCGCGGATGGCCGGCGGTTGGGCGATGATCCGAGGATGAGCGAACCCCGGCAAGGGCAGAGCGAGCGGGTCGTGGCGCCGGACGGCGGGCCCGTGCGGGACCTGTTGCGGGTCACCGCGCCGGTGGATCTCGCCGCGATCGATCCCCGGTCCACGCCCGGCCTGCCGCCGGCCGAGGTGGTCGGCGAACACCGCAAGACCTGGGCCCGTGCGCAGGTGGCGCTGGTCGGCGAGGAGCTGGGCCGGCAGCAGGAGATGCTCTTCGCGATGGCCAAGGCCGGCTCGGAGCACCCGGCGCGCCGGGTGCTGCTGGTGCTCCAGGCGATGGACTGCGGTGGCAAGGACGGCACGATCAAGCGGGTGGCCGGCGCGATGAACCCCCTCGGCCTGCACATCCGGTCGTTCGGTCCGCCGACCCCGCAGGAGCTGCGGCACGACTTTCTGTGGCGGATCCGCCGGGAGCTGCCTCCGCCCGGGTACGTGGGGATGTTCAACCGCTCACACTACGAGGACGTGTTGATCGCCCGGGTCGGGTCGTTGGTGCCGGAGGCGATCTGGCGGGCCCGCTACGACCAGATCAACTCCTTCGAGCGGGAGTTGGTCGACGACGGGGTGACCGTCGTGAAGGTGATGCTGCACATCTCGTACGCCGAGCAGGGCGAGCGGCTGCTGGAACGGCTCACAGATCCGCACAAGCACTGGAAGTACAACCCGTCGGACGTCGACTCCCGGGCGCAGTGGGACGACTACCAGGCCGCGTACGCCGAGGCGCTGAGCCGGTGCGGCACGGACGCCGCGCCGTGGTTCGTGGTGCCGGCGGACCGCAAGTGGTACCGGGACTGGGCGGTGGCCCACCTGCTGCGAGAGACGTTCGACACGCTCGATCTGGGGTATCCGCCTGCCGATTTCGATGTGGCGCGCGAGCGCGAGCGGTTGGCTGCTGGGGGAGCGGGGACGGTTGGGACGCCCGAGATGAACAGCAGGTGAACGAGCGGTGAATGTGGCCTGGCCAGGGGTGGGCCGACGAATTTGCAGTTCTGGCGTTTCCTAGCATTCACCGAGCGGACGCCGACGGACGCCGCCACCCTTCCACCGACGCGACGAGGTCTGTGCTGTGAAGTTTTCCTTCCGCCCCACCGAGGGCGCCTTCTACGAGCTCTTCACCAGGGCCGCGCAGAACCTGGTCCGGGGCACCGCGCTGTTGAACGAGCTGGCTCTGCCCGGTGTCGACGTGCAGTCGGTCAGCGAGCGGCTGACCGAGGTCGAGCACGACAGCGACCAGATCACGCACGATCTCTACAAGAAGATCAACTCGACCTTCATCACGCCGTTCGACCGGGAGGACATCTACCGGCTCGGCTCGCTGCTCGACGACGTGATGGACCACCTGGAGGCGGTCGGCGACCTGCTGTACCTGTACGGGCTGACCGAGCTGCCGGCGCTGCCCCGGGAGCTGCACGAGATGGTCAACGTGCTCGACCAGCAGGCCAAGCTGACCGCCGAGGCGATGCCCCGGCTGCAGTCGATGAAGGATCTCGAGGACTACTGGATCGAGTGCAACCGGCTGGAGAACGAGGGTGACCGGATCAACCGGCAGTTGCTCGTCCGGCTCTTCTCGGGTGAGTACGACGCGTTGACGGTGCTGAAGATGAAGGAGGTCGCCGACGAGTTGGAAGCCGCCTGCGACGCCTTCGAGCACGTGGCCAACACGGTCGAGACCATCGCGGTCAAGGAGTCCTGAACCGGTGACTCCCGAACTCATCGCCGTCCTGGCGGTGATCGCGGTGGCCCTGGCGTTCGACTACACCAACGGCTTCCACGACGCCGCCAACGCGATCGCGACAAGCGTCTCCACCCGCGCGCTGACACCCCGGATCGCCCTCGGCCTCGCCGCGGTCGGCAACTTCATCGGCGCCCACTTCGGCGCCGGGGTCGCCAAGACCGTCGGCGACGGCCTGGTCACCCTCCCCACGGGGGTGAGCAGCCTCGGGGTGGTCTTCGCCGGGGTACTGGGTGCCATCGCCTGGAACCTGATCACCTGGTACTTCGGCCTGCCGTCGTCGTCCTCGCACGCGCTCTTCGGCGGCCTGGTCGGCGCGACCCTGCTGTCCAGCGGCGGCATCGTGCAGTGGGGCAACATCGGCGAGAAGGTCATCCTGCCGATGGTGCTCTCGCCGATCGTCGGCCTCACCCTCGGTTACCTGCTGATGCTGGCGATCCTCTGGCTGTTCCGCAAGGGTCAGCCGGGCAGGCTCAACCGGGGTTTCCGCCATGCGCAGACCGTGTCCGCCGCCGCCATGTCGGTCGGCCACGGCATGCAGGACGCCGCCAAGACGATGGGCATCGTGGTGCTGGCGCTCTACACCGGCGGTTTCCAGGAGAGCAAGACGCACATCCCGGGCTGGGTGTTCTGGACGTCGGCCACCATGCTGGCGCTCGGCACGTACGCCGGTGGCTGGAGGATCATCCGCACCCTCGGCCGCAAGATCATCGACCTCGGGCCTCCGGAGGGCTTCGCCGCCGAGACGGTGGCCAGCGCGGTGCTCTACTTCAACGCCCTGGTGTTGAAGGCGCCGATCTCCACGACCCACACGATCACCTCGGCGATCATGGGTGTGGGCGCGACCAAGCGGCTCTCCGCGGTCCGCTGGAACGTCGCCGGCAACATCGTGATCGCCTGGATCATCACGTTCCCGGCGGCGGCGCTGATCGCCTGCGTCGCCTACCTGCTGGTCCGGCCGCTCTTCGGCTGACCGCACCCGGCACGCGAGAAGGCACCCCGACCGGGGTGCCTTCTCGCGTTCACTCGTACCGGACGCCGATCTGCTCGCGGATCGTGTCCAGCAGGGTCATCACCTCAAGCGTCGTGGTGTGCGGCACCAGCGGGCTCTCGGTCAGCCCGGCGGCCAGGCAGCGCTGCACCTCGATCGCCTCGTACTGGTAGCCGTTGCCGGCCTCCTCGGCGGAGATCGTCTCGGGCGCGAAGCCGTCCCGGTGCAGGGTCAGCGAAGCCGGCCGGAAGAACGGCTCCGGCAGGTCGATGCGGCCCGTGCTGCCGGTGATCGAGGCGGCCAACGAGCTCGCCCCGACCATGCCGCAGCTCAGCGTGGCCACCGCCCCGCTGTCGTACCCGAACAGGATGCCGGTGTTCTCGTCGGTCCCCTCCGGGCCCAGGTGCGCCCAGGAGCGGATGTGCTGCGGCACGCCGAGCAGCAGGTGCGCCAGGCTGATCGGGTAGATCCCCAGGTCGAGCAGCGCGCCCCCGCCCAGCGCCGGGTTGCGCATCCGGTGCTCCGGCGGGAACGGTCCGGCCACCCCGAAGTCGGCCCGGACATTGCTGACCGTGCCGATGGCACCCTCGGCGATCAGCTGGACCGCGCGAAGGATGAGCGGGTTCGTCCTCATCCACATGGCCTCCATCAGGAAGACCCCGGCGGCGCGGGCCGTCGCCACCAGCTCGGTGCTGGTGGCCAGGTCGAGGGTGAACGGCTTCTCCAGCAGCACCGCCCGGCCAGCGGTCAGGCAGGTCAGCGCCGCCTCGTGGTGCGCCGCGTGCGGGGTCGCCACGTAGATCACGTCGACCTCCGGATCGGCGGCCAGCTCCACCCAGGAGCCGTACGCGCGCTTCGCGTCGTACGTGTCGGCGAACCGCTGCGCGCTGTCGGCGGAGCGGGAGCCGACCGCGACCAGTTCGGCGTCCGGCACCAGCCGGAGGTCTTCGGCGAAACGGCTGGCGATGTGGCCGGTGGCCAGGATGCCCCAACGAGTCATGCCGGAACGCTAGCCGAACCGGGTGAACCGCCCCCTGCCCGGCCGCCGCCCAGCTCATCCGTCGAGACCTCGGTGCTCCTCACCGCGACGACATACCTCGCAGGCCGCCCACCTCGTTCGCTCCCTTTGCTCTGCTTCAACCCACGCAACAGTGAACGGCCATTTCTGTTGCGCGGGTTGAAGCAGAGCAAAGGAGGCGCGTGGGTGGTCGGCGGTCGAGCGGAGCCCACCGGCGCACGCCGGCCGGTGGCGGCGGGTCGGGGAACTAGGCTCGCGGCATGACGATCGACAGTGACGGCTTCGCCGCGCCCGCCGCCCTGGTCGAGCACGCCCGCCGGTTCCAGGCCGAGGGCGGCACCCCGGCGACGCCGCGCGTCGCCGCCACCGTGCTGCTGCTGCGCCCGACCGACACCGACTTCGAGGTGTACGTCATCCGCCGCGTCGCCGCGATGACCTTCGGCGGGATGTACGCCTTCCCCGGCGGCGGGGTGGACCGCTCCGACTCGGCGGCGCACCTCGACTGGGCCGGCCCGGCGCCGACCGAGTGGGCGGGGCGGCTCGGGGTGGCCCCGGACGCCGCCCAGGCGGTGGTCTGCGCCGCCGCCCGGGAGGTCTTCGAGGAGGCCGGCGTGCTGCTCGCCGGGCCCGATCCGGCGACTGTGGTGGGCGACGTCAGCGGCGACGACTGGGAGGCGGCCCGGCAGGACCTGGAGGGGCGTCGGCTGGGCTTCGCGGCGCTGCTCGCCGACCGTCACCTCACGCTGCGGTCGGATCTGCTGCTGCCGTGGAGCCGCTGGATCACCCCGGAGTTCGAACCGCGCCGCTTCGACACGTACTTCTTCGTCGCCCTGTTGCCGGCGGGGCAGCGGACCCGCGACGTCTCCGGCGAGGCCGACCACACCCTCTGGATCCGCCCGGCGGACGCGCTGGCCCGCGCGGAGGCGGGCGAGCTGACCATGCTGCCGCCGACCCTGGTCACGCTGGCCCAGGTGGCGGCTGCCGGCGACCTGGCCGGCGTGGCGCGGGCGGCGGCCGACCGGGACGCCGCCACGCCGATCACGCCGCGCCTGGACCTCCCGGCCGACGGCGAGCCCCGCTTCGTGCTCGGCTGACCCGAGCCGCGGTCCGCCGTATCCCTGCGGGTACGGCGGACCGGCGGCCCGTCAGTAGTGCCCGACGTAGCGGTAGTTGGCGTTGAGGCTGCCCGGGGCGGCGTGCGCCGGCGCCAGCGCGTCGAACGGCGCCACCGTGAGGAAGCGGACGAACTGCTGATCCGGCTCCGCATTGGGCGCGTAGGTGAGGACGTCGATGTCGCCCGGAGCGACGTCGCGCTCGACCCAGTCCATCAGCGGCTGGAGGAACTCCGGGATGCCGACCTCCGACGGGTGCTCGGTCGGCTCCGGCCCGAACAGGCAGTGGTAGCCGGCCGGCACCATGTACAGCCGCGTGAACGCCTCGCTGCCGCCGCGACGCTGCACGGCCGCGTAGTAGTCGACCGTCGAGAACGGGGGGACGGACGGGTCCGCCCAGCCGTGGTAGAGGATCAGCTTGCCGCCCTGGTCGCGGAACTCGGACAGGTCCGCGTCGGTGGCGTTGTAGATGGCGTCGCCCAGCACGTTCAGCCGCTCGAACGTGGCCCGGGTGAACCGCACGTCGGTCAGCTGGAAGTCGGCCGGCGGGCTCTGCGGGTACGCGAGGTACTTCAGGTAGTTGAGCGCGATCCTCCCGGTGTTGCCGTCCACCGGCGAGCCGGAGCGCACCACGAACTCGTCGATCCAGCCCAGTTCCGATCCGTACGGCATGCCTCCGGGGTAGAGCCCGTTCGGGCCCCGGTAGAACGCCACAACGGCCGCCACCTGGGCGGGCGTGAGGCAGTCGGGCCGGTCCGTGCCACGCGGGCAGCGCAGCGACAACGGCTGGAACCCGCACCGCCGCGGATCCTCGATGACCGAGCCGCACCTCTGCACAACCGCCTCGTGCAGCGCGGGAATCTTCTCCGGGCCGAGGATCTGCCGGCCCGACGCGTCGGTGTTGCGCAGCACCACCCAGGCGTTGAGCAGCGCCAGCGGCGCCAGGTTGTGCACCGGTGCGCCGGCCAGGATGCCGTCGAAGTCGGACGGGAACCGCTGCGCCAGCATCAGCCCCTGCCGGCCGCCGGTCGAGCAGCCGTCGAAGTACCGGTACGTCGGCCCGTGCCCGTAGTACGCGACCATCACCGCGTCCGCCACCCGCCGCAGCCGGTGCTCGGACAGCAGCCCGAACTCCAGTCGCGTCCGAGGGTCGGCGCCCCAGGTCGCGGGCTCGCTGGTCTGCGGGTCGCCGGTGTGCCCGGTGTCGTCGGAGGCCAGCACCAGCCTGCCGTCCCGCGCGGCCGCGCACTGGAACCCGAAGAGCGGCAGGGTCAGGTCGGGCACCGTGCCGCACAGCCCGCTACAGCCCTGCTGGACGTACTGCCCCGTCCATCCGGAGACGGGGAGCTTGACGGTGAACCGTGCCTGCGGCCGGATCACCCCCTGCACCATGCAGAATTCCTGGCCCTCGGCGTTGGTGTCGCGTTCCGCCGACGTCACCGACACCTGCGGGATCCGCGCCCCGGCCAACCCCGCGCACCGGTCGGCGGGCGGGTCGGTGGCGGATCCCGGCGTGACGATCAGGGGTACGGCGGTCAGCAGTGCCAGAACAGTTCGGATCATGCTTCCCTCCTCTTTGGAGGGAGACTAGGCAGTTCGGCGGGCCTTTCGAATCGGTCCCGGGACGGGACTCACGGTCATCCCCGGGGCGGAGCGGTGCCCGGCCGGACCAGGCCGCACTCGTAGGCGAGCACTGCCGCCTGCACCCGGTCGCGCAGACCGAGCTTGAGCAGAATCGCCGACAGATGGGTCTTCACGGTGGCCCGGCTGAGGACCAGGCGCTCCGCGATCTCGTCGTTGGAGAGCGCCCGCGCGACCAGCGTGAGCACCTCGATCTCACGCGCGCTGAGCGCGTCGAGCGCCGGCGGGGGAGTGCCGCCGGGTAGTTCGCTGGCGAACCGGTCGAGCAGCCGCCGGGTGACGGTCGGCGCGAGCAGCGCCTCACCGCGCGCCACCACCCGTACCGCCGTGGCCAGCTCGTCGGGGCGGATGTCCTTGAGCAGGAAGCCGCTGGCACCGGCCCGCAGCGCCGCGAACACCGGCTCGTCCAGGTCGAACGTGGTCAGCATGATGATCCTCGCCGCCTGGCCGGCGGCGACCAGCCGGCGGGTCGCCTCGATGCCGTCCAGCCGGGGCATCCGTACGTCCATCAGGATCACGTCCGGTCGCAGGCGCCCGGCCAGCGCCACGGCCTCCAGGCCGTCGCCCGCCTCGCCGACCACCTCGAGGTCCTCGCGGCTCTCGATGATCATCGCGAACCCGGCTCGCACGAGGGCCTGGTCGTCGGCGATCAACACCCGGATGGCCGCCGTCATGCCGAGGGGAGCGGCAGGTCCGCTCGTACCCGAAAGCCGCCGCCCGGCACCGGCCCGGCGTCCAGCGTCCCGCCCAGCAGCCGGGCCCGTTCCTGCATCCCCACGATCCCCCGGTGCGCGGAACGGTCGACCCGGCCGCTCGGACGGGCCGGGCCGTCGTCGCGGATCTCCAGCCGTACCGACCGGGGCGAGCACCGCACCGTCACCCGGGCCAGGGTGGCCTGGCTGTGCCGCAGCGTGTTGGTCAGCGACTCCTGCACGATCCGGTACGACGAGAGGTCCACCGCCGCCGGCAACGGTGGCAGGGCCGGTTCCCGGTCCAGCTCGACGGTCAGCCCGGTGGCCCCCAGCGACGCGGCCAACGTGTCCAGTTGCGCCAGACCGGGCTGCGGGGTGGCCGAGCCGGGCTCGGTGTCGGCGCTCATCGTCTGCAACAGCACCCGCAGCTCGGACAGGGTGGAACGGGCCGCCAGATCGATCGAGGTGAGCGCCGCGCGGGCCAGGTCGGGTCGACGGTCGAAGACGTCCTGCGCGGCGCCGGCCTGCACGACGATCACCGACACCGTGTGGACCAGCACGTCGTGCAGCTCGCGGGCGATCCGTTCGCGTTCCTGGGTGACGATGCGCCGCTCGGAGTCCTGCCGGCGTAGCGCGCGGGTCCGGCCCAGCTCACCGAGGGTCCAGCCGAGCGCCGGGCCGGCGATCGCGAGCAGCACGTTGCGCCAGTCGCCGTACGCCAGCTTCCAGGGCGTCCCGGCCACCAGCAGGCCGAGCACCCACAGCGACCGCGACGGCGGCCTCCGCCGCGCGTACCCGGCCAGCACCGCGGCGACCTGACCGAGCCAGCCGATGGCCGGACTGAGCGACTCGATGCCGATCCCGGCGAGGACGGCCACCGCCATCGCGGCCTCCGGGTGGCGGCGCAGCACCGCGATGGTGCCGGCCTGCACCGCCGCCAGTGCGATGGCGGCGGCGTACCCGAGCACATGGTGTGGCCCGTTCGGCGTGACCAGGATCAGCGCAGCGAGCACGACGAACAGGCCGACGGCGACCCGCAGGTCGGGCCGGCATCCGCGCAGGAGCCTGCCGGGTGAACGCACCCGGTGATCGTAGGCAGCTCACGGATCGACGGTCATCGGCCGCGGGAACGACGAAGCGGTCCGTCCGGAGACGGACCGCCTGCGTCGCGGAGGGAAGGGGGAAGCTCAGCCGAAGCGGCCGGTGATGTAGTCCTCGGTCTTCTTGACGCTCGGGTTGCTGAAGATCTTCTGGGTGTTGTCGTACTCGATGAGACGGCCCGGGTCGCCGGTCTTCTCGATGGAGAAGAAGGCGGTCCGGTCCGACACACGGGCGGCCTGCTGCATGTTGTGCGTCACGATGATGATCGTGAACTTGTCCTTGAGCTGGAACATCAGGTCCTCGATGGCCAGCGTGGAGATCGGGTCCAGGGCCGAGCAGGGCTCGTCCATCAACACGACCTGCGGCTCGACCGCGATGGTCCGGGCGATGCAGAGCCGCTGCTGCTGACCGCCGGAGAGGCCCGCGCCGGGCTTGCCCAGCCGGTCCTTGACCTCGTCCCACAGGTTCGCCGAGCGCAGCGCCTTCTCGGCCGCCTCGTCCAGGATCGACTTGCGCCGGACGCCGTTGAGCTTCAGCCCGGCCACCACGTTCTCGAAGATGCTCATGGTGGGGAACGGGTTCGGCCGCTGGAAGACCATGCCGATGGTGCGCCGGACCGCGGTGACGTCCACGTCCCGGTCGTAGATGTCCTGGTCGTCGATGGTCAGGCTGCCCTCGACCCGGGCCCCCGGCAGCACCTCGTGCATCCGGTTGATCGACCGCAGGAAGGTCGACTTGCCGCAGCCGGACGGCCCGATGAGAGCGGTGACCGTCTTCGGCTCGACCGTCAGGTTGATGTTCTCGATCGCCTTGAACCCGCCGTAGTAGGCGGTGACGTTCGAGGCGGAGACGCGCTTGGCCATGGTGGTACCTCCGGGGTTCATCGGCTGAGCCTGTTGCGACGGGCCAGCAGTTTCGCCGCGATCGTCAGGATGAGCACGAGGGCGACCAGGGTGAGTGCCGCGGTCCACGCCCGTGCCGGCGCGTACTTCGACGCGTCACCGGCCTGCTGGTAGACGAAGAGGGACAGCGACGACTGGTTGTTCTCGAAGGGGTTGGTGTTGATCGCGGCGCCGCCGCCGGCGACCAGGAGCACCGGAGCGGTCTCGCCGGCCGCGCGGGCGATGGCGAGCATGACGCCGGTGACGATGCCGGGCAGCGCCGTCGGCACCACCACCCGCAGGATGGTCTTCCACTTGGGAATGCCGAGCGCGTACGCGCCCTCGCGCAGTGGCGGCGGGACGAGGCGGAGCATCTCCTCGGTGGACCGGACGATGGTGGGCAGCATGAGCACGCTCAGCGCGAGCGCGGCGGCGAAGCCGGAGAAGCTCGGCCGGCCGTCGTTGAACCACGGCGACACGACCAGCACCCAGAACGCCAGCACGAAGAGGCCGGAGACGATCGACGGGATGCCGGTCATCACGTCCACGAAGAATCGGATCGCGAAGGCGAACTTGCCCCGCCCGTACTCGACGATGTAGATCGCGCAGAGAACGCCGAGCGGGACGGTGATCAGGGTGGCGATCCCGACCTGCTCCAGCGTGCCGACGATCGCGTGGTACGCGCCGCCGTTCGGGTCCCGGGCCCCGATGTTGTTCATCGAGGTCTGGAAGAAGGTGCCGTCCAGCCGCTCGGTGCCCTTGCTCAGCAGCGTCCAGACGACCGAGACGAGCGGCAGCACCGCCAGCACGAACGCGGAGTGGATCAGCGCGCTCCAGGTGCGGTTACGGGCCGACCGGCGGCCCTCGACCGCGTTGGCCGCGACGAAGAGCCCGACCAGGTAGAGGATCGCGCCGAGGACGACGACGAGGACCGGGCCGCCGATGCCGGTGCCGTAGACCAGCGCGGCGGAGAGCGCCAGGGCCGCCACGGCGAGGGCCGGTGCGGCGTACCGGGGCAGCCGCCGGGCCCGCAGCGAGGCCGGCTGGGCCGGCGGGCGGGTGCGGTGGGAGGTGACGGTTGTGGTCATGCGGCCGACTCCGTGAACTCCCGGCGGCGGTAGATGATCGCCCGCGCCGTGATGTTGACGATCAGCGTGATGGTGAACAGCACCAGGCCGGACGCGATGAGCGCGCCACGGCCGGTCTCGTTCGCCTCGCCGAACGCGTTGGCGATGTTGGCGGCGATGGTGTTGCCGCCGTTCTGGATCAGGTTGAACGAGATGCCGAAGGTGATGCCGAGGGTCAGCGCCAGGGCGATGGTCTCGCCGAGCGCCCGACCCAGACCGAGCATCACCGCGGCGATGATGCCGGGGCGACCGTAGGGGAGCACCGCGGTGCGGAGCATCTCCCAGCGGGTGGCGCCCAGCGCGAGGGCGGCCTCCTCGTTCGCGGTCGGCGTCTGGAGGAACACCTCGCGGGAGAGCGAGGTGATGATCGGCAACACCATGATCGCGAGGACCAGGGCACCCAGCATGATCGAGGCGCCGAACGGGCCGTCACCGCCGAAGAGCGGGATCCAGCCGAAGTGCTCGTTCAGCCAGACCGAGAAGTCCCGGACCGGGTTGCTGAAGACGTCCCGCCCCCACAGGCCGAAGACCACGCTCGGCACGGCGGCCAGCAGGTCGACCAGGAAGCCGAGTGCGGTGCCCAGCCGGCGCGGCGCGTAGTGCGAGAGGTAGAGCGCGATGCCCAACGCCACCGGCACCGCGATCAGCAGCGCCAGCGCCGAGCTGAGCACCGTACCGAAGGCGAGCGTGCCGATGCCGAACTTGGGCTGCGGCTCGTTGGGGGACCAGCCCTCGTAGGTCCAGAAGTTCTCGGTGTTGGCGCGCAGGGCCGGCACCGCCTTGGCGATCAGGAAGATCGCGATGGCGGCGATGATGACCAGAACGGCGGTGCCGGCGGCCAGTGTGAGACCGCGGAAGGCCCGCTCGGCGCCGAACTTGCGGCTGCGCGGCAACGCGCCGCCACCGCCGCCCAGCCCGGTGCCGCCCGGGGAACGGGTGCTGACTGGTGCCTCGGCCACACGCGCCGAGGCACCGGCGGGCCACTCGTGACTCTGGGTCACGCGCGTCCCGCCGGTGCCGGCGTCGGCCGAGCGGTGAGGGGTTTCACCCATCTGCTCGCTCGATTCGGTTGCGGAGGTGGTGGGGTCGGGTCAGGAGAGGCTCTTGACCGCGGTCTCGACCTTGGTGCGGACCGTCTCCGGCAGCGGGGCGTAGCCGAGGTCGGTCAGCGAGTTCTGGCCCTCGGCGCTGGCGGCGTAGCCCAGCAGACCCTTGACCAGCTTGAGCTTGTCGGCCGCGAGGCCCTTGCTGCAGACGATCTCGTACGTCGCCAGGACGATCGGGTAGGCCCCGGCCTCCTTGGTGTTGTAGTCGATCGACAGCTTGAGGTCGTCGCCCTGGCCATCGATCTTGGCGCCGGCGATGGTCTTGCCGGCGGCCTCGGCGGTCAGCGCGGCGAACTCGCCGTTGCCGTTGCCGATCTTGGCCATCTTCAGGCCGGCGTTCTCGGCGAACGACCACTCCATGTAGCCGATGGAGCCGTCGGCGCCCTTGACCCGGCTGGCCACGCCGTCCGAGCCCTTGGCGCCGGTGCCGCCCGGGGCCTTCCAGGCCTTGGCGTTGCCCAGCGTCCAGTCCGCCTCGGAGGTCTTCGAGAGGAACTTGGTGAAGTTGTCGGTGGTGCCCGACTCGTCCGAGCGGTGGACGGTCTGAATGGCGGTCGCCGGGAGCTTGGCGTCCGGGTTGTCGGCCTTGATCGCCGCGTCGTCCCACTTGGTGACCTTGCCGGCGAAGATCTTCGCCAGGGTGGCCGGCTTGAGCTGGAGGTTGTCCACGCCGCTGACGTTGTAGGCGACGGCCACCGGGCCGATCACCATCGGCAGGTGGATGGCCTTGCCGCCGGCGCACTTGGCGTCGGCCTGCGGCTGCTCCTCCGGCTTGAGCGCGGAGTCGGAGCCGGCGAAGTCGGCGGTGCCGGCGATGAACGCCTGGATGCCGGCGCCCGAGCCGGAAGCCTCGTAGTTGATCGTGGTGCCAGCGCACTTCTGCTGGTACGCCTTGATCCACTCGGCCATGGCGTTCTTCTGTGCCGACGAGCCCTGGGCGTTGACCGTGCCGGTACCGCAGTCGACCGCGGCGGCGGAGCCCGAGGCGCTGGCGCCGGAAGTGGGCTCGTTGTTGTCCGAGCCGCATGCACTGAGGCCGAGCGTCGCGGCAAGAGCGAGGCAGGCAATAGTGCCGTACCGCTGGAGCTTCACCTGAGGGGTTTCCCTTCGCGTCTGACTTGGTGCCCCGATGCCGGGGCCCGAGGACCGGCACTGACCGGCTGACACGAAAGTTAGAAGTGCCAGGTAGCCGGTTCGCCGGTCACAAGTGAACGCAAGGTGAACACGTACGGCCCCCGAGGTGACCGCTTGCTGAGGGTGAGTTGTCCGTTAAGTGAACTCGGGTACACCTGTCGGAAGTATGGGTATATTTCCGGTTCGGCGTTATCCCGCCGATGCTCGGCCGTTACCCGCCGGTGACTCGGTCGGGGCGGCGTCCGACGGTCAGCCCAGGTGGTAGTTGATGTGTGCGGACCAGCGGGCGAAGCCCAACCGCTCGTAGAGCGCGACCGCCCCGGTGTTCGAGTCGTCCACGAAGAGCATCACCCGGTCGAGCCCCCGCTTGTCCCGCAGGTACGCGAGCCCCGCGGTGGTCAGCGCCCGACCGAGCCCGCCCCCGTGCGCGGTCGGCTCCACGCCGAGCACGTACACCTCGCCGATGCGGGCCGACCCGGGCCGCTCGTGCACCTTCGTCCAGTGGAAGCCGAGCAGCCGGCCGGCCGAGGTCTCCTCGGCGAGCAGGAAGCCGGCCGGGTCGAACCACGGCTCGGCGAGGCGGACCCGCAGGTCGTCCGAGGTCCACCGCCCCTGCTCGGGATGCTCGGCGAAGGCCCGCGCGTTCAGGGCCAGCCAGGCCGCGTCGTCGGCCCCCGGCCGGAACGCGCGCAGCGCCACCCCGTCGGGCAGGCGCGGCTCGCCCAGCGGGGCGGCCAACGGCCGGCGTAGTTGCCAGAGCACGCGCGCCCGGGTGAACCCGAGGTCCACGGCGAGCGCCGCCGCCGACGGGTGGTCGCCGTGCGCCCACGCCCGCAGCGGCCCGGTGGCCGAGGCGAGCACGCCCCGGGCCAGCGCCCGGCCGGTGCCCCGCCGCCGGTACGCGGGGTGCACCACCAGCTCCACCCCGATCCCGCCCACCGGGTCGGTGGTGTCCAGGTGGGCGTACCCGGTGAGGGTGCCGTCGTCGGCGCGGGCCAGCAGGTGCACGGCCGGCGCCTCCGGATCGCGCAGGCGGAGCAGGACGTGCTCGTCGAGCGGGTCCGCGCCGTCGGTGTCGCCCGCCGTACGCGCCAGGGCCAGCACGCCGGCGATCTCCGTCGGGGCCAGTCGGTCGGTCCGGGTCACCTGGTCGCTGGTCGGCTCCGCGCTGCTCATTGGGTCACCGTAGCCGCTGCGTCTCGGGCGTCCCGGACTGTCGCCCGAGGAGGGGGTCGTAGCTCACGTCGGGTCGGTGGGCAGTGCCTCCAGCTCGTATCGCGCGCTGAGTTGGGGCAGGATCCGGCGCAGCGCGTCGACCGTGCCCTGCCGGTCGCCGCCGGCATCGTGCATGAGGACCACCGCACCGGGTTCCGCCTGCGCGAGCACGGTCGCGGCGATCTTGCTGGCACCGGGCGCCTGCCAGTCCGACGGGTCCACCGACCAGTGCAGCGGAGTCATGCCGAGCTGCTGCGACACCGACACCACGGGGTACGTCCAGGCGCCGCCGGGTTGGCGGTACCAGACGATCGGGGCGTCCGGGACCGCCGACCGGATCGCCTCGTTGGTGCGTACCAGGTCGGCGCGGATCTGGTCGGCGGATTTGTTGC
This sequence comes from Micromonospora sp. NPDC005237, assembly GCF_040607775.1. Classification (NCBI taxonomy): domain Bacteria; kingdom Bacillati; phylum Actinomycetota; class Actinomycetes; order Micromonosporales; family Micromonosporaceae; genus Micromonospora; species Micromonospora sp. NPDC005237. The sequence goes on along the minus strand of NZ_JBEXHJ010000004.1, from coordinate 212,374 downwards.
CGAGGGAGACGTCGTGGTGCCAGGAGTGGTTGCACAGGGTGTGGCCGTCGGCGACGATCGCCTGGATGAGGTCGGGATGATCCTGGGCGTTCTCGCCCACCACGCAGAACGTGGCCTTGACGTCGTACTCGCGCAGGATCGCGAGGACCTGCGGGGTGTAGCGCGGGTCCGGCCCGTCGTCGAAGGTCAGCGCGAGTCGGGCGTTGCCGGTCTCGGTGTGGGCGCCGAACAGCTTGTCGCCGCTGGCGCTCTGCCCCGAGCCGTCCTGGCCGGCCTCGGTCGGGCCGGCGCTCTGGCCCGCGGTCGCGATACCGGTCGGGGTGCCGGTCGGGGTGCCGGTCGGGGCGCCGGTCGGGGGCTCTTCGGGAGTCTGGTCGGCGTAGTGCGGCCCGTCGCCCTCGGTGGTGACGCCGGTGGCGTGCCGCTGGGTCTGGTCGGGGACGAGACTGCGGCCCAGCACGTACGCCGAGCCGAGCAGGGCAGCCACCACCGCCGTCACGATCACTGCCGCGCGCGCGGTCGAGCTGACCCGCGTCACGGCTTCCGCCCGGCTGGCCGGACGCGCCGGCCCCTCGCCCCCGTGCTACCTGCCCGCACCGTCGCCCCCTTTTCCGACAAACCCGGCAGTCAGAATAGGACTGGCGAGCCGCGCAAAAGGGGCATATGGGAAATCGCCCCGGGGTGGGGGTCAGACGGGCAGCGGCGCGTGCTCCGCCTCGGGCAGAGAGCGCGACGGCGGTACGACGAACTTGTAGCCCACCTGGCGGACCGTGCCGATCATCGACTCGTACTCCGAGCCGAGCTTGGCGCGCAGCCGCCGGACGTGCACGTCCACCGTCCGGGTGCCGCCGAAGTAGTCGTAGCCCCAGACCTCGCGCAACAGTTGATCGCGGGTGAACACCCGGCCCGGGTGCTGGGCCAGGAACTTCAGCAGCTCGAACTCCTTGTAGGTGAGGTCGAGCGGGCGACCCTTCAGCTTGGCGGCGTACGTGTCGGGGTCGATGGTCAGCTCGCCGGCCCGGATCGAGCCGCCGGCGCCGGCGGTCGCGTTGCTCAGGCGGCCGACCGCGAGCCGCAGTCGAGCCTCGACCTCGGCGGGACCGGCCGACGCGAGGATGACGTCGTCGACGCCCCAGTCCGCGTTCAGCGCGATCAGACCGGCCTCGGTCACCACCGCGACCAGCGGCACCCCGAGCCCGGTGGCGTGCAGCATCCGGCAGGTCGCTCGGGCCTCGCTCAGCTCCGACCGGGCGTCCACCAGCACCGCGTCGGGGCTGGGCCCGGCAACCAGGGTGCGGACGTCGCGCGGCGCGGTGCGAACCGAGTGTGGCAGCAGGTCGAGCGCCGGCAGCACAGCCGACGGTTCCCCTGCGCGCGCGGTCACCAGCAGCAGGATCTCCACGATCACCTCCGTCCCGGCGGCGCAACGCCGCACGCGACCAGACACACTCGTGGCGGAGTGCGCTGAGAAATAGCGTGGTCCCGGCGTCGCTGACGGGCGGGTAACGCGTTGAGCGTAACCGATCGCCTCGGCCGCGCCTCCGAGTCATTTCCCGTTTGTCTAGCTTGCCCCTGATCGCGGCGCAGGTTTTAACGTTGCGGAAACCCGTGACCGTCGCGCCGGGCAGCCGATCTGGCACGATCGGGGCGTGTTTCCCTCCACCTCGCCCGACGCCGGCCGCGAATCGTGGTCCGACGGTCCCCGCCCGGGTCCGGCCGCTCCGACCCGTGGCCATCCGCCCGCGCCGCGCACCGGACCGGCCGTCGCCGACGGCGAACGCCGTGAACGGGGTGGGCCGCGCCGGGCCCGCCGTGCCGGGGAGCCGGCCCGTCGTGCCGAGGACGAGGTCGACGAGCCGGAGGAGGAGCCCGTCGCTCCGGTGGAGGTGCACCGGCCGCTGGCCCTGACCATCGCCGGCTTCGCCGCGCTGCTCGGGGTGGGTCTGGTGCTCGGCGCGCAGACGTCCGGGCCGGGTCACCGCCTGCCGTTCGCCTTCATCGTCTTCGGCGTCCAGCTGCTGTTCGTGCTCGCCTGGACGATGGCCATGCGCCCACCCGCGCTGCTGCTGGTCGGCGGGATCAGCGCGGCGGTCGCCGCTGCCGCTGACGTCGCCGCCGTCCAGAGCGACGTCGCCGGTCTGGCGCCGCTGGGCTACCTGGCCGTCGGCGGCTTCCTCGCCGCCGTGCTCGGCCAGCTGGTCCGCCGCGTCGACCGGGTCCGGGTCACCGACTCACTCGGCGCCACACTGCTCATCGTGGTCGGGGTCGTGGCCTTCGGGACCCTGATCGTGCTCAGCCGCATCCCGGCCGGCACCCAGGCGATCACGGTCTGCCTGACCGCGAGCGGGGTCGCGCTGACCGTCGCCCGCCTCACCGACGCGGTGCTGCCGTGGCCCCGGCTGGCCCCGCAGGTGCCCCGGGGCGCGGCCGGCGTCGTCGCCGGCGCGATGGTGGGCACGCTGGGCAGCGCTCTCCTCGGCAGCTACCTGGTGGCACCCTTCACGCCGACCCGGGCCGCGGTGATCGGCCTGGTCGCGGCCGTCACCGCCGTCCTGTCCGATCTCGCCGTGGGGTACGCGGAGGCGGGTCGCCTGATGGCGGGCGAACCGCCCACCATGTGGGTCGCCCGGCACATGCAGGGTCCGCTCGGCGGATTCGCCCTGGCCGCACCGGCGGCGTACGCCATGTGCATGCTGTTCCTCTGAGCCTACGGTTGAGGCCGGTGTCGGTCGGGTACCTACGGGTGCGCCGCGCTGCGGCACCGGTTCGGACGTCCCGCCGCATCGCGGCGGGCGGAGACAGGAGGCGGCGTGGCCCAGGAGTATCCGGCTGACGAGGCCCGGCCCCGACGGCGCGGTCGCAAGCTGCTCATCGGCCTGGTCGTCCTGCTCCTGGTGGTGGCGGGTCTGCTGGTGGTCGCCGACCGGGTGGCGGTCGGCGTGGCCGAGCGGCTCATCGCCGAGCGGGTCAGCCAGGAGGTCAGCAAGCAGGGGGCGCAGTCGGCCAAGCCCGACGTCGAGGTCGCCGGGACGCCGTTCCTCACCCAGGTGCTGGACGGGCGGTACGAGCGGATCTCCATCACTCTGCGGGACGTGCAGGCGTCGGTCGAGGGTGACGCCGTACGGCTGCCGGTGCTGGACGTGGACGCCCGCAACGTGCGTGCCTCGCTCGACACGCTGCGGACCGGGCAGGGCGACGTCGTCGCCGACACGGTCAACGGCACCGGCACGATCAGCTACGAGAGCCTCGCCGCGCTGCTGAACCGACCCGGGCTCACCCTCGGCGAGCAGGGCGGCAAGCTCGCCGTCACCGCCCCGGTCGACATCCTCGGCCAGAAGTTCACCGTCGCCGGCACCGCCGACGTCACCGTCGCCGAGAACGGCGCCGTCGCCCTGCGCTTCAGCAAACTGGACGCTGCCGGCCTGCCGAACCTGCCGCTGGCCCGCACGATCCTGAACAAGTACGCCGAGGGCATCTCCGTCGACGTGCCGCTGCCCGACCTGCCGTTCCAGCTCGCGGTCCGGGAGGTCCGGCCGTTGCCCGAAGGGCTGGCGGTCACCGCCGACGCGAAGAACGTACCGATCAACTCCGCCGGCTGAGCGGCGCGTCAATCATCCGGGCCGCTGGGACACCCCATCGGCCCCGCAGCCCGGACGATCCCGGATGGTGGTCGGTCCAGTGGCAGCCCGGTCACTGCCTGGTAGGCTCCGTGCTCATGGGGACCCACCTCACCAAACGGCGCGCGGTCGACCTGTGCCGCGTGGCCACCTGCCTGTGTCGCCCTGTCATCTGACGGCGGGGCTGTTTTTGGCCGCCTGACGGCGGCCACCGGCACGCAGGGTCCTCGATCCTTTCCGGTGATCCCACCGAACGCCCGGCAGCGGCGCCGTCGCACAAACCCGTGATCCCGTCCTTCCGCTGGGTCCCGCGCGCGGTGCGACAGTTCAACCCATCGATATTCGCGCGTTGGCTCACCATCCATCCTCACCAGGGAGTGATTCGATGAGTCGCGACACCGCACTCGTCTCGGTCGAATGGGCCGAGAAGAACCTTGACGCCCCGGGCGTCGTCTTCGTCGAGGTCGACGAGGACACCTCGGCCTACGAGACCGGCCACATCGCCGGCGCCATCAAGATCGACTGGAGGACCGACCTCCAGGACCCGGTCCGCCGGGACTTCGTCAACAAGACCCAGTTCGAGGCGCTGCTGTCCGAGCGGGGCATCAGCAACGACGACACCGTGATCCTGTACGGCGGCAACAACAACTGGTTCGCGGCGTACGCCTACTGGTACTTCAAGCTCTACGGCCACCGCGACGTGAAGCTGCTCGACGGCGGTCGCAAGAAGTGGGAGCTGGACGCCCGTCCGCTGGTCACCGAGACGGCGGCCCGCCCGGCGACCCAGTACGTCGCGCAGGAGCCGGACACCTCCATCCGGGCCTTCCGCGACGAGGTCGTCGCCGCGATCGGCACCAAGAACCTGGTCGACGTGCGCAGCCCCGACGAGTTCGCCGGCCGGCTGCTCGCCCCCGCGCACCTGCCGCAGGAGCAGGCGCAGCGGGCCGGTCACATCCCGACCGCGATCAGCGTCCCGTGGTCCAAGGCGGCCAACGAGGACGGCACCTTCCGGTCCGACGACGAGCTGCGCAGGATCTACGGCGACGCGGGGCTCGACGACGGCAAGGAGACCATCGCGTACTGCCGGATCGGTGAGCGTTCCTCGCACACCTGGTTCGTGCTGCAGGAGCTGCTCGGCCACCGCAACGTGAAGAACTACGACGGTTCCTGGACCGAGTACGGCTCGCTCGTCGGCGTGCCGGTCGCGCTCGGCGATGAGCCCGGGGAGGCCTGATCCGCCATGACTGCTCCCACCGCTGCGGGTTGCGCCGCACCCGACCAGGCCGCGCCGCTGCCGACCAGCCTGGACCTGGAGAAGGAAACCGTCATCACGGGCATCGTCCGCTCGGCGGCGGACGAGGCCGTGCCGGGCGCGTACGTCCGGCTGCTCGACTCGACCGGTGAGTTCACCGCCGAGGTGGTCACCTCGGCGGCCGGCCAGTTCCGGTTCTTCGCCGCGCCCGGTTCCTGGACGCTGCGGGCGCTGTCCCGGCACGGCAACGGCGACGCCGCCGTCACCGCCGGCCGGGGCGTCAACGAGGTCACCGTCACCGTCGCCTGACCCACTGCTCTGATCGACCGGGGCCGGTCACCCTCCGGGGTGGCCGGCCCCGGTCGTCGTCAGTGCGGGTGGCCGGCGGCCAACAGGTCGTTGATGGTCGGAGCACTTTTCCTCCCCACGTTGGGTCCCGATGGGTTCGGGACGAGCGCGCACCGCCGGGACGGCCGCGCAGCGGGGCGGGTGGAGTGGGTGGGTGGCACCCCCACGTCCGCTGACAGTCATGCTCTGGCTGGTTCGGACGGTGCTCAGTGAATAACGCCGGTCAGTGCCTGGTCAGTGACGTGGCGTCATCCCGACCGTGGACGGGGCCCCGAATCGCATCGGCATACGTCACTATCGTCGGGTGGTGGTCGCGGGTGGTGCGGGCGGAGTCGGCGGGCCCGGCGCAGAGGCCCCGATCGTCGTCTGCGTCAGTGCGGACGCCTCGGTGCGCGAGCGGGTGCTGCGGCAGCTGGACGGGATCGGGCCGGTCGTGACCTGCGCCGACCTTGCCCAGCTGCGGGCGATGCTGTTCCCACCGCCGGGCGGCTCGACACCGGCCACCCCGCCGGCCCCGCCGCAGGGGCGGGTCAGCTGGGGTGAGCTGGTCGTCGACCGGGCCGGGCACCTGGTCACCTGGCGCGGCGATCCACTCCCGCTCACCCGTACCGAACGGGAGCTGCTCGCCCGGCTCGTCGGTCCGCCGCTGGTGGTGTGGAGCCACGAGCAGCTCTTCGCCGCGGTCTGGGCCGGCGCGTACCTCGGCGACACGGCGATCCTGCACTCCGCGATCAAGCGGCTCCGGCGCAAGCTGCACGGGCTGCCGGGCGGGCCGCGGGTGCACACCGTGCGCGGGGTCGGCTACCGGCTCGATCCGCCGCCCCGGCCGGCCTGACCCTCGGCCTTCGCCCCGGCTGCCGACCGCTGCCTCCGGTACGGCGGACCGCCCGTGACACCATGGCCGGGTGAGCGGTGCTGTCCAGACGGGTTGGGCCCCGTCGAGCGATCCCGCCGCGCCGGCACCTGCCCGGCGTGGGCGGCGCTGGCTGCTGGTCGCGACCGTGCTGTGGGCCGTCCTGCTGGCCGGGCTCGCCTGGATGTCGGTCCGCGACGACCCGCCGACGGTGCGCGAACAGCGCTCCCTCGACGAGGCCGCCCCGGTGGTCGACCGGGCGGTCGGCGAGCTGGCCCGCGCCGCCGGCACGGCCGGGCTGCTGGAACTGGGCCCGGTGCGGGTCAACGCCGGCTGCCGCGTCACCCCGTTCTCCGACGGCGCGGCGCTGCGCCGCGAGGTCGGCGTGCTCGCGCCCGCCGGCACCGAGCGCGCCGTGCTGACCGGCATCGCCGACCGGCTGCCGTCCACCTGGCGGGCCGGAGTCGGCCCCGGCCTGGACGGCCCCGAACTGCACGCCGACGCCGGGGACTTCGTCGCCGTCGAGGGACGACCGACCGGGGACGGCCGGCTCCGGTTGACCGTCGACACCGGCTGCCGGCCGCTGGGCGCCGGCTACGACCCGAAGCCGGCCACCGGCGCCGGCCCGGAGGCCACGGCCCTGACGGCTGCCCTGACCGCGCTCGACCGTCCGGCCGACGCCGCGCCGGACCTGGTCACCGCGCCGTGCCCCGGCGGCGCCGTGGCCCGTACCGCACGGTCCGCCGCCGGGCCCGGCCCGGCCACGGCCGGCGCGCTCGCCCCGCTGGCCGCCGGCACCCCACTGCTGGACAACCCCCCGCTGTACGCGTACCGCACCGGCGACGTCACCGTGCTGGCCGAACTCGGCCCGGACACCGCACGGGTGGCCGCCACCGTCGGCTGCCCCGCCTGAGCCGGACGTCGGGCCCGGGTCAGCCGCCCGTCTGGTGATCCTGCGGGCCCCGGCTGCGACCCAACGCGTCCACGCGGCCCCAGCGGCCGGGAATGTCCAGCAGCTCCACCCGGCCCATGCCCGGTGGCACAGCCGGATCGATGATCAGGTGTTCGCCCTGCGGTTCCAGCCCCAGCATGACCCGCAGCAACAGCAGCGGGGTGCCGCTCGACCAGGCCTGCGGGCTGCACGCGGTCGGGTACTCCACCGGGTAGCCGGTGCGGCTGCGGGCGTAGCCGGCGAACGCCTCCGGCAGCCGCCCGTCGAAGTAGCGGGACGCCGCGAGCATCGAGTCGCAGATCAGCCCGGCCTCCTCCCGGTAGCCGTACCGGCCCAGGCCCCAGGCGATGATCGAGTTGTCGAACGGCCACACGGTGCCCACGTGGTAGCCGATCGGGTTGTACCGACCCTCGCCCTCGGCGAGGGTCCGCACCCCCCAGCCCGAGAAGAGTCTCGGCCCGAGCAGGTGGTCGACCACCTTGCGGGCCCGGGACTCGTCCACGATCCCGCTCCACAGCAGGTGCCCGATGTTCGACGTGAGCGCGTCCACCTGCCGGCCGTCGGCGTCCAGGGCGAGCGCGTAGTACTCCCGGTCGGCGATCCAGAAGTCGTGGTTGAACCGCTGCTTGAGCGCCGCCGCCTCCCGCTCCAGCCGGTCGGCGTACGCCGGGTCGTTCCAGACCTTCCGGGCCAGCCGGGCGGTCCGGATCTTCGCGTCGTACGCGTAGCCCTGCAACTCGCAGGTGGCCCGGGGGAAGCCGGGCAGCCGGCCGTCGGCGTACGAGATGGCGTCCCAGGAGTCCTTCCAACACTGGTTCTGCAGCCCGGACTCCGGGTTGCGGGTCCGATACCAGAGGTAGCCGGTGCCGAGCAGGTCGCCGTACGTGTCGATCCACTCCAGGGCCGCCCGGATGTTCGGCTCCAGCCGCTTGACCAGCGCGGTGTCGCCGGTCCAGCGTTCGTACTCGTCGATCAGGATGACGAACAGCGGGGTCGAGTCGGCCGACCCGTAGTACGGCGAGTGGGGCTGCTCCTCGAAGCCGGCGGTCTCGCCGTACCGCAGCTCGTGCAGGATCTTGCCGGGCTCCTCGTCCCGGAAGTCGTCCACCCGGTGCCCCTGGAGACCGGCCAGCATGAAGATGGTCGGCGGGATCAACTCCGGCAGGAACGGCAGCACCTGCAACGAGGTGATGATGCTGTCCCGACCGAACAGGGTCATGAACCACGGCAGCCCGGCGGCGATCAGCCGTACGCCCAGGGCGATCGACTCGTAGCGCAGCGCGGCCAGGTCGTTGAGGCTGCGCCGGTACGCCCCGGCCAGCGGCTCGCAGTCACAGCCGAGCTTCGGCGCCCGGTCGATCAGCTCCTGCTGCTCGGCGCGGATGGCGTCCCCGCTGCGGCTGCCCGCGTACGGCAGGGTGGCCCGGATGTCCTCGCCCCGGGCCCCGTAGACGACGGTGGAGACGTGCAGCCGGGTGGTCCACTCGCTGTTGCTGTCGATCCGGACCCGGAAGGTCATCCCGGAGTTGTCGACCTGCGCTGGAACCGTGGAGCGGACCACGGTCTCCCGGCGGAACGCCTCCCGCCGGTACGTCAACCGCAGCTCGTTGTCGGTCGCCGCGACCGTCGTCCGGCCCACCTTCTCCCGGGCGTGCTTGATCTCGAACAGGTCGGCGAAGTCGCTGCTCATCTCGATCCGGACGGTGAACTCGCCCTCCTCGCCGGAGTGGTTGAGCACGGTCAGCTCCTCGTCGAAGCTGCCCCCGATCTCTCTGCTGCGGATCACCGACCACTTGGCGTCCAGGTAGTGGGTGGGTTCGCCGGGAGCGAGGAAGAACGTCGTCCGGTACGACTGGCTGTCGTCGATCGAGAGTGCGTGCAGCCGCTCGCCGTTGAGGGTGAGCACCCAACTGGACAGGAAACGCGTGTCGAAGGAGAACAACCCGGTCGGGAAGGTGAAGGACGGCTCGATGTCGCCGCGTCGGTCGCTGACCAGGAAGGTGTTGCCGTCCAGGATGCTGACGAGATCGTTCACGTCCGCCGCCCGACTGCCTCCCGGGCCACCTCGCGCGGGTCGCGGGTGCCCGGCGGGTTCGGGAAGAAGCGGCGGAAGGCCAGGAAGAGCACCACGTCACCGCTGAAGGTGCTCTCGTTGCGCAGTACCGCCGCGAGCGCCTGGGCCTCGCCGGTGATCAGCCTGTCGAACAGGGCCGAGCTGCTGAACCAGATGGCGTCGGCCGGACCCCGCTCGCGGCTGGCCTGTACCGCTCCCGGCCGCATCCGGACCAGCCAGTGTTCGGTCCGGTGGCCGGTGCCGAGATCGATCTGCAGGGTCCCCCTGGCCAGGCCGCCAAGGACCGCGGGGGCACGCGTCGGCAGCGATTCGAAGAACCTCTCCGTCGCCTCGGTCACAGTCGAATCGTAGGCAGCTGTCCGAGATGTCGGGTCGGTATCGGGAGTCCGCCCATACCGTCGCCCCGAGGTGTGCCGGTGGTCAGTAGACCAGCGCCTGCGTGCCCTCGGCCAACGCCTCCTCGACGAAGACCGCGGCGCCCGCGATCCGCACACCGGGCAGTACGTCGTCCGGGCCGATCTCCCGCCGGGCCGCGCACTGGGTGCAGGCGGTCACCCGACCACTGGTCAGGATGACGTGCAGCAGCTCGGCCAGCGGCGCGGAGTGCGGTAGCTCGAACTCCTGGGCGCGGCCGGGCAGCGCGAACCAGGTCGACTCCCCGGTCAGCCAGAGCGACACGTCCACGCCGGCCGCGACCGCCGTGGCGGCGACCGTGAAAGCCTGCGCGCACCGCTCCGGGGCGTCCGCCCCAGCGGTGACCTTGACGACGAGAGAGCGGGCCATGAGGCCCAGCATAGGATGGTCACGATGGTTACCGAGATCGGGTTCGTCAGCCTGCTGGTCGCCGGCCTGGGCGGGCTCGCCGGCGGCCTGGTCTACCTGGCAGTAAAGATTTCGAGGGGACGTTGGTGAGCGCGAGGAGTGAGCCGGGCCTGCGAGCCCCGCAGTCGCGAACGAAGGTGGCACGGTGAGCGCGAGGAGTGAGCCGGGCCTGCGAGCCCCGCAGTCGCGAACGAAGGTGGCACGGTGAGCGACGAGAACCCGCTGCAGCCACCGTGGCTGAACGCGCCGCCGGTCGAGGAGTACCCGTTCGAGGAGAGTCACGACCTGCGGGTCGGCCCGAAGCTGCACCCGGCGCTGGACGGCCTGCTGCCGTACATCGGTCTGTGGCGCGGCCGGGGCAAGGGTGGCTTCCCCACCATCGAGGACTTCGACTACGCGCAGGAGATCCGGATCAGCCACGACGGCCGGCCGTTCCTGCACTACGAGTCGCGCGCCTGGATCCTCGACGAGCAGAGCAGGCCCGTCCGCCCGGCCGGGCGTGAGGTCGGCTGGTGGCGACCGGTGCTGGTGGACGGTCGGGCAACCGACGAGCTGGAGGCCCTGCTCACGACCCCCACCGGGGTGATGGAGCTGCACCTCGGCAAGCGCACCGGCACCCAGGTCGAGTTCGCCACCGACGCGGTGGTCCGGACGGCGACCGCCAAGGAGGTCACCGGCGGGCACCGGCTTTTCGGCATCGTCGAGGGGGCGCTGCTCTACGCCCAGGAGATGGCGGCGATGGGTCACCCACTCAGCGCGCACCTCTCCGCCCGGCTCGTCCGGGTCGGCGGCTGACGCTTCAGCCGACGGGGAAACCCAGCAGCGACTGCAGGGCGGGGGTGCGCGGGCAACGGTCCCGGCGCACCCCGTCCAGCGTGTGGACCTCGGTGAGCCCGCGCACCGACGAGGCGAACCACACCCCGTCGGCGTCGTGCAGCTCGGCCGGGGTGACCATCCGTTCGGCGGCGCTCAGGCCCAGCTCGCCGGCGTGGGCGAGCAGCCAGGCGACGGTCGTGCCGGGCAGGATGCCGGTGGTGGCGGCCGGCACCGTGCGGAGCGTGTCGCCGGTGAGCCACACCACGTTGGCCGTGGGCCCCTCCAGGGCGTACCCGTCGGAGGAGATCCAGAGCACGTCGTCCACCCCGTTGGCGCGGGCCCAGCGGCGGGCGGCGCTGTTGACCGCGTACGAGGTGGACTTGATCCCGGTGGGCAGCCAGGTCAACTCGGCGCGGGCGGTGGCGGGCACCCCGAGCGGCAGGTTCGCGACGCTGATCCCGTCCCGTCGCGCCATCCGCGCCGCCGCCGGCACCTCGCTCAGCGTGGCGTAGACCGTCGGTGCGCCGGCCTGCGGGCCCCGGGTGCAGACCAGCCGCAACGCCCCCTCGACCCGCGCCGGCCAGCCGGCGCACACCGTGTCGAGCAGGTCGGTCAACGCGGCGGCGTCGGGCACGGCCAGCTCGATGGCGGCGGCCGACGCGGCCAGCCGGGCCAGGTGCTCGTCGCGCAGCCACGGCCGGCCCTGGCGCAGGTGCATGCTCTCGAAGAGCCCGTCGCCGTGCAGGACGCCACGGTCGTCGCCGCGTACCACCGGCTCCGTGGCCGGGACCGGGCCCTGCCCGAGCACGGCGATCCGCGCGGTCGGGCCGACCGGAACCTGCCCGGTGAAGGACGTCGCCATGAGGGTCGAGGGTAGCGACGGGCGTCGCACGGCGGAGGTAGCCACGGCCGCCGAACTATGATCGGACGGTGTCCGAATCCTCCCTCGCGGAAATGCTCCGGGCCCGTGGGCTGCGGCTGACGGCCCAGCGGCAGCTCGTCCTCCAGGCGGTGCTCGATCTGGGCCACGCCACACCGGAGCAGGTGCACACCGCCGTCCGGGAGGTCGCCGCCGGCGTCAACATCACCACCATCTACCGCACGCTGGAGCTGCTGGAACGGCTCGGCCTGGTGACCCACACCCACCTCTCGCACGGTTCGCCGACCTACCACGCGGCGGGTGAGCACCAACACGTCCACCTGGTCTGCCGGGAGTGCGGCGCGATCGACGAGATCGATCCGGAGCTGCTCCGCCCGCTCGCCGAGCAGTTGGCCGCGCAGCGGGGTTTCCGGGTGGACATCGGGCACGTGTCACTCTTCGGCGTCTGCGACCGCTGCGAGAACGGGGATCAAACATGATCGACATCGCGGGCGCGGTGGCCGTCGAGAGCATCGACGAGGCCAGCCGTGACCAGCCGGACCCGGCGCACGTCGCGGTCGGGGTGCGGGGGGTGGCCGCGCACTACGGCGATCCGCTGCGCGAGCAGCGCGTCCTGGACACCGCGGTCGGCCTGGTCGACCGGTCACACCGGGGGATCATCGCGGTGCCCGGCGAGGAGCGGGCCGGCTGGCTGCACACGATCACCTCGCAGCACCTGAGCACGCTGGCCGCCGGCGAGGGCACCGAGTTGCTGGTGCTCTCGCCGCACGGGCACGTCGAGCAGCACGCCCTGGTCGCCGAGGACGGCGAGACGACCTGGCTGGACACCGAGCCGGGGGCGACCGACGGTCTGCTCGCGTACCTGGAGAAGATGCGGTTCTTCAGCAGGGTCGACCCCCGCGACGCCACCGCCGAGCGGGCGCTGCTGTCGCTGGTCGGGCCGGCGGCGCCGGAGGCCCTGGGCACGCTCGGCGTGACCGGGCTGGCCGCGCCGGACCTGGTGCCGGTGCCGGGTCCGAAGTTCGCCGCCGGGGCCGTGCCGCCCCGAGCGGGCATCCGGTACGACGTCCGACCGCTGCCGATCGGCGGGTGGGCGCGTCGCGGCCTGCTCGGGGTGGACCTGCTGGTGCCCCGCTCGGCGATGGAGCAGGTGGTCGCCGAGCTACGCGGCGCGGGCGTGCCGGTCGCCGGCCTCTGGGCGTACGAGGCGATCCGGGTCGCCGCCCGGCAGCCCCGGGTCGGGGTGGACACCGATCACCGGACCATCCCGGCCGAGGTGGACCTCATCGGCCCGGCGGTGCACCTGGACAAGGGCTGCTACCGGGGTCAGGAGACGGTGGCCCGCGTACACAACATGGGTCGGCCGCCGCGCCGCCTGGTGCTGCTGCACCTGGACGGGGTGACCACCGACCAGCCGCCGACCGCCGGTACGCCGGTCACCCTCGACGGCCGGGCGGTGGGCTTCGTGGGCACCGCCGTGCTGCACCACGAGCTGGGTCAGGTCGCTCTCGCCGTCCTGAAGCGGAACGTCCCGGACGACGCCGCGCTGATGATCGGCGAGACCGCGGCGGCGATCGACCCGTCCTGACCGGGGCGTCTAGGATCGCCGGCATGACGACAGGGACGTTGATCACGGTGGCCCCGACGGGCGCGGAGTCGGCCAAGGCGGAGGTGCCGGCGCTGCCGGTGACCCTGGACGAGCTGCTGCTCACCGCCAAGGAGTGCGAGGCGCTCGGCGCCGCCGTGATCCACGTTCACATCCGCGACGACGAGGCGCGGCCGACCCTCGACCCGGCCCGGCTGGCCGAGACGGTGGCGGCACTGCGGGAGAGCACCGACCTGATCGTGCAGCTCTCCTCCGGCGGCGCGGTGACCGACCCGGAGGCGTCCCGGCTCGCCGTGCTCGACGCGGGTCCGGACATGGCCTCCTGCACCATGGGCACGGTCAACTTCGGCGACGACGTCTTCCTCAACCGCTGGGAGTTCATCGTCGACCTGCACACCCGGATGCAGGAGCGCGGCATCGTGCCGGAGTACGAGATCTTCGACCTCGGCCACCTGTCCGCGTTGCAGCGGCTGCTCGGCAAGTACGGCCTGCCGGCGGGCGGTCACGTGCACGTCGACTTCGTGATGGGGGTGCCGGGCGGCATGCCGGGCACCACCGAGACGCTTGTCGCCGCCCACCGGATGCTGGCGGACCTGCCCGCGGGCACCACCTTCTCGGCCACTGGCATCGGCCGCAGCACGATCCCGGTCATGCTCGCCTCGCTGTCCACCGGCGGGCACCTGCGGGTCGGCATGGAGGACACGGTGACGTACGCCAAGGGTCGGGCGGTCGAGTCCAACATGCAGTTGGTCGCCCGCGCGGTCGGCTTCGCCCAACTCGCCCAGCGACCGCCGCTGACCACCACCGAGGCCCGCGCGCTGCTCGGGCTGTAAGGCCGGACACCTTCCGCGCCCCTGTCACCCGGGCGGTGGACCACCTGGTCACCCCGCCGACGGACAGCCTCGGCCCCTCGGTACCGTCCAGCACGTGGGAAAGACGTACGAGGGCGGCGTGCCGCTCGCCGAGGTGGTCCGGTCCGGGTTCGTGGAGGGCGCGCACCGCGGCTCGGTGGTGGTGCTGGACGCCGCCGGGGCGCCGCTGGCGACCGCCGGGGACGTGACCGCGCCGATCTTCCCGCGCTCGGCCAGCAAGCCGATGCAGGCGATCGGGATGCTCCGCGCCGGCCTGACGCTTACCGATCCGGCCGACCTGGCGTTGGTCTCGGCGAGCCACGCGGGGGAGGACTTCCACCTGGCCCGGGTCGGCGCGCTCCTCGACCGGGCCGGGCTGGACGCCTCGGCGCTGCACTGCCCGCCCGACCTGCCGGTGGGTGCGGCGGCCCGGGAGGCGGTGCTGCGGGCCGGGGGCGGGCCGAGCCGGGTGCAGATGAACTGCTCCGGCAAGCACAGCGGAATGCTGCTGACCTGCGAGGCCGCCGGGTGGCCGCGGGACGGCTACTGGCGGTCGGAGCACCCGTTGCAGCAGGGGTTGCGAGCCGCCATCGAGGAGTTCACCGGCGAGCAGGCGGCGGCGGTGGGGGTGGACGGCTGCGGTGCCCCGGTGCTGGCGGTGTCGCTGACCGGCCTGGCCGGGGCGTACCTCCGGCTGGTCGGCGCCGAGCCGGGCTCGGCGCCGCGCACGGTGGCCGACGCGATGCGGGCGCACCCGGAGATCGTCGGTGGCACCCAGGCCGACGACACCCGGCTGATGCGCGGTGTCCCGGGCCTGCTGGCCAAGGTCGGCGCCGAGGGCGTGTTCGCGGTGGGGCTGCCGGGCGTCGGCGCGGTGGCTCTGAAGATCGACGATGGAGCCGACCGGGCCCGGATGCCGGTGCTGGTCTCCGCGCTGCGCCGGCTCGGTGTGGACGCGCCGGTGCTGGCCGAGTACGCCGAGGTGCCGCTCTTCGGCGGTGGCGTTCCGGTCGGGGCGGTCCGCCCGCTCTGGTGACACCACCGGTCCACCGGTCGGCGATCCGGCTGCCCGGCACGGCGGCCAACGCCTGATCGAGCGCTATACCTCACAGGCATGAATCTGACTCTGAGGTATAGCGCTCGTCGTGGCGTCAGCCCCGTCGTTGGCGGCGGGTCTGCTGGCGGCGGGGGTGCGGGGCTGTCGGCGGCCCCTTGGCGTCGCTGGCCGAGGGGCGGTCAGGGCTGCGCGCGCCGCGCGGTCAGGGCTGCGCGCGCCGCCGGTCAGCTCAGGAAGTCGAGCAGGGCGGCGTTGACGGGCTCCGGACGCTCCAGCGGCAACAGGTGTGCGGCATCCGGCACATCCGGCAGCCGTACCGCGCCGGGGACCTCGGCGGCGATCCGGTCGGCGAGGCGGCTGATGTCCGGTACGTCGGCGGCGCCGGCGGTGACCAGGACGGGCACCCGCAGCTCGCTGAGGCGGCCGATCGCCGGAGGCGTCAGCTCGCCCACCTCCACCGCGCCGAGCGCGAGCTCGGCGGCCAGGGCGCGCTGGTCCATCTCCTGCGCGAACGCCAGCAGTTCGGGGTCGACGTCGGCCGGCTGGCGGCCGGGCCCGACCACCCAGAACCGCACCTCGCCGGCCGCCCCGGCGACGAAGTCGTCCGGGTCGACCTCGCCGACCAGGTCGTCCCAGAGGTCGTTGGCCTCGTCGGACCACTCGTTGCCGGAGAGCGCCGTGTCGAAGAGGGCGAGCGCGCTCACCCGGTCCGGGTGCGCGAGCGCGGTGTCGACGGCGACCGATCCACCGAAGGAGCAGCCGACCAGCGCGGCCCGGGGCAGGTCGAGGGCGTCCAGCAGGCCGGCCACGTCGTCGTGGTGCGCGAACGGCGTCGGGGGCAGCTCGGAGTCGCCGTACCCGCGCAGGTCCGGGACGATCACCCGGTGCCGGGCGGCGAGCGCGGGCACGACGCCCCGCCACATCCGCCGGTCCGCGATGCCGGCGTGCAGCAGCACGACGGGCGAACCGCTGCCGACCTCGTCGTACGCGAGAAGTGCTCCGTTGACTGTGATCTTGTGCACCAACGGACCGTACGGATCCGGCGAGCGGCGCGCAAACGTGACGCTGAGACCTTGCTAACTTTGGCAAGCATTTCGCTTGCAAGAGCTAGCAGGCGGCATTAGCGTCGGGTCCATGGCCACACCCAAGGACCTTCCCGACGTCGGCGGGTTCATCCGCGATCTGCGGCGCAACGCCAAGATCTCGCTGCGCCAGCTCGCCGAGCAGGCGGGGGTCAGCAACCCGTACCTCAGCCAGATCGAGCGCGGGCTGCGCAAGCCCAGCGCCGAGGTGCTCCAGCAACTGGCCAGCGCGCTACGGGTCTCGACCCCGGCGATGTACCTGCGGGCCGGGCTGCTCGACGACAAGGAGGGCCACGGCGTGCTCGCCGCCATCGCGGTGGACCCCGATCTCACGATGGCCCAGAAGCAGTCGCTCAGCCAGATCTACGAGACGTTCCGCCGGGAGAACGCCCGCCTCGCCGAGGCCAAGGCCGCCGCCGAGAGCCCGGCCGCCGAGGGTCCGGCCGCCGAGGGCCCGGCCAGCGGAAGCCCGGACGTCGCCGGCACCACCGGAGTGACCAGGTCCTCCACCCCGACCGACGTCGCCGACGAGCCGGCCGACGTGGCCAACCTGGCCGCCACCGGCCCCACCACCGCGGGCGGCACCCCGACCGAGGCCGTGCTCGAGTCGGTCGCCGTCACCGAGGCGGGCACCGCCCCCGCCCCGGGCAGCAGCACCAGCACCCCCGAGAAGAGCAGCACCAGCACCCCCGAGAAGAAGGCCGCCGGACCGGCGGTCCGCAAGGCCGCCGAGGCGGCCGAGGAGGAGACGTCATGACCGAGCCGAAGACCAACCGCATCCCCGCCCCGATCTACGCCGCCGCCGGTGCCGCCGAGTTGGCCCTCGAGCAGTTGCGCAAGCTGCCCGCGGCCGTCGGTCTCCACGGCACCCGGGTCGTCGCCGACCTCGGCGGCCGGGCCGTGCTGACCGGTTTCGAGCTGCGCCAGAAGGCCACCGAGACGCTGCGTACCGCCAACGAGACCGCCGAGACCCTGCGCGGTCGCGCGCAGGCCGAGCTGGACCTGGCCAAGCTGCGCGAGGCGGCTGACCTGACCAAGCTCCGCGAGGCGGCCGACCTGACCAAGCTCCGCGAGGTCGCCGACATCGACAAGTTGCGGACCGCCGCGACCCGCAACGCCGCCGTGGTGATCGCCGGTGCCCAGGCCGCGCAGGAGCGGGCGTACGCCGCGTACGGCGCGCTGGTGGCCCGTGGTGAGCGGGTCGTCGGCGCCGGTGTGCTGGAGGCCGCCGAGACGGTCAACGCCGACATCGAGGCCACCCAGGCCGCGCCCGCCCCGGCCGCGCCGGCTGCCACCGCCCCGGCTGTGACCCCGGCCCCGGCCGAGGTGCCGAGCCCGGCCGAGGTGGCCGAGATCGCCGAGGCCAAGCCGGCCGCCGTCAAGAAGGCTGCCCGGGCGAAGGCCGCGAAGCCGGCCGAGACCCCGTCGGCCAAGCTGCCCCGGGCCACCAAGCGGACCCGCCCGGCGGCCGAGTAGTTCGTCCTGTCGGCGATCCCGACGGCGTCCTTGACGGACGTAGTCGGGGTCGCCGACATAAACTTGCCGGCATGGCCACCGCCGCGCCGATCTTCGCGTTCGAAGTCCGTTACGTGATCGAGCTGATCCTGCTCGTCTTCGCGTTGATCATCCAGGGTGTCGCGTTGGTGCATGCCATCACGCAGCGCTCCGACGCCTTCTCCGCCATCGGGACGCTGCCCAAGGGTGGCTGGATCGCCATCCTGGCGGTCTGCCTCGTGCTGATCCTGCTCAGCCGCGGTCCGATCAGCCTCTTCGGACTGATCGGCATCGCCGCCGCGCTGATCTATCTGCTCGACGTCCGGGTCGGTCTCCGCGACCTCAGTGACGGCAAAGGGTTCTGGTGAGAGGTTTTCGCTGGCCGCCTCCGCCCGACAGCGGCCCCCGCACCTGGGGGCCGGGTCCGGGCGGGCCGCGTACCGGCCGGCCGGCTCTGCCGGAGCCGGAGACGGAGCTGGTCGCCACCCCGCACGGCGTGCAGCTGGAGCGCCTGGTCACCGGCGTCGGTGACCCGGTCACCGTGTTCGCGCACGGGCTGGGCAACGGGATCGCCACCACACGCCCGTTCGGCAGCGGGGTGGCCGGTCGTCGGCTGTTCTTCCAGTTCCGGGGTCACGGTCGCTCCGAGGCGCCGGCCGGCCCGTGGACCTACCTCGACCTGGCCCGCGATCTGCGGGCCATCGCGGATCTGGGCGGCGCCAGCCGGGCGTTCGGGGCGAGCCTCGGCGCGGGCGCACTGTGCCGCCTGCTGGCCGAGAGCCCGGAGCGCTTCGAGAAACTGGTGTTCTTCCTGCCGGCGGTCCTCGACCAGCCCCGCGGTCCGGTCGCCCGGGACCGCATCACCGCCCTGCTGGAGGCCGTCGAGAGCGGCGAGGCGTCGGCGGTCGCCGACGTCGTCGCGCTGGAGCTGCCGGCGGCGGTCCGCAACACGCCGGCCGGCTGGGCGTACCTGCGGCAGCGGCTCGACCAGCTGCTCCGCGACGGTCTGGCCGACGGCCTGGCCACGCTTCCGGAGCAGGCGCCGCTGCAGGACGCGACCGCCCTGGCGGCGGTCACCGCGCCGGCCCTGGTGATCGGCTGCGCGGGCGACGACCTGCACCCGGTCGAGGTCGCCGAGCAGCTCGCCGCCGCGCTGCCCCAGGCCACCCTGCACGTGTACGACCGACCGGGGGTGCTCTGGACGGAACGCGCCGACCTGCGGGAGCGGATCTCCGGCTTCCTCAACGGGTAACGTGGCCTGTCATGGGCGTCACACAGCATGGCCGGACGCACCGGCTGGATCTCGCCGACCCGACCCTGCGTGAGTGGACCTGCACGGTCCTGCACGCCGACCCGGAGCAGGGCATCGTCCTGGACCGCTCGGCGTTCTACCCGGGCGGCGGCGGCCAACCGCCGGATCACGGCGTGTTGCTCTGGCAGGGCGTGCAGACCCGGATCGTCGGCACCCGCAAGGGCGACGACCCGTACCTGATCCCCGCCGAGGGTGACCCGCTGCCGCCGGTCGGCACCGAGGTCGTCGGCGCGGTGGAGGACGAGCGCCGCACCCGTCTGATGCGTACCCACTCCGGGCTGCACGTGCTCTGCGGTGTGGTGTTCCGCGACTTCGGCGCGCTCGTCACCGGCAACTCGATGGAGCCGGGCGAGGCCCGGATGGACTTCAACCTCCCCGAGGTTCCGCCGGACTTCAAGAGTCGCATCGAGGAGCTGGTCAACGCCGAGGTGGCCGCCGACCGCGCGGTCGCCACCCGGGTGCTGCCGCGCACCGAGGCGCTGGCCCTTCCGGACATCATCCGTACCCAGTCCAACCTCATCCCGCCGGACGAGCAGGAGGTCCGGATCGTCGACATCGTCGGACTGGACGTGCAGGCCGACGGCGGCACCCATGTCGCGTCCACCGCCCAGATCGGCAAGGTGCAGGTGGTCAAGGTGGAGAGCAAGGGTCGGGCCAACCGCCGGGTCCGCGTCCGGTTGGTGGACTGACAAATTCGGACGCCGGCTGTCAGGTATCGCTGGCAGCCTCGCAGGCATGACACAACCGCTCGCAGGAAAGATCGCGCTCGTCGCCGGTGCCACGCGGGGCGCCGGTCGACAGATCGCGGTCCAGTTGGGTGCCGCCGGCGCCACCGTGTACGCCACCGGTCGCAGCAGCCGCGCCGGCCGTTCGGAGATGGACCGGCCGGAGACCATCGAGGAGACCGCCGAGCTGGTCACCGCGGCCGGCGGCACCGGCGTCGCCGTGCAGGTCGACCACCTGGTGCCCGAACAGGTCCGCGACCTGGTCGCCCGGATCGACGCCGAGCAGGGCCGACTCGACGTGCTGGTCAACGACATCTGGGGCGGCGACCCCCTGGTGACCTGGGACAAGCCGGTCTGGGAGCAGCCGCTGGAGGCGGGTTTCCGCACCCTGCGGCTGGCCGTCGACACGCACATCATCACCAGCCAATTCGCCCTGCCGCTGCTGATCCGTCAGCCCGGTGGCCTGGTCGTGGAGATCGGCGACGGCACCAAGGCGTACAACGACGAGAACTACCGCCTCTCGGTCTTCTACGACCTGGCCAAGGTCTCGGTCAACCGGCTCGCCTTCACCCAGGCGCACGAGCTGAAGCCGCACGGTGGCACGGCGGTCGCGCTCACCCCCGGCTGGCTCCGCTCCGAGGCCATGCTGGAGCACTTCGGCGTCACCGAGGAGAACTGGCGCGACGGGGCCGCCACCGACCCGCACTTCCTCATCTCGGAGACGCCGGCCTTCGTCGGCCGCGCGGTGGCAGCGCTCGCCGCCGACGAGGAGAAGGCCCGCTGGAACGGCCAGTCCGTCGACGCGGGCACGCTGTCGAAGGTGTACGGCTTCACCGACGTCGACGGCAGCCAGCCGGAGGCCATCCGGTACATCACCGAGGTGGTCGGCGCCGGCAAGCCGGCCGACGTCACCGGCTACCGCTGACCCGCTGACCGGTCACCGGCGGGCCGCTGACCTGCTGGCCCGCTGACCGGTGTCACGGCACGGTCGGGCCGTCGTAGCGTGCGGCGGCCCGGCGTGCCGCGCCCGCCATTTCCGCGCGCAGCTCCGGCGGGTCGAGCGCCTCCACCTCCGGGCCCAGCGCCAGCAACTGGGCGTACGCGACGCCGACCGACTCGACGGGCAGCCGGGCCACCACCCAGCCCTGCTCGTCGGGCTCGCCCACGGAGGCGACCACCTCGTCGTACACGTAAGGGGCATCGACCAGGCGTCGGAGCTGACGCAGGCCGGCGGGGCTGAGCCGGACGGTCACCTCGGCCCGCAGCATGGTCCGCAGGAATTCCCCGGCCTGCTCCCGCCAGTGCCCGGCCAGGTCGAAGCCCTCGTTGCGCTCGAAGTGCTCCTCGCCCACCTCGACCCCGGTCACGCGGTCCACCCGGTAGGTGCGGACATCCTCGCCGACCCGGCCGACCAGATACCAGACGCCGCTCTTGAGCACCAGGCCGTACGGCTGGACCCGGCGGGTCACCTCCTTCTCGCCGCGTCGGTAGCGCAGATCCACCACCCGATCGCTCCAGACCGCCCGCGCCAGCTCGGCCAGCCACGGTGGCGGCGGCGTCTCCCGGAACCAGCCCGGCACGTCCAGGTGGAACCGCTGCCCGGTACGGGCCGGCGCGTCGCGCAGGGCGGGTGGCAGCGCGGCGAGCACCTTCAGCTCGGCGGACGCGACCGCGTCGGCGAGCCCCATCTCACCGGCGGGCCCGGGTAGCCCAGCGAGGAAGAGCGCCTCCGCCTCGTCCCGGGTCAAACCGGTTAGCCGGGTGCGATAGCCGCCGAGCAGGCGGTAACCGCCGGCCCGACCCCGGTCTGCGTAGACGGGCACGCCCGCTGCGGAGAGCGCCAGGACGTCCCGGTAGACGGTCCGCTCGGAAATCTCCAGCTCCCGTGCCAGCTCGCCCGCCGTCATCGACCCGCGCGCCTGCAACAGCAGCAGCAGTGAGATCAGTCGGGACGCGCGCACCCGCCCATCCTGCCCGGTGCCGCTCGCCGCCGGGGCGCGCTGCCCGGCGGATTCGAGCACGGCTGGTTAGGCTGCTCGATCGTGGACGCCAGCAAAATCGCCAGCCCGGTGACCGGGGCCGTCGGACGCTTCTTCCTCGGGGTCAGGCTGCTCCTGCGCGGGCTGGGCCTCTACGTCCGCAGCCCGAAGCTGATGCTGCTCGGCATCGTGCCGGCGCTGATCTCCGGTGCCCTCTTCGTGGCCGCGCTCGTCACCCTGGTGTACTTCGTGGACGACCTGGCCGCGCTGGTCACGCCGTTCGCCGACGACTGGTCGAGCACCACCCGCAGCCTGGTCCGGGTGATCGCCGGGCTGGCCTTCCTGGGGCTCGGTGGCCTGCTCGGTGTCCTCGCCTTCACCGCGGTCACCCTGGTCATCGGCGATCCGTTCTACGAGAAGATCTCCGAGCGGGTCGAGGAACGGCTCGGCGGCACCCCGGACGCCGTGGACGTGCCGTTCTGGTCGTCACTGCGCCGCAGCCTCGCCGACTCGGTACGCCTGGTGGCCCTCACGGCGCTGGTCGGCATCCCGCTCTTTCTCGCCGGTTTCATCCCGGTGGTCGGTCAGACGGTCGTCCCGGTGATCGGGGCGGCGGTGGGTGGTTGGTTCCTCGCCGTCGAGCTGGTCGGAGCACCGTTCTACCGACGCGGTATGCGGCTGCCGCAACGCCGGACGATCCTCAAGGCGGACCGGCCCATGGCGCTCGGCTTCGGGGTGGCGGTCTTCCTCTGCTTCCTCATTCCGCTCGGCGCGGTGCTGGTCATGCCGGCCGCGGTCGCCGGTGCCACCCTGCTGGCCCGCCGCTCGTTGGGCCAGTCGATCGAGGAGAGCTGACATGGAGATCACCCTGGTCGAGGGGGACATCACCGCCCAGCGGGTGGATGCCGTCGTCAACGCCGCGAACTCGTCCCTGCTCGGCGGCGGCGGAGTCGACGGTGCCATCCACCGACGCGGCGGGCCAGCCATCCTGGCCGAGTGCCGGGCGCTGCGGGCGTCCCGGTACGGCAAGGGCCTGCCCACCGGCCAGGCGGTGGCAACCACCGCCGGCGAGCTGCCCGCCCGTTGGGTGATCCACACCGTCGGCCCGGTCTGGTCGTCCACCGAGGACCGCTCGGCGCTGCTGCGCGACTGTTACGCCAACAGCCTGCGCGTGGCAGACGAGTTGGGCGCGACGACGGTCGCGTTTCCGCTGGTCTCCGCCGGCATCTACGGGTGGCCGGTCGACGACGCGGTCCGCCAGGCGCTGTCGGTGCTGCGGTCGGCCACTCCGGCCACCGTCACCGAGGCCCGCCTGGTGCTCTTCGGCGCGGATACGTACGCGACGGCACGCGAAGTCTTCGACGTCGCGTAGGGCGCGCGCTCCCTCCTTGATCACGTGATGCTGACCAGTTGTCAGAAGCGGGTTCGAACTGGTCACCATCAAGTGATCAAGGATTCGAAGTGCGACGCGCTCGCGCGGCGCTGCCGCGCCCGCCGGTCCCGGCCGGCCCGTCGGTCCCGGCCGGCCCCGGGGACCCGCCGGCCCCGCGGGTCCGGCCGCAGATCTTGGACAGTTTCCGTTAGCAGCTAACGGAAACTGTCCAAGATCTCGTCGTATCGCTGCGCCATCGCCGGCAGTGGGCATACCGAAAGACCCCCGGTCTACCCGAGGGTCTTGTTGATGCGGCTGCTCAGAGGGCGGCGGTCTTCACCATGTCGACGAAGCCCCGCCAGGT
Source organism: Micromonospora sp. NPDC005237 (assembly GCF_040607775.1). NCBI lineage: Bacteria > Bacillati > Actinomycetota > Actinomycetes > Micromonosporales > Micromonosporaceae > Micromonospora > Micromonospora sp. NPDC005237. The sequence continues at coordinate 188,918 of NZ_JBEXHJ010000004.1, read as the reverse complement.
GTGACGGTCGAACCGGAGCGTGCCGCCATCGCGATCCTTCGAGTCGCGGACCGCGACGACGCCCGGCAGGTTGTCCGCGACCTCGACGCAGTCGCCGCCGTTAGAGCTGCTTCGGGTGCTGGTACGCCATTCGGCGCCGGTCAGGTCAGCCATGTTCGTGCCTTCAAGAAGTCGATGGTGTGGCGGCGTGGAAGAGCCACTGATCGCAGCGTATCCCAGATGGCCCAGAGCGGGGCTGTCTCGTTGGTCAGTCGGCCGGCTGCCTGGTCGTCCAGGTATCCCACGTCGCCATCCTCGGTGGTAGCAATGACGAACGGTCCGGCCTGCCCGGCGTGCATGCCCGCGTCAAGCGGTAACACATGAAGGAAGGTGTTAGGCCGCTGCGCCATTTCGATCAGGTGGTCTAGCTGGGGATGCATGATGTCCGGCTCCCCGCGGCGCAACGCGCATTCGTCGATGACCGCGATGAAGAGCGGGGGCTTACGCCGGTTAAGGACCGCCGCCTGTCGGCGGAGTCGCGTTTCGACGTAATCCGCAACCTCGTCCGCGTCCAACAACCCGCTACTGAGGACTAGCGACGCGTACTCCGGTGTCTGTAGCAGACCGGGAATCACAGAAACCTGAAACGCGCGGAGGGCGGTCGCCTGGAGCTCTGTCTCGACCCACGGCCGCAGCCACGCCGGCTCACGGCGCTTCAAAACGTCCGGCCAAATGTCCCGCACTTCAAGCCCCAGGGCGCTCGCCGCAGCCGCTCGATGGCGGGGGTGGGGAACTCTGCCCGGCGTGACCCACCGTGCGACAGTCTTCGGGTCTACCCCCACCTGCTCGGCAAGACTCTCCACAGTCTCGCCCGAGTCCGCCAGTGCAGCCCGTAGTGCCTGATTCATGGTCGCCTCCTACTGGACGTCCCCAACGTCTATTGAACGTATATCTACGGGGTGTAGCCGTCCAGCTCCTCTGGGCAGTGTGTCAGTTGAGCGGCACTGCTGGTGGAGGCGTAGCCCGGCGGCGGTGTCAGCCCGGGGCCGTCCCGTGGGCGAGCACTCAGGGGCGGCCCCTCCTAGCCCATCGGAGGGGGAGACATGCCCGCAGCACCAGGACCGACATTCCGGGCCGGCGACCTGCTACGCCTGTCGGCCACCGCGAGCGTGCAGTTCCTGCGCCCGATCACCGTGCGGGTCATCCGTGAGTTGCAGTGGGACACGTACGACGGGTGGGTGTGGCTCGACGCGTACGAGCTGGGCGCACGCGGTGACGCGGTCGCCCGGCGTGAGCTTTACGTGCGCCGCGAAGGCGTACAACTGCTGAACGCTCCTGCCCGCAAGCTCACACGCGCCGGATGAGCCCGCGACCGCGCCCGCATCATGCCGGCCTGCCGCACTGGCGCTGTACCCGCTGCGGTGTCCACTGGCCGTGTTCAGCCGCGCGGTTGTCGCTGCTGTCCCGCTGGCATGGCGACCGGGTCGGGATGCTGCTCATGTTGACCACGCTCGCGTGGGAGGCGTTCGCCGACGCGCTGAAGCTCGGCTTGCGCCCGGACCCCGCGGTGTACGTCGCGCGGTTCCTGGAGTGGACGCGCCCGCGCAGCGACAACCGAGCTGACTGATCAGGTCAGGTCGGCCAGGCAGGCCCACAGGGTCGCCACCGGTCGGTAGCCCAGCCGGGCGTTGATCGCCAGCATCGGCGCGTTGGACTCGTCGTTCGAGGTGTACGCGACCCGTACGCCGGCTTCGGCGGCCCGGTGCAGCGCCGCCGTCTTGGCCAGTCGGGCGAGCCCTCGACCCCGGTACGTCGGGACGGAACAGGTGTAGTCCGACCACATCCGCTCCCCGTCCCGCTTGACCAGGCTGAACGCGGCCACCTCGCCGTCGACCTCGGCGGCGGTGCTGGCGGTCTTGTCCAGTCCGAGGTTGTCCCACACGTCGTACTGCCAGCTCTCGAAGGTGACCGCGTCGACGGGTACGTCACCGGGTTCGTCGACGGCTGCGGCGACGTTCGCCTCGTAGAGCAGGTGCGGGTCCAGCTCGGCGATCGGCCGCAGTCGTACACCCGGAGGCGGCTCGGGCAGCGCGGGCGGCGGGGTCAGGTCCAGCGCCGAGTAGCGCACCTCGCGGCTGGGCGTGAAACCGTGCCGGCGGGCGAAGGGCAGCGAGTCCGCTGCGGCCATGGTGCGTACGCGGCGGACCCCGAGAGGGCGGAGGTGGTCGGTCGCGGCGGTCAACAGCGCCGTCCCGATTCCCCTGCGGCGGTGCTCGGGGTGCACGTGCAGCATGCTGACGTCGCCGAAACCCTGCACCGATGTCGAGGTGTTGGGCTCGGCGGACGTCCAGCCGACCACCTGGCCGTCGACCTCGGCCACGAACGCGGTCCAGCCGTCGATCGGCGGTGGTTCGGCGATCATCTTGCGGGTCGACTCGACCCCACGCACCAGGTACGGGTGGACGTTCGCCCGCAGGGCCACCACGCCCGGGGCGTCGTCGGGCTGCGCCACACGGATGCGCATCTCAGGCCCCCGTCCGTACGGCGGCGACGGCCTCGACCTCGACGAGCTGGTCGGTGTAGCCGAGCACGGCCACACCCAGCAGGGTGCTGGGCGGATCGTGGTCGCCGAAGAAGTCCCGGACCACCTCCCAGACGGTCACCAGGTCGGCCTGCCGCGACGATGCCACGTACACGGTGGTCTTGACGACGTCGGTGAGCCGCGCGTCGGCCGCGCCGAGGGCGGTCTCCATGTTCGCCAGCACCTGCCGGGCCTGCGCGGCATGGTCACCCGGCGCGACGGTGCGGCCCTCGGCGTCCAGCGGGCACGCCCCGGCGGTGAACACCAGGCGGGCGGGCGGCTCGACGGTGGCCGCGTACGCGTACTCGGCGACGTCGGAGAGAGCGGGCACGTGCAGCAACGCGACAGGATCCGGCATGCCGGCGAGGCTAACGACGATCGCGCACGGTGGCGACGCATTAACGCGCCGGGCAGCAACTTCAGGGTTGTTGCTGCCTCCCGACGCCGGGAAGCAGCAACAACACCGAAGTTGTGCGGATCTTGAAAGCGGATCTTGAGAGCGAGACGGGTCAGGCCGACGCGCGGATGATCAGCTCGGTATCGAGCATGACGGCCGGTTCGATCGCTTCGCCGGCCGCCAGCCGGAGCAGTTGCCGGGTCATCCGTCGGCCGAGTTCCACGATCGGTTGCCGGACGGTCGTCAGCGGCGGCTCGGTGTAGGCGGCGGTTTCGATGTCGTCGAAGCCGATCACCGCGACGTCCTCCGGCACCCGCCGGCCGGCCGCGCGCAGCGTGCGCAGGGCGGCGTGTGCCATCAGGTCGGAGGCGGCGAACACCCCGTCCAGGTCGGGATGGTCGGCGAGCAGGCGGTCCATCGCCGCCGCACCGGACTCCCGGGTGAAGTCGCCGACGGCGATCAGCTCGGGCAGCCCGGCGGCGGCGACCGTCTCCCGGTAGCCGATCAGCCGTTCGATCCCGGCGACCATGTCCTGCGGGCCGGCGATGGTGGCGATCCGCCGACGACCACCGTCGATCATGTGTCGGACGGCGGCGGTGACCCCGCCGACGTGGTCCACGTCGACGTACGGCACGGGTACGTCGCCGAGCGGCCGGCCGCTGACCACCACGGGGATGCCGAGCCGGGCCAGCGTGCCGGGCAGCGGATCGGCGCCGTGCAGCGAGGCGAAGAGCACTCCGTCGACGTGGCGACCGGTGGTGTACCGCTCGACCCGCTGGTGCCCGGCCGGTGAGCCGGCCAGCATCAGGACCAGTTGCTTGTCGGCGGCCTCCAACTCCTGACTGACGCCCCGGATGATGCCGGGGAAGACCTGGTCGTCGGAGAAGACCCGGGTGGCCGCCTCCGGCATGACCAGGGCGATCGAGTCGGTCCGCTGGGTGACCAGGCTGCGGGCGGCCAGGTTGGGCACGTACCCCAGCTCGGCGACCGCCCGGTTGACGGCCTCCCGGATGGGTTCGGCGACGGTGGTGGAGCCGTTGACGACCCGGGAGACGGTGGCCCGGGACACCCCGGCCCGTGCCGCCACCGCCTCGAGCGTCGGCCGCTGCGCAGTGGTCATCGCGACTCTCCCCCCGCTCGTCACAGCCCGTTCCGGGAGATCACCTCCTGGTACCACCGGGCGCTGGCCTTCGGTGTGCGCCGCTGGGTCAGGTAGTCGACGTGCACGATCCCGAACCGCTTGCGGTAACCCTCCGACCACTCGAAGTTGTCCAGGAATGACCATACGAGATACCCGCGCAGATCCACGCCCCGGGAGATCGCCTCGTGCGCCGCCCGCAGGTGCCCGTCGAGGTAGGCGATCCGGTCGTTGTCGATCACCTGTCCCGGCCCGGCCGGCGAGTCGGTGCCCGCCTTGTCGGGGAACGCCGCGCCGTTCTCGGTGATCAGCAGCGGCACACCCGGGTAGTCGGTGGCGATCCGCTCCAACAACCGGGTCAGCCCGGACGGCTCGATCATCCAGCCCATGTCGGTGAGCGGCCCGGCCGGCGGCAGGAAGTGCACCGCGCCCTCGGTGCCCGGGTAGGCGCCGTCGCCGTCGCCGTCGGGGCGGCCGGCGACGTAGGTGGGCGCGTAGTAGTTGATGCCGAGCAGGTCGATCGGGGCGGCGATCAGCTTCTCGTCGCCGTCGCGGATGAACGTCGGCTCGACGATGCGGGCCACGTGCTCGCGTACGTCGTCGGGATAGCCCCCGGCCAGCAGCGGGTCGAGGAAGATCCGGTTGTGCAGGCCGTCGACCAGGCGGACGGCGGCGGCGTCGGCCGCGCTCTGCGGGTCCGCCGGCCGTACATCGGCCGGGTTGACGGTGATGCCGACGCTGCGCGCGCCGGCCGCCCGCAGCGCCCGCGCCGCCAGGCCGTGCCCGAGCAGCAGATGGTGTACGGCGGTGAAGGCCGCCGCGCCGTCCTGCTCGCCCGGCGCGTGCACCCCGTTGCCGTAACCGAGGTAGGCCGAGCACCACGGCTCGTTGAGCGTGGTCCAGACGTCGATCCGGTCGCCGAGGCGGGCGTACACGGCGGTGGCGTACGTGGCGAAGTGCTCGGCGGTGTCCCGGTTGGTCCAGCCGCCCCGGTCTTCCAGGCTCTGCGGCAGGTCCCAGTGGTAGAGGGTGACGATCGGATCGATGCCCCGGGCGAGCAGGGTGTCGGTGAGCCGGTCGTAGAAGTCCAGCCCGCGCGGGTTGACCGGGCCGCTGCCGTCGGGCTGGATCCGGGGCCAGGCGACCGAGAACCGGTACGCCCGCAGGCCCAGCTCGGCCATCAGCGCCACGTCGTCGGCGTACCGGTGGTAGTGGTCGCAGGCGACGTCGCCGGTGTGGCCCTGGTACACCTTGCCTGGCGTACGGCAGAAGGTGTCCCAGATGGACGGGCCGCGACCATCGTCGCGGGCCGCGCCCTCGATCTGGTACGCGGCGGTGGCCGCACCCCAGAGGAAGTGCTCGGGAAACCGGAGTTCATTCACGCCTTGACCGCACCTTCCATGATCCCGCCGATGATCTGGCGGCCGAACAGCACGAAGACCAGCAGCAGGGGGAGCGTCGCGATGGCCGTCCCGGTGAACACCTGCGACATGTCCTGGTAATACCCGTCGGACAGCGCTCGCAGGGAGAGCTGAACGGTCGGGTTCGCCGGGTCGTTCAGCACAGCGTACGGCCACAGGAAGTCGTTCCACGTGGTCATGAACGTGAGCAGGCCGAGCACGGCGGCGGCCGGGCGCAGCGCCGGCAGCACCACGTGCCACCAGATCCGCGGGGTGCCGCAGCCGTCCATCCGGGCGGCCTCGATGAGCTCGTCGCTGATGGCCTGGCCGGCGTACTGCCGCATCATGAACACCCCGAAGCCGGTGACCAGCACCGGGACGATCACCGCGGGCAGCCGGTCGTTCCACTGCAACTTGGTCATGAGCAGATAGAGCGGGATCACGCCGAGCTGCGTCGGCACCATCATCGTCGCGATGATCACCAACAGCAGCGCGTTGCGCCCCCGGAAGCGCAGCTTCGCGAAGGCGAACCCGGCCAGGCTGGAGAAGAACACCACCGAGACGGTCACCGTGGTGGCCACGATCACCGAGTTGATCAGACCGGTGAGGAAGTACGCGTCGGTGTTGTCGAACAGGCGGGCGATGTTCGCGCCCAGGTTGCCGCCCGGTGTGACCGGGGGTGGCAGTTGGCCCATCGCGTCGTTGCTGCGACTGGCGACGACGAACATCCACCAGATCGGGAAGATCGACAGAACGGCGGCGAACATCAGGGCCAGGTAGGTGAGCGGGCTCGCCCGCCAGAGGCGGCTCATCGGGTTGCTCCTTTGCGAGGGCCGGCCCCGCCGCCGAGTCGGCGCAGGATCAGCACGTTGACCGCCGCGACGATCGCGATGAGCGCGAAGAGGAGCCACGCCACCGCCGAGCCGTAACCGAAGTTGTAGTGCGGCGCGAAGGCGTTCTCGAACATGTACATGGTCAGGGTCTGCGACTCGCGCAGCGGTCCGCCCCGGATCGGGTTGGTGCCGGAGTTGAACATCCGGGGCTCGGTGAAGAGTTGCAGGCCGCCGATGGTGGCGATGATCGTGCAGAAGATGATCGTCGGTTTGAGCAGCGGCACGGTGACCGACCAGAACTGCCGGGCCCGGTTGGCGCCGTCGATCGCCGCCGCCTCGTACAGGTCGCGGGGGATGGCCTGCATCGCGGCCAGCAGGATCAGCGCGTTGTAGCCGGTCCACCGCCAGTCGACCATGGCGGAGATGGCCACCCAGGAGGCGACCCGGTTGGACTTCCACTCGATCGCGTCCATCCCGACCAGGTCGAGCAGCCAGTTGATCATGCCGAACTCGCGGCCGAAGAGCACCCCGAAGACGATCGCCACGGCGGCGGTGGAGGTGACGTTGGGGACGAGCACCGCCATCCGCCAGCCCGTACGCGCCCGCAGCCCTCGATTCAGGAGGTTGGCCAGCCAGAGCGCGGCGAGCAGCTGCGGCACCGTGGAGATGACGAAGATGCCCATCGTGTTGACCAGCGCGTGCCAGAAGTCGGCGTCGGCGAGCAGCCGGGTGTAGTTCTCCGCGCCGACGAACGGGTGGTCGGTGCCGAGCAGGTCCCAGTCGTGCAGCGAGACCCAGAAGGTGTACGCCAGCGGATACGCCCCGAAGACTCCGAAGATCAGGAAGAACGGGGCGATGAAGAGGTACGGCGAGAAGCGGGTGTCGAGCCGGCTGAGCCGACCCGACGATCGGCGTTGGTGCCCGGTTGCCGGTGCGACCGGCGGTCGGGCGTCGAGCTGGACGGTCATGCCCGGGGACTCCTTTCCGTCGTGCGGGCGGGACCCCGGGTCCCGGAGCCCGCCCGCACGCTGGCTCGGGCTACTTGGCGGCGGCCTTCTTCGCGTTGGTCACCGCGTCCGTCCAGCCCTGCGTGGGGCTGCGCTGGCCCAGCTCCACGGTCCGTACGGCGTTCTCCACCTCCGTGCGGACGGCCTGGTTCTTGGGGCCCATGTAGACCGGCTTCAGGCTCTTCGCGCCGGTGCCGAAGATCGCTCCGACGGGCGCCCCGGAGAAGTACGCGTTGGTCGAGCCGGCGATCGCCGGGTCGTCGAGCGCCTGCGGCGAGGAGGGCAGCGGACCCTTGGCCTTGAACGCGCCGATCTGGCCCTTGGCGCTGGTCAGGAACTTCGCCAGCTCGATGGCCTCGGCCTGGTGCTTGCTCTGCTTCGGCACGGCGAGGTGCGACCCGCCCCAGTTGCCGCCGTTGCCGGGCACCCGGGCGATGTCCCACTTGCCCTTGGCAGCCGGGCCGGAGTTCTGCTCGATGACACCGGTCATCCAGGCGGGGCAGGCGATGGTGGCGAACTTCGACTGCTTGAAGGCCGACACCCACTCCTCGGACCAGGAGCCGTACTTGCCGGAGAGGCCCGAGTCGATGATGTCCATGGTGGTGTCCCAGGCCTGCCGTACCGCCGGGTTGCTGTCGACCACGACGTTGCCGTTGGTGTCGTAGTAGCTGTAGCCGGTGGTGTTGCCGGCGGTCTGCAGCAGGATCGTGTTGAACGTGTTGGTGGCCGCGTCGAGGAAGGACGCCCCGGTCTTGGCCGCGACGAACTTCTCACCGGTGGCGATGTAGTCCTGCCAGGTCGGCCAGAGCTTCGACACCGCGTCCCGTTCGGTGGGCAGGCCCGCCTTTTCGAAGAGGTCCTTGCGGTAGCACATGGCGATGCCGCCGACGTCGGTGCCGAGGCCGATGAGCTGCTTGCCGTCCGGGGTCAGGCCGGCGTTCCACTTCCATTCCAGGAAGTTGCCCTTGAGGTCGGCGGCGCCGTGGTCCAGCAGGTTGACGAAGTTGCCGGGGTTGGCCTTGTACTCGACCAGCAGGCCCTCCTCGATGGCCACGATGTCGCCGGCGCCCCGGCCGGCGGCGAGCCACTGGGTCAGCTTCGGCGAGTACTCGTCGAGGTTGCTGCCGGTGCCCCGCTCGACGATCTTCACGCCGGGGTGCGCGGCCATGTACTCCTGGTAGAGCTGGTCGTAGCCGAACTGGCCGAAGACGTCGACGGTCAGCGTGATCGGCCCGTCCGCCTCGGCGTCGTCACCGCCGCCGCAGCCGGCGGTGACGAGCAGGGCGGTCGTGGCGGCGAGGGCCACCGCGGCGAGGCGGCGGCGCGGAAAGACAGCCATCGGATATGGACCTCTCTCAAGGTGGTCAGGTGGTGGAAGAAGGCCAAGAGAGCGCTCTCACGTCAGGGTGGTGGGTTCCCCGGGCAGTGTCAAGAGAGCGCTCTCTCGAATCTGCGCGGGCAGCACCGGACGCACGACGAGGGCGTCACCCCGACGGGGGTGACGCCCTCGTCACGTCGGCCGGGCCGCGCCCGGTGTCAGATCAGCCGGTACGCAGCCCGTCCAGCAGCGCGCGGTCGCCGGTGACGTCGAGGGTCTCGAAGCTCACCCGCCCCCAGAGCGCCAGCAGCAGATCGCTCGCGGTGCCGCTGACCTGCGCGCGGGCGTGGTGATCGTCGTGGTCGAAGATGGTCGCCGTGTCGAGCAGCGCCACCCCCTCGCCGCGCAGCCGCAGATACCACTCCTGATCCGCGTCCGTCGCCGCGAGCTGCACCACCCCGTGCCAGTCGCCCTTGACCTGCCGCCGGCCGGCCGGCAACCAGGTGTCCAGCACCTCGCTCACCCCGTCGGCGGCGAGCTTGGCCTCGACCGGCTCACCGGCGGCGATGGCGAGCTGGGCGTCCCAGCGGTGCACCGCCGTCTCGTGTGCCATCCGGCGCGGCCAGAAGCCGGCCTTCTTCGGCTGCGGCGCCCAGTTCCACGCCGGCGCCTCCGGGTCGAGCCCGTCGAAGAGGGTCATCAGCTGGTCGTACCCCTGCTGCCAGAGCTGGAGCGCGCTCAGGCCCGAGGGTGCCACGGACGCGTCCCGGCGGGCCGGCACCTCCGTCTGCCCCGACCCGGCGAACGAATAAACCCAGTGGTAGATGCCCGCGAGGTGCAGGGTGAGATCATTGACTGTCCAGCCCGGACAGGACAGCACGGGTGTCTCCGGCGGCGCCTCGGCGACCGCCGCGGCGAACGCCGGGCCCTCGGCCCGCAGCGCCCCAATCCAGAAGTCCTTGCTGCCCTGCAGTCTGCTCATCGCCATCCTCCCGGGGGTGCCGGGCCACCAGTAGGTGCCACGGCTGCCCATCAGCCTAAGGTGAAAGACGTGTCAGACGCCTACGCCCAGCCGACAACCGAAGCCGATCGTGCCATCCCGGGTCCACTGGCCGGTTACACCACGCTACGGATGGGCGGGCCGGCCAGGCGGATCGTGGCCGCGACCAGCGCCGACGAGATCATCCGGGCGGTCCAGGTCACGGACGAGCCGATCCTGGTTCTGGCCGGCGGCAGCAACGTGGTGATCGGCGACGCCGGCTTCCCCGGCACGGTCGTGCTGGTGCGCTCCCGTGGCCTGCGGGTCCTCACCGAGGACGCCGAGTCGGTCACCGTACGTGTCGAGGCCGGCGAGCCGTGGGACGACCTGGTCGCCGCGACGATCGGCAACGGCTGGGCCGGCCTGGAGTGCCTCTCCGGCATCCCCGGCTCGACCGGCGCCACCCCGATCCAGAACGTCGGCGCGTACGGCCAGGAGGTCGCCGAGACGATCACCGGCGTCGAGGTGTACGACCGGCTCGACGGCACCCGTCGGATCGTCCCCGCGGCAGAGTGCGGGTTCGCGTACCGGGGCAGCATCTTCAAGTACCAGGACCGCTGGGTGGTGCTCTCGGTCGACTTCCGGCTCACCCGCTCGCCGCTGTCCGGCCCGGTGCGCTACGCCGAGCTGGCCCGGGCGCTCGGGGTCGAGGTGGGCGAGCGGGTGCCGCTGGCCGACGCGCGGGCGACGGTGCTGCGGCTGCGCGCCGGCAAGGGCATGGTGCTCGACGCCGCCGATCCCGACACCCGCTCGGTCGGCTCCTTCTTCACCAACCCGGTGCTCGACCGGGCGACGTACGAGCTGCTCCGGGAGCGTGCCGCCGACCTGGGCGAGCCCCCGTCCTGGCCCGGGGCGGACGGCCTGGTCAAGGTGAGCGCGGCCTGGCTGATCGACAAGGCCGGCTTCACCAAGGGCCACCCCGGCCCGGACGGCGTGGCCATCTCCAGCAAGCACACCCTCGCCCTCACCAATCGCAGCGGCACGGCCAGCACCAGCGACCTGCTCACCCTCGCCGGCACCATCCGTGACACCGTGCACGCCCGCCTCGGGGTGACCCTGCACCCCGAGCCGGTCCTGATCAACTGCGCCCTCTGACCCCACCCCGCTCAGGGGAGGGGCCAGGAGAGGGTCAGCTCGCCGTGCCGCCAGCGGTGCGGGCCGTCACGCACGGGCCAGCCGTCGTCCCGCAGCCTGCCCACGGCCCTCAGCCAGCGCTGCCGTGGACCGAAGGTGGCGTAGGGGGCCGCAGCCTGCCAGGCGTCGTCCAGGGCCCGGATCAGGTCGTGCACCGCCTCACCCGGGACGTTGCGGTGGATCAGCGCCTTGGGCAGCCGCTCGGCCAACTCGGCGGGACTGCCCAGCGTGGTGAGCTTCGCGGCCAGGGTCAGCGTCCGCGGGCCGTCCGCGTCGACCAGCAGCCAGCTCGCCAGCCGGCCCAGCTCGTCGCAGGTGCCCTCGACGAGCGCCCCACCCGGAGCGAGCGCGGCGGTCATCGTGCGCCAGGCGTCGGGCACCTCGCGTTCGTCGTACTGGCGCAGGACGTTGAACGCGCGGACCAGCACCGGCCGGAGCCCGGCCAACTCGAAGCCACCCCGGGCGAAGGTCAGGCCGGGCGGGTCGGCGGCCGGCGTCGCGGCGGCCACCCGCGCCGGGTCGATCTCCAGCCCGACCAGGCGTACGTCCCGACGGACCCCGGCGGCAAGCCGGGCCCGCAACTCCACGGCGGTCACCGGGGTGGCGCCGTACCCGAGGTCCACCACCAGCGGATCGACCGCCGCCCGCAGCCGGTCGGCGCAGGTCGCGACGATCCAGTTGTCCACCCGGCGCAGCCGGTTCGGGTTGGTGGTGCCCCGGGTGACCACGCCGAGCGGTCGGCGTCGTGGAGCCCCGCTCATCGGTCCTGTCCCCGACTCAGGAGACCCGGTGCACCTTGTGCTGCGCCGCCTGCGCCCGTGGCCGGACCACCAGCCGGTCGATGTTGACGTGCTCCGGGCGGGTGGCGCACCAGGCGATGCAGTCGGCGACGTCCTCGGCGACCAGCGGCCCCGGCACCCCGGCGTAGACGGCGGCCGCCCGCTCGGCGTCGCCCTCGAAGCGGACCAGCCCGAACTCGTCGGTCTTCACCATTCCCGGGTCGATCTCGATGACCCGCAGCGGCCGGCCACACAGCTCCAGGCGGAGCGTGCCGGCGATGGCGGTCTGCGCGTGCTTCGCCGCGGTGTAGCCGCCGCCACCCTCGTACACGGTCAGGCCGGCGGTGGAGGAGACCACCACGATGGTGCCGGAACCGGACGCCTCCAGCGCCGGCAGCAGCGCCTGGGTGACCCGCAGGGTGCCGAGCACGTTCACGTCGTACATCCACTGCCAGTCGGCGACCGAGCCGGACTCCACCGGGTCCAGCCCGCGTGCTCCGCCGGCGTTGTTCACCAGGAGGGTGACCGGCCCGGGCGCCTGGGCGGCGGCCTCGGCCAACCGGGCCACCGACTCGTCCGAGGTGACGTCGCAGGTCACCGCGGTGGCCTGCCCGCCGGCGGCGGTGATCTCGGCGACCAGGTCGGCGAGCCGTTCGGCGCGGCGGGCGGCGGCGAGCACGTGGAAACCCTCGGCGGCGAGCCGGCGGGCGGTGGCCGCTCCGATCCCGCTGGACGCTCCGGTGACGATGGCGACAGAGGTCATCCGGTCATTGTCGCCCCGGTCGTCCGAGGCCTTGCGATCGGGCGCGGGGCTTCGCCGTGCGGGCCGACGGTTGATGAGGTCCGTCACCCCGGCCGGCCGCGCCGACGCATTTCCGTAGCCCGATGGGGAAGATGACATCCGGCGTACAGGTTGACCGAGAAGCGCCGGTCGTGCGAGACGGCATTAACCGTGACTGAAGGAGCGGACGTGGCGGAACTGCACACCGGTGTCGGTCGTCAGCGAGGTGCCCGACCGTGGCCCCGGCCCCGCCGCATCGCCACCCTGTCGGTGCACACCTCCCCGCTGCACCAGCCGGGCACCGGCGACGCCGGCGGGATGAACGTCTACATCCTGGAGGTCGCCCGGCGGCTCGCCGAGGCCGACGTCGAGGTGGAGATCTTCACCCGGGCCACCTCGGGTGACCTCCCCCCGGTGGTCGAGATGGCCCCCGGCGTGCAGGTCCGGCACATCACCTCCGGTCCGCTCGAAGGGCTGACCAAGGAGGAGTTGCCCGGCCAGCTCTGCGCCTTCACCGCCGGGGTGCTGCGCGCCGAGGCGTCCCGCCCACCCGGGCACTACGACCTGATCCACTCCCACTACTGGCTGTCGGGGCAGGTCGGCTGGCTGGCCAAGGAGCGCTGGGGAGTGCCGCTGGTGCACACCGCGCACACCCTGGCGAAGGTCAAGAACGCCCAACTCGCCGCCGACGACCGGCCGGAACCGAAGGCTCGGGTGATCGGCGAGGAGCAGGTCGTCGCCGAGGCCGACCAGCTGGTCGCCAACACCCGGGTGGAGGCCCGCGACCTCGTCGAGCGGTACGACGCCGCCCCCGACCAGGTCTCCGTCGTGCAGCCGGGCGTCGACCTGGCCCGGTTCCGGCCCGCGCCGGGCGACCGGTTCATGGCCGCCCGCGCCGCCCGCCGCCGGCTGGGGCTGCCGGTCGACGGGTACGTGGTGGCCTTCGTCGGTCGGATCCAACCACTCAAGGCGCCGGACGTGCTCATCCGCGCGATCGCCGCCCTGCGCGAGCGTGATCCGGCCCTGGCCGACGAGGTGACCGTGGTGATCTGCGGCGGGCCCAGCGGCAGCGGACTGGACCGGCCGACCGCCCTGATCGAGCTGGCCGCGACGCTCGGCGTCGCCGACCGGGTCCGTTTCCTGCCGCCGCGTACCGGCGACGACCTGCCGGCCCTGTACCGGGCCGCCGATCTGGTCGCGGTGCCGTCGCACAACGAATCCTTCGGGCTCGTCGCCCTGGAGGCGCAGGCCTGCGGTACGCCGGTGCTGGCCGCCGCCGTCGGTGGTCTGGTCACCGCCGTTCGGGACCAGGCCAGTGGGGTGCTCATCGACGGGCACGACCCGGTGGACTGGGCCCGCGCCCTGGGCCGCCTGCTGCCGGACCGGGCCCTGCGGGCCAGGCTGTCCCGCGGCGCCGCGCAGCACGCCCGACACTTCTCCTGGGACCGCACCGTCACGGGCCTGCTCGACGTCTACGGCGAGGCGATCGCCGCGCGCCGGGCCCGCCTCGCCGCCGACCTGGCCGGAGGCCCCGCCCTCTCCTGCTCCTGGTGACCGGGGACAGGTCGTGCCGGTGGTGACCCCGCGCCGATCGTGCCGGTGCTGACCGCGCGCCGATCGTGCTGGTGGGTGACCGCGGGCCGGTCGTCATCCGGTGCGTGGGCCGGGGCGGTCGTAGAGTGGGTCCGGTGAGCCCGAAGAGCGATCTTGCGACCCTGATCGAGTCGGTGTGTGCCGAACGTGACCTGGCCTGGGAGTCGACCGGCCCCGGCTCGTACGCGATCACCCTGCCGGGCACCCACAAGCTCAAGACGATCTGCAACCTGATCGTCGGTGAGCACGCGCTGCGGATCGAGGCGTTCGTCATGCGCCAGCCCGACGAGCGGCGCGAGGAGCTGTGGGCCTGGCTGCTGCAGCGCAACGCCCGGATGTACGGGGTCTCCTTCTCCACCGACGCGGTCGGTGACGTGTACCTGACCGGGCGGGTCAACCCGGCCGGTGTGGACGCCGACGAGCTGGACCGGCTGCTCGGTTCGGTGCTTACCTACTCCGACGAGTCCTTCGACACCATGCTGGAGATCGGCTTCGGCAGCTCGATCCGGCGCGAGTACGAGTGGCGCGTCAAGCGCGGCGAGTCGACCGCGAACCTGGCCGCTTTCGCCCACCTCTTCGAGCCGTCCGGCCCCGGCCCCGCCTGACAACTGGCGTTCTCGGCGGCTCCACGCGCGGGGGCCTGCGCCCCGACTGCGGGGTTTATCAGGCGGGCTTCCGGGCCGAGGTGGTGGGACGCCTCCTTTGCTCTGCTTCAACCGACGCAACACTTACGGGCTCCGAGCGTTGCCTGGGTGTAAGCAGAGCAAAGGATGTGTGGGGTACGGGTGCGCCCGGCTCAATCCCTACCGTCACAGCGGGCGGCGACGAACGGAGGGTTCGGACTGCCCTTGCTGGGTATGCCGCACCGCGCGGTGCGGCAGAGGGACCCCCGCGCGCCGAGGACGGAGTGTCGAGGAGCGGAGCATCCCATGGCTCAGCGGAACAGCTCAGGTCGCGGCGGGACTGCGACCAGGACCAGACGGCAGGCCGGCAACCAGAGCCCGGCGACACCCGGGATCTCCGAGTCGGAGATCTCCCGGATGCGGGTGGACGACATCCGCGGGCAGTTGCGCAAACGCGGGGTCTCTGGGATCTCCGCGATGCGCAAGCCTGACCTGGTGAAACAGTTGGTGCGTTCGATGCGTTCGGACGCCGGTGGGGCGGGCCGGCGCAGTACCGGACCGGCTGGTCGGGCCGCCGGCACCAGGGCGTCGGCCGGTCGGGCCGCCGCGACGAAGAAGTCGGCGTCGAGGGCGGCACCGAGTCGCGCAAAGGCTGCGCCCGCGAACAAGAGCGCTCCCGCGAAGCGGGCCGCCGCGAAGAAGACGACAGCGGCGAAGAAGACGACAGCGGCGAAGCGGACCACCCCTGCCAAGCGCACCACCGCCGCGAGCAGGTCGACCGCTGCGAAGCGGACGACCACCGCACGGACATCGACGGCGGCCCGTAAGACGGCCGCGGCGAAGAAGACGACAGCGGCCAGGTCGACCGCCGCTCGCAGGACGTCGACGACCGCGCGTGCCGCGCCAGCGCGAAAGGCGCCCGCGAAGAAGGCGCCGTCGCGACCGGCTGCCACGCGGGCCACGGCGAAGGCGGCGCCGGCGAAGCGGGCGGCTCCCGCCAAGCGGGCCACGGCGAAGCGGGCGGCTCCCACCAAGCGGGCCACGGCGAGCCGGCCGGCGGCTGGTGGCACGACGGCCGGTGGGATCCGGACCGGACGGGGCAGCGGACGGTCGGTCCGCAGCTCGCAGGTGATCTCGTCGACGGCGGACCGGCCGGAGCGGCCGGGACGGAGCCTGATCACCGCGAATCACGAGGTGATCCAACGTTGGGCGCGGGAGCGTGGCGCGAAGCCGGCGACCATCGCGGGCACTGAGCGGGACGGTCGGGCCGGAGTGTTGACCTTCAACATCCCCGGCTACCGGGAAAGCAGCCGGATTCGTGAGATCCCCTGGGATGAGTGGTTTCACACGTTTGATCTGCGCCGGCTCAACCTGATCTATCAGGAGCAGATGCGTGACGGCCGGCAGAGCAACTTCTTCCGGACCGAGTCACCCGATCGTGAGGACGGCTGAGGTGTTTGAGGGAATGCCCGACGGGTACCCGGCTGTTGCCACAGACCGAGGCCCGAGCTGGGGATACTCGTCAGTTGTGACCGGCGAGACACCCATCTGGGTTGAATCCAGAATCCGGCCGAACTAGCTTTATTGCACCGCGCCACGCTTGGAAACGTTCGGGGGAGCGGCGGATCGATCAGATCCGCGCACCAGGCGAGGTGCGAGGGGACGGGTGGATCAACCGTTGGGGGACGGTGCCCACCTGTTTGGACCGGCGGCGCGAGCGGGCGATGCTTACGGGGGTGAGTGTTGCCCGCCGCCGCCGGCCCCACCGGCGAGCGCCCACCATGACCTTCGGGACATGGTGGGCGCTTTGCCGTCGTACGGTCAGCCCGTCTGGACGCGGTCCCCGCGCGGCGCCGGCTCCCGGTCGACCATCCGGCGCATCGCGGCGACGTGCCGGTCACGGGGCGGCCCGGCCAGCAGGTGCCCGAGCGCGGCCAGCAGGCCCAGCCCGCCCACGATCAGCCAGTGCCGGTCACCGAGGTGCTGCAGGCTCACCCCGCCCAGGGTGGGTGCGACGAACGCCGCGGCCGGGAACGTCAGGTAGAAGACCGACTGGTACCGGGCGCGCAGTTGCGGCGGCGCCAGATCCGCGTTGATCTGCGCGTTGGGCGGCGCGGCGAGCATCGAGCCGACCGTCCAGACCACCGCCGCACCGAGGTAGACGCCCAGGTGGTCGGCGACGGCGAGCACGCCGAAGCCGACCGCCAGCAGGGCCGTGGAGATGGCCAGCACGACGTCCTTGCGGTGCCGGTCGATCAGCCGGGGCACGAACAGTTGCCCCAGCACGATCAGCGCGCCCCCGAGTGCCACCACCGCCCCGTACGCCGACGGTCCCAGACCGTCGGCGCGCATCGCCAGCGGCATGATCGTCGAGGTCTGCAGGGTGAGGACGGCCAGCACGAAGGTGAGCCCGACGAAGATCAGGAAGGTCCGGTCGGTGAGCGCGGTGTGCAGCCCCTGTCGACGGGAGCGGCCGGCCCCCTGCTGGCCGGCGGGCGGGAGGGGCGCGGCCGGGCCGGCCCGTCGCAGCGTCTCCGGCACCTTCCAGGCGATGACGGCGGCGGCGGTCAGCGTGGCGCCGGCGTCGACCAGGAACAGTGCGGTGAAGCTCGCCTCGGCCAGCACGCCGGCGAGCAGCGACGCGACGGCCATGCCCAGGTTGAACGCCCAGAACTGGAGGTTGAACGCGCGTGAGCGGCGCTGCGCCGGCACCACGTCGACGATTGCCGCCACGAAGGCGGGGCTGGGCATCAAGTGCACCACGCCGACCAGTGCGGAGAGCGCCGCGATCAGCAGCAGGGGCCGGCTGAAGGCCAGTGCCACCATCAGGGCGGCGGTGGCCAGGTGGGCGGCGAGCAGGGTGGCCCGGCGACCCCACCGGTCGGCCATCACCCCGCCGAGCAGCGCGCCGGCCGCCCCGCCGGCCCCGTACGCCCCGACCACGGTGCCGGCCACCGATTCGCTGGCGCCCCGGGCGTCGGTCAGGTAGAGCGACAGGAAGAGCATGGCGAACGCGCCAGCGCGGTTGATCAGCAAACCCGCCCAGAGGTACCAGAAGGTGGCGGGTAGCCCGCCCGCGGTGTCCTGCCACCAGCGCCGCAGGGCGTGCATCCGACCTCCCGACAGTTCGGTTTCTTAACCGTTTCTCCTGGACGGTAGGAAGTCGGGCCGGGTTGCGCCAGTCGGGTTCCTGATCATGAGCCGTTCGTCTCAGCGGTCACACCGGGCTCAGGCTGCCGCCTCGGCGGGGTGCGACGCCGCAGCGCGGGTGCTGACCGGTGCGGACGCGTCGGCGGCGTGGCGCAGCGCGACGGCACGCCGCTCCCGGGCCGGACCGGAGGCGAGGTGGGCCACCGCCGTCAGTACGCCGATCACGGCGCAGCCGAACCAGAGCGCCGCGTTGCCGACGTGCTCCCGCACCAGGCCGCCGAGAATCGGCGCGCTCGCCCCGGCGATCTGCCAGGAGAGCCCGAACACGCCCTGGTAGCGACCGCGCAGCTCGGCCGGGGAGAGTTCGGCGATCAGCGTGGAGTTGGACGGCGAGTTCAGCATCTCGCCGACCGTCCAGATCAGCACCGTCAGCCCGTAGAACCAGGCGCTGCCGGCGAACGCGGTCAGCCCGAACCCGACACCCATCACCACGGCGGCGAGGGCGAGCACCTGCGAGCGGTTCCGACCCCGGATCAGTCGGGGCACGAAGAGTTGGCCGACGACGATGAGCAAGCCGTTGAGCGCGATCACCGAGCCGTAGGTGGCCGGGCTCAGGCCGGAGTCGCCCATGGCGATCGGCAGCATCGAGATGTGCTGGAGGAAGACCATCGCGGCGAACAGGTTCAGAGCCACGAAGCCGAGGTAGACCCGGTCGCTGAGGATGGTGCGCAGGGCGCCGCGCGGGGCCGTGGTCGCCGCGACGGTGAATCCGCCGTGCCGGGTCTCCGGCACCCGGGCGAAGATGATCAACGCGGTGATCAGCATCGTGCCCGCGTCGACCACGAACAGCAGCAGGTAGTCGGCCTGCGCGGCGAGACCGGCGAGGATGGCGGCGCAGGCGAAGCCCAGGTTGATCGCCCAGTAGTTGAGCGAGAACGCGCGCAGCCGGTCCTTGGCCAGCACCACGTCGATCATCATGGCCCCGAACGCCGGCCGGGCCGCCTCGGCGAACATGCCGAGCAGCAGCGCACCCAGCGCCACCGCCCAGAGGTCACGGGCCAGGCCGAGGGCGAGCATCATGGCCGCCGCGCCGACATGCGCGGTGAGCAGCGTCGGTCGGCGGCCCCACCGGTCGGCCAGGGTGCCGCCGGCGGTGGTGCCGACCGCGCCGCCGACACCCCACAGGCCGAGCACCAGGCCGGCCTGGGAGGCGGAGAAGCCGCGTTCCTGGGTCAGGTAGATGGCGAGGAAGACGAGGACGAACGAGCCGAGCCGGTTGATCAGAGTCCCCGACCACAGGTACCAGAAGGTGGCCGGCAGGCCGCCGGTGGTGTCCCGGAACCAGCTCCGCATCGTCCGCACGTGGTGCCCCCGCTTGCAAGTAATGACCGATCTGACTACAGCGCCTTACAACCCTAGTGGCGGTCGGATTCACAGGTCATCCGCTTTATCACGTGGTGGTCGTCACGACGGGTGCCCGCGTGTCCGGTACGGGGTTGAGGCAGGATGATCCGCATGACTGCGAGCGAGGGGCCCACCGTCGGGACGCTGGTCCTGCTGCGGCACGGCGAGAGTGACTGGAACGCCAAGAACCTCTTCACCGGCTGGGTGGACGTCGACCTGACCGAGAAGGGCGAGGGCGAGGCGCGGCGCGGCGGTGAGCTGCTGCGCGAGCACAGCCTGCTGCCGGACGTCGTCCACACCAGCGTGATGCGCCGGGCGATCCGCACCGCCGAGTTGGCGCTGAACGCCGCCGACCGGCACTGGATCGCGGTGCGCCGGTCGTGGCGGCTCAACGAGCGGCACTACGGCGCCCTGCAGGGCAAGAACAAGAAGCAGACCCTCGACGAGTACGGCGAGGAGCAGTTCATGCTCTGGCGCCGGTCGTACGACACGCCGCCGCCGCCGATCGCGGACGACGACGAGTGGTCGCAGGTGGGCGACCCGCGCTACGCGCTGCTGCCGACCGAGCTGATGCCGCGTACCGAGTGCCTCAAGGACGTCGTCGAGCGGATGCTGCCCTACTGGTACGACTCGATCGTGCCGGACATCCTGGCCGGCCGGACGGTGCTGGTGGCCGCGCACGGCAATTCGCTGCGCGCCCTGGTGAAGCACCTCGACCAGATCTCCGACGAGGCGATCGCCAAGCTGAACATCCCGACCGGCATCCCGCTGCGCTACGACCTCGACCCGCAGCTGCGCCCGCTCACCCTGGGCGGCACCTACCTCGACCCGACAGCGGCGAAGGCAGCCGCCGCCGCGGTCGCCAACCAGGGCCGCTGAGAGCAGCGAAAGGGGCCCCCGCGACGCGGGGGCCCCTTTCTGACGGGTGTCAGTTGCCGGTGGGCGTGCTCTCACCGGTGATCAGGTAGATCACGTGCTCGCCGGCGTTGACCGCGTGGTCGGCGAAGCGCTCGTAGAAGCGGCCCAGCAGGGTGGCGTCGATGGCGGTCTCCACCCCGTACGGCCAGTCGTCGCCGAGCAGCACCGAGAACAGGCTCTTGTGCAGCTCGTCCATGGCGTCGTCGTCCCGGTCCAACTCGCCGGCCAGGTCGACGTCGGGCTTCGCCAGCACCGAACCGATCTTCGCCGCCATCCGGTCGGCGATGTCGGCCATCTCGGTGAAGATCGTCCGCAGCTCGGCCGGTACGGCGGGCGAGGGGTGCCGCCGCAGCGCCGTCTTCGCCACGTGGTCGGCCAGGTCGCCCATCCGCTCCAGGTCGGCCGCGACGTGCAGCGCGGTGATCATGGCACGCAGGTCGGAGGCGACCGGCGCCTGCCGGGCGAGCAGGTCACACACCCGCTCCTCGACGTGCCGGTAGAGGTCGTCGATCTCGGCGTCCCGCTCGATGACCGTCTCGGCGGCCTGCCGGTCGGCGGTGAGCAGGGCCCGGGTGGCCTGGCGCATGGCAGCGCGGACGCCCTCCGCCATGTCCACCAGCAGTTGGCTGACGATCTGGAGGTCGGCCCGGAACTCGTCGCGCATCATCACGTCCTGTGGTCGGTCGCCGCCGACGGGTGCCGGCGCAGGGGTTGAGCAGGTGCGACGCCAACGGTAGGGCGCGTGAACGGATCCCGGATGAACCACGGTGAACGACGCCAGACGTGGGGGTGAACACTTCCGGAAGTGCGGGTGGTTCGTCCCGTTCTGTGTGGTAGCCAGGTTAACAATGACCCTACGATCGCCGGGTGGAGTGGGCGGTGACGGTCGTGGTGGCCGTGGCGTTGGCGGCCGGACTGGTCGTCGGCCTTCTGCTGCCCCGGTTCCTGCCGGCGCGCGGCCGCTCCACGTCGACGGGCAGCGCGAGCTCCCGCTGGAGCAGGGGGAGGCCCGCGATAGCCGACGAGCAGCAGGCCGGGCTCGGCCGCCGGACGATCGATTCGCTCCGGGCCGGTGTCGTGGTACTGGACAACGACGACGTGCCCGTGCTGATCAACCCGGCCGCCCGTGCGATGGGTCTGCTGCGTACCGGCAGCACCCCGGGCTCGATCGCCGCGCACCCGTTGATCCGTACTCTCGCTGGCCAGGTGCGGCGCACCGGCGTGCGGCGCGAGATCGAGCTGGACCTGCCGCGGGGTCGCGACAGCGCAGGTGAGAACCCGCTGGGCGTGCACCTGCGGGCCATGGGCCTCGGGAACGGCTTCATCGCCGTGGAGGCGGTCGACGTGACCGAGTCGCACCGCCTGACCCGGGTGCGACGTGACTTCGTGGCGAACGTGAGCCATGAGCTCAAGACACCGATCGGCGCGCTCCAACTGCTCGCCGAGGCGCTGCTGGACGCCACCGAGCCGGCCGACGCCGCGGTACCCGACCTCTCCGAGGACCTGGTCGCCGCCCGCCGGTTCGCCGAACGGATCCAGCACGAGTCGACCCGGCTGGGCCGGCTGGTGCAGGAGTTGCTGGAGCTGACCCGGCTCCAGGGCGCCGAGCCGCAGCCGCCACCGGAGCCCGTCGCGCTCGACTGGGTGATCGCCGAGGTGGTCGACCGCACCCGCACCACGGCCGCCGCCCGGGGGGTCGAGGTGACGGTCGACGGCGAGCGGGGTCTCACCGCGTACGGCAGCGACAGTCAGCTTGCCACGGCGGTGGCGAACCTGGTGGAGAACGCCATCAACTACTCGGGCGAGGACACCACGGTGCGGGTCACCCTCCGCGGTGACGGCGAACATGTCGAGGTCGCGGTCGCTGACCAGGGCATCGGCATCGCCCCGACGGACGTGGACCGGATCTTCGAGCGGTTCTACCGGGCCGACCAGGCCCGCTCGCGCTCCACCGGTGGCACCGGGCTCGGCCTGGCCATCGTGAAACACATCGCGAGCAACCATGGCGGTCGGGTGGAGGTGTCGAGCACTCTTGGGGGTGGATCGACGTTCACCCTACGGTTGCCCGCCAGCCCACCGGACGACCTGCTGGCGACACTGCCGCCGGTTGGGATCGAGGCCGGTCCGGCCGAGCTTCGGCAGGTCTGACAGCAATGGAAAGGAAATCCCCGTTGAGCCGCGTTCTGGTGGTCGAGGACGAGGAGTCGTTCTCCGACGCCCTGTCGTACATGCTCCGTAAGGAGGGCTTCGAGGTCTCGGTCGCCGCGACCGGCACCGACGCCCTCACCGAGTTCGACCGAACCGGCGCCGACATCGTGCTGCTCGACCTGATGTTGCCCGAGATGTCGGGAACCGAGGTGTGCCGGCAGCTCCGGCAGCGCTCGGCCGTGCCGATCATCATGGTCACCGCGCGGGACAGCGAGATCGACAAGGTGGTCGGCCTGGAGATCGGCGCCGACGACTACGTCACCAAGCCGTACTCTCCCCGGGAGCTGGTCGCGCGGATCCGCGCGGTGCTGCGCCGGCAGAGCCCGGAGGTGGCCGAGGCGGGCGCCCCGACGCTGGCCGCCGGCCCGGTCCGGATGGACATCGAGCGGCACGTGGTGACCGTCGAGGGTGGGGCCGTGCAGCTGCCGCTCAAGGAGTTCGAGCTGCTGGAGCTGCTGCTGCGCAACGCGGGCCGGGTGCTGACCCGCGGTCAGCTCATCGACCGGGTCTGGGGCGCCGACTACGTCGGCGACACCAAGACGCTTGACGTGCACGTCAAGCGGCTGCGCTCCAAAATCGAGCCGGAGCCGTCGGCACCCCGCTTCATCGTCACGGTGCGGGGCCTGGGATACAAGTTCGAGCCGTGATCGGCCGACCCGAAGGGGGTCCACGCTCGGCGTGGGCCCCCTTCGGGCTGTCCGGGTCCGGTCAGCGGACGACCTTGAGGTTGAAGTTGGCGGTGTCGAGCCGGCCGTAGAGCCGCAACCAGAGCGGCATCAGCATCTCGGTGCCCCGGGCGGTGGAGAGGTCACCGAGGTCGATCACGTCGGTGTGGCCGAAGCTGACGAGCAGCCCGGTGATAATCCGCTTGGCCTCCGCGTCGTCGCCGGAGACGAACACGCTGTGCGCGCCGTCGGCGAGCTGGCGCGGACGCACCATCAGCTCGGCGGTCAGCGTGTTGAGTGCCTTGACCACCCTGGCCTGCGGGAACTCCCGCTGGATCTGCTCGGCGAGAGAGTCGGTGTCCTGCACCGTCAGGGTGGGTGGGAAGCCTGCGCTGAAGTCGAGTGGGTTGGCGATGTCGAGCAGGACCTTGCCGGCCAGGTTCGCCGCGCCGGCCGCGGTGAGCGCCGGCAGGGAGCCGCTGCCACTGGTGGCGTTGACCACCAGCTCGGCGTCCGCGGCAGCGTCCGCCTGGGTTGCCAGGCCCACCTCGGGGTGCTCCGCGGTCCAGGCGGCGTAATCGCCGGCCAGGGTGGTCGCGACGTCCCGGGTGCCGATGGTGACCTGGTGGCCCAACTCCGCCGCGCGGGCGCTGATGGTCCTGCCGACCGAGCCGGTGCCGAGAACTGCGATGCGCATGTCGATCGATCCTCCACTCGGGCGCGGTGGCCTCGCGCCGACTGTCCGCAGGCTAACAGACAGGTCTGTCTACTGCTGTCCCTCGGGGAGTGCGGGCCGTGGGCAGCGGTTTGCCTACCGCGTCCTGTCGAGCTGCCCCGGAGATGGGGCATCGTCCGCCCGAGCTGCGCAGACGACGGCTCGCGGCCGCAGACGGAGCTGTCTGTAGAATCGGCCCGCCACCAGCACGTCGAGGGAGTGTCGATGCCTGCCCACCGCACGCCGGCCGGCTCGGCCCGGGACCGGATCCTGGAGACCGCGTTCCGGCTCTTCTACGCCCACGGACCGCGCGGCGTGGGGGTGGACACGGTCATCGCCGAGTCGGGCGTGGCCAAGGCGACGCTCTACAAGCACTTCCCGCGTAAGGACGACCTGGTGCTGGCGTACCTCGACCGGGTCGACCAGGCGTGGTTCGGTGCGTTGCGCGCCGCCGCCCGGGATGCCGGCGACGAGCCGCGCGACCAGTTGGTCGGGATGTTCGACGCGCTCGCCGGCGCCTGCCGGCGGGACGGCTACCACGGTTGCGCGTTCATCAACACGGCCGCCGAGTCACCGGCCGGCGGCCCGGTGCACGCCCGGACGGTCGAGCACAAGACCGTGGTCCGGGCCTGGGTGACGGAGCTGGCCCGGCAGGCCGGCGCGGCCGACCCGGAGCTGCTCGCCCGGCAGCTCACCCTGCTGCTCGACGGCGGGCTCGCCAGCGGCGTGCTGGACGGCGACCCGGTGATCGCCGACGCGGCCCGGCGCAGCGCCCGCACGCTCGTCGATGCGGCGTTGCGCTGACGGGGCGCGCAGCTCAGAACAGCTTGCGCAGCGCCACCGCGATGTCGGCCACCTCGGTCAGACGGCTCTCCGCCACGCTGATGACCAGGTCGTACGCGATGTCCTGGTCGGTCTCGTCAAGTTGGGCGACGGTGAAGGCGCGGTTCTGGAGCAGGAAGGCGATCGTCACGATCCAGCCGATCCGCTTGTTGCCGTCCACGAACGGGTGGTTGTTGACCAGCGAGTGCAGCAGTGCCGCCGCCTTGGTCCAGAGGTCCGGGTAGGCATCCTCTCCGAACACACTCGTCTTCGGTCGAGCCACCGCCGACTCCACCAGGCCGGCGTCCCTGATCCCGACACCGAGCTTGCGGGCGATGGCGGCCACGTCGGCGAGCGTGGGATAGCGGATGTCCGTCATCACTCCGCCAGGCGAGCGAGCAGGGTGGCGTGGCGTTCAATGATCTCGTCGGCCAGGTCGCCGAACTCCTTGGCGTTTCGCCGTGCCAGGTAGTCATCGATCGCGGTGACGACGACGGCGTGCATCGACCGCGCCTCCTCGTCCGCGACGAGGCGGAGTTGCCGTTCACGTTCGTCATCGAGGCGGAGCGTCATTGCCATGGGGAAATGGTAGCAAGTTTGCTACCAAGATCAGCTAGAGATCGTCGGCGGGGTGCGGGGCGACCAGGCCCTGCTTCACCCGGGCCGCGCACAGCTCGGCAAGTCGCTCGTACGCGGCGGCGCCGATCAGCGCGGTCAGCTCCGGCCCGTACGACAGGTACATCGGCTCGGCACCCACGTGGGCGTCCGTCGAGGAGGTGCACCACCAGTCCAGATCGTGCCCGCCGGCGCCCCAGCCGCGCCGGTCGAACTCGGACAGCGTGGAGACCAGCACCTTGGTGTTGTCGGGTCGCTTGACCCAGTCCTGGTCCCGCCGGATCGGCAGCTGCCAGCAGACGTCCGGCTTGTATTCCAGCGGGTGCACCCCGTCGCGCAGCGCCTGGGCGTGCAGCGCGCAGCCTCCCCCGCCAGCGAAGTCGGCGTCATTGAGGAAGACGCACGGCCCGTCGGGGTCCTGGGTGGCGGTGCGGCGTGCGGGGTTCTTGCCGTCGATCGTGTCCTCGTCGGTCCAGTTCTTGAAACCGCGCCGGAAGTGCTGCCAGGTCGACGGAGTGAGCAGCTTGACGGCCTTGCGGACACGCTTCTCGTCGTCCGAGTCGGTGAAGAACGCCCCGTGCGAGCAGCAGCCGTCGGCGGACCGGCCGGCGATGATGCCGTGGCAACCCCGGCCGAAGATGCAGGTCCAGCGGGACAGCAGCCAGGTCAGGTCGGCCCGGATCAGGTGGGTCTCGTCCGCCGGGTCGGCGAACTCGATCCACTCCCGGGGAAAGTCCAGCGGCACCTCGCGGCTGCGCGGGTCGCCCGGATCGTCCACCAGCACGCGGAGCTCCATCGTCACTCGGACCAGCGTACGCGCGGTGACGTCCCCGGGCCGACGAGCCGCACGATCGTGTTGCACCTAGTGTCTTCACCATGCGACTGGGTGTCCTCGACGTCGGATCCAACACGGTGCACCTGCTGGTGGTCGACGCGCACCATGGCGCGCACCCCTGGCCGGCGCACTCGGAGAAGGTCGTCCTGCGTCTCGCCGAGCAGATCGGCCCGGACGGCGCGTTGACCGAGGTCGGCTCGGACAGCCTGGTCAAGGCGGTCGGCATGGCCAAGGCGGCGGCCACCGGGCTGGAGGCCGACGACCTGATCGCGTTCGCCACGTCCGCCGTCCGCGACGCCACCAACGCGGCCGACGTGCTCGCCCGGGTCCGCGACGAGACCGGCGTACGCCTGGAGGTGCTCTCCGGCGCGGACGAGGCACGGATGACCTTCCTGGCGGTGCGGCGCTGGTTCGGCTGGTCGGCGGGGCGTCTGCTGGTGCTCGACATCGGTGGTGGCTCCCTGGAGATCGCCGCCGGGATCGACGAGGACCCGGACGTCGCGATCTCGCTGCCGCTCGGCGCCGGCCGCCTGAGCCGGGAGCGGCTGCGGGTCGACCCGGACAGCGCGACGCCGCCGTCCGCCGAGGCCGTCGACAAACTGCGGGAGTACGTGGACGGCCGGCTGGACAAGGTGGTCGACCAGTTGACCGAGGTGGGCTGGGGTCGGGCGGTGGCCACCTCGAAGACGTTCCGCACCCTGGCGCGACTGGCCGGCGCGGCGCCGTCCGGGGCCGGTCTCTGGGCGCGGCGCAGCCTGACCCGTGAAGGTCTGCGGCAGGTCATCGGCTTCATCCGGCACATTTCGCCCAGTCAGTTGGTGGAGCTGGAGGGGGTCAGCGCGGGCCGGGCCCACCAGTTGCTGGCGGGCGCGGTGGTCGCCGAGGCGGTGATGCGCAGGCTCGACCTGGACACGCTGGACATCTGCCCGTGGGCCCTGCGGGAGGGGGTCATCCTCCGCCGACTCGATCAACTCGAGCCGATCTGACCAGGGTGCCGGGTTACGAGTGGTTTGCCAGTGCTCGTCCTGATGGCCCCACGACAGCCAAGCTACGCTGGCTGATGTGACTTCCCGCGTTCCGGTGCTCCTGTCCAGCTCGTCGGTCTTCCCCGAGCCGACCGCGGCGGCGTTCCAACTGGCCGCGGCGCTCGGCTACGACGGCGTCGAGGTGATGGTCTGGACCGACGTGGTCAGCCAGGACGCGGGCGCGCTGCGCGGCCTGTCGGCGCACTACGGCGTGCCGGTGCTGTCGGTGCACGCGCCCTGCCTGCTGGTCACCCAGCGGGTGTGGAGCCCCGACCCGTGGGAGCGGCTGCGCAGGGCCGCCGAGCTGGCCGAGACGCTGGGAGCGCCGACGGTCGTGGTGCACCCGCCGTTCTCCTGGCAGCGGGACTACGCGCGCAACTTCGCCGAGGGGTTGGCCACGGTCGCGGACCGGTTCAACGGCCTGCGCTTCGCGGTGGAGAACATGTACCCGGTGCGGATGGCGGGCCGGCAGTTCGTCCCGTACGTCCCCGGGTGGGATCCCACCGACAGCGGCTACCCGTCGTACACCCTGGATCTGTCGCACTGCGCGGCCTCGCACAGCGACCCCCTCGAAATGGCCGACCGGATGGGCGCGGGCCTGGCCCACGTGCACCTCGGCGACGGCACCGGCGAGGGCCGCGACGAGCATCTGGTGCCCGGGCGCGGCACCCAGCCCTGCGGGGAGCTGCTCTCCTCGCTGGCGGCGCGCGGCTTCACCGGCGCGGTGGCCGTCGAGGTGGCGACCCGGGGCGCGAAGAGCCGCGCGGTGCGCGAGGCGGACCTGCGCGCCGCGCTGGAGTTCGCCCGCCAGCACCTGCCCGCCCAGTCACCGGTCGACGTCTGACCCCGGCGGGGCCCGGCGTCAGCTGACCGGGGTCAGTGACTCGGTGGTCGCGGTCGGCTGCGGGGCGACCGGCAGCTGCTCCCCGATGGCGGCCCGCTTGCGGGCCCGGTGTGCCGCCACGTGCGAGCGGGTGGCGCAGCGCTCGGAGCAGAACCGCCGGCAGCAGTTGGACGACGTGTCCAGGTAGACGTTGCCGCACCGCTCGTCGGCGCAGACCCCGAAGCGGGCGCTGCCGTACTCGCAGAGCCAGACCGACAGCCCCCAGACCGCGCCGGCCAGGTATTCGGCGCTGACCGACGCGCCCCGGCTGGTCACGTGCATGTGCCAGTCGCTGGAGTCGTGCCCGGAGATGCGCGGCTGGACCGGGAACGCCTCGAGCAGCGCGTTCAGCTCGGTCACCGCCTGGGCGTCGCGCCCCGAGGTGCCGTACTCGAAGACGTCGCGGAGCCGCTTCTGCGCCCGCCGGAAAATCGCGACGTCGCGATCGGCGACCTCGTCGCGCATCCAGGCGTTGTCGTCGGGGAAGAGGGCCCGCAGGTCGTCGAGGTCGTCCAGGCGGGCGTTGACCAGGTCAACACCGGTCCGGGCGTACGCGTCGAAGTTCACGCCCCCAACGGTAGACGACTCACGGGGTGCGCGGCGCGTCGATGTAGTGCGGCAGGAACCGCGCGTAACCGTCGGTGATCAGACTCGCGCTCTCCCGAACCCCCACCCCGGCCGACTCGCCGTCGACGATCCAGCTGCCCAGCACCACCCGGTTGCCGGCGAACTGCGGCAGCGCCCGGAACTCCTGGTAGCACCAGCCCTCGTCGCCGTAGATCCCCGGGTTGGTGATCTCCTGCTCGGCGGTCACGATGCGTACCGAGCCGCCCTCCCGGCCGAGCAGCGGCTTGGCCACGTACTCGGGCATGCCGCGCGGCGAGTCGAGGTACGCCGGGAGCAGGTACTCGTGGTCGGGGTACAGCTCCCAGAGGATCGCGAGCAGCGCCTTGTTGGACAGCAGCAACTTCCACGCCGGTTCGATCCAGGTGGTCGGGGTGCCCGGGGCCAGCGCGGGCGGCCCGTACGGCTCGGCCAGCATCCACTCCCACGGGTAGAGCTTGAAGCAGGTGTTCACCGGGCGGTCGGCGGCGTCGACGAAGCGCCGGCCGTCCCAGCCGATCTCCTGGATGGGTTGCAGCTCGACGTCGAGGCCGGCCTGTCGGGCGGTCTCGGCGAGGTAGCCGGCCGTCATGTGGTCCTCGCCCGACTCCTCCTCGTTCGACCAGAGCACGTGCACCCGGGGGTCGTGCAGCCCGGCGCCGATCTTGGCCCAGGCGCCGACCAGCCGCTCGTGCAGGCTGTTCCACTGGTCCAGCTCGGGGCGGGTCTGCTCCAGCCAGTACCACTGGATGATGCTCGCCTCGACCAGCGCCGTCGGCGTGTCCGCGTTGTACTCCAGCATCTTCGGCGGCCAGGTGCCGTCGTACGCCAGGTCGAAGCGCCCGTAGAGGGTGGGTGGCGCCTCGCGCAGCGACCGGGCCACCGCGTCGGCCGCCCAGGCGGGGATACCGAACTCGGCGTACCGGCGCTGCGCCACCACGTGCTCGGCGGCGGCCACCGACATCCGGTGCAGCTCCTCCGTGGCCTCCTCCAGCCGCAGCACCTCGTCGAGGTCGAAGGCGTACGCGGCGGTCTCGTCCCAGTACGACATGATCCCGCCGTCGGGCAGCTCGGTGTCGACGTAGACCAGCCCCTGCGCGCGGATGGTGGCGTCCCAGTCGGGCCGGGGCGGCACGGACTCGCGGCGCACGTCAGCCGCCGCAGGAGGCGAGGTGGGTGCCGAACCCGCCGCGCTCGGGCAGGGCGGCGGTGGTCGGCTCCCCGGCGGTCCGCCCCGCGACAGGCGCGGGGACCCGCATCGCCAGCGCGACCGTGTCACCGCCGCCGACCGGCCCGAGGGCGCAGTCGTCATCGTCGTCGTCCGAGGTCATGTTGCAGCCGGAGAGGGCGAGCGCGAGAGCGGTGAGCGCGCCGAGCTGCACGGAGGCCGACCGGAGCCGGCGGCGGGGGCGTTGGTCCACGGCATCGTTGTAGTCGATCGACGCCAGCACCGCAGCCCCGGCCGCCCCTGGGCGGGGGTCCTGGCAGGGGCGATACGCTCGGCTCATGCTCCGTTCCGTCATCCTCGCCGCCTCCCGGTCATCCCAGGTCGAGCGGCTCGTCGCGACCGCCCCGTACACCCGGGACGTCGTTCGCCGGTTCGTCGCCGGCGCCGCCACCGACGACGCGTTGCGCGCGACCCGCGGGCTCGTCGACGACGGTCTGGCCGTCACCCTCGACCATCTGGGCGAGGACACCGTCACCCCCGAGCAGGCCACGGCCACCCGGGACGAGTATCTGAAGCTGCTGAAGATGCTCGCCGGGGCCGGGCTCACCCCGGCCGCCGAGGTGAGCGTGAAGCTCTCCGCGCTCGGCCAGATGTTCGACGAGCAGTTGGCGTACGACAACGTGCGGGCGATCTGCGCGGCCGCCGACGCCGCGGGCACCACGGTCACCCTGGACATGGAGGACCACACCACCACCGACTCGACGCTGGAGGTGCTGGCCAAACTGCGCAAGGACTTCCCGTCGACCGGCGCGGTGCTCCAGGCGTACCTGCGGCGCACCGAGTCGGACTGCCGGGAGCTGTCCTCCGCCGGGTCGCGGGTGCGTCTGTGCAAGGGCGCGTACCGGGAGCCGGAGTCGGTGGCGTACCAGTCGGCCCGCGAGGTGGACAAATCCTACGTCCGCTGCATGAACATCCTGATGTCCGGTGACGGTTACCCGATGCTGGCGACCCACGATCCGCGGATGATCGCGATCGGCGAGGACCGGGCGCGCTGGTTCGACCGGGGGCCGGAGCGCTTCGAGTTCCAGATGCTCTACGGCATCCGTCCCGAGGAGCAGGCCCGGCTGGCCGGCGAGGGCTACACGGTGCGCACCTACGTCCCGTACGGCGACGAGTGGTACGGCTACCTGATGCGTCGGCTCGCCGAGCGCCCGGCGAACCTGGTCTTCTTCGGCCGCGCCCTGATCTCCAAGAAGTAGTCGCCGCTTGACGCGCTTGGCTAATTGGGTTAGCTTAAAGCTATGACAGTTAGCCAGGTGCGGCGGGACGGCGGACACATCGCGTACGAGGTGCACGGCGACGGCCCACTGGTCGTCCTCGCGCACGGCATGGGCGAGAACAGGGCGAGCTTCCGACACCTGGTGCCGCTGCTCGTGGCCGCCGGTTACCGGGTCGCCTCGGTCGACGTACGCGGGCACGGGGAGTCCAGCGTCGGCTGGCCCACGTACGCCCCGGCGGAGGTCGGCGCCGACCTGCTGGCCGTCGTCCGTGACCTCGACGCCGGGCCGGCCGTGCTGGTCGGCAGCTCGTCCGCCGCCGCGGCGGTGGTCTTCGCCGCGACCGACGCGCCCGAGCTGGTCTCCGGCATCGTGCAGATCGGCGCGTTCGTCGGTCAGCCGAAACTCAACCCGCTGCTGCGGGCGGCGATGGCGGCCGTGCTGCGCAGTCCCCGACTGTTCGGGATGTTCCACAACACGCTCTTTCCCGTGCACCGGCCGGCCGACGACGCGGCGTACCGCCGGTCGATGGTGGCCAACCTGCGCGAGCCCGGCCGGATGGCCGCGACCCGCGGTGTGATCGCGCCGGTCGAGCCGCACTGGACCGCCCGCGCGCCGCAGGTGCGCCAACCGGTGCTGGTGCTGATGGGCACCAAGGACCCGGACTTCCCCGACCCGGGCGCCGAGGCGCGGGCGGCCCGCCGGCTCTTCCGCGTCGCCGAGGCCCGGATGATCGAGGAGGCCGGCCACTACCCGCACGCCGACCGGCCGCGGGCCACCGCCGACGAGCTGGTGGGTTTCCTGGCGGTGTGTGCCGGTGCCTAGGGCCGGGCTCAACCAGCAGACCGTGGTGCGGGAGGCCGCCCGGCTGGCCGACGAGGTCGGCTACCAGCAGCTCACCCTCGCCGCGCTCGCCAGCCGGCTCGGAGTCGCGCTGCCCAGCCTCTACAAGCACATCCGAGGGGCGGACGCGCTGAGTCAGAAGCTCGCCGCGCTGGCCACCGTCGAGCTGGCCACAGAGCTGACCACGTCGGCCGCCGGCCGCTCGGGTGGGGACGCGCTGCGGGCGATGGCGGACGCCTACCGCGCCTACGCCCACCGGCACCCCGGGCGCTACCCCGCCACCCAGCGGGTGCCCGACCCGTCCGACCCGGAACACGTCGAGGCGGGCGAACGCGCGGTCGGCGCCATCTTCGCGGTGCTGCGCGGCTACGGACTCACCGGCGACGACGCGGTGGACGCGACCCGGGCGTTGCGCAGCGCCCTGCACGGGTTCGTCGCCCTGGAGGCCGCCGGTGGCTTCGGCCTGCCGCGCGAGGTCGACCGCTCGTACCACCAGTTGGTCGCCGGCCTGGACGTGGCATTCCGCTCCTGGCCGGCTCGCGGAGCCTGACCCGGTCCGATCGGCCGGGTCGGCCTCGCCCGATCCGGTCTTTGGTCGTACCCTTCGGCGGGTGACTGACGGGGTGCAGCAGCCAGCACCGCGGCGGCTCTGGCCGCTGTGGACCGTGCTCGTCGTGGTGGTCCTGCTGCTGGGCTGCGGCCTTCCGGCGGCGTTGGTCGTCGGTGCGGTACGCGAGGCCGGCGGCCGGGCCACGGTCAGCCGGGCCGGCGCCACCGCGACCGACGACCCGGCCACCGCCGTCGCCCGCGCTCTGTCCGACCGGATGACCGCGCAGCTCCAGCGGCAGTCCACGGCACTGCTCGGTGGCGACCGGCCCGCCTTCCTCGCCGTCGCCGACCCCGCCGCGCACCCCGACCTGCGCCGTCGCTTCGCCGCACTGCGCGCCCTGAAGGTGACGGTGTGGCGGGCCGAGCCGAGCGGCCTGCCCGTACCTGTCGTCGGCAGGCCGGGCGAGTGGCGGCTGCTGGTGCGCTTCCAGTACTGCTTCGTGGCGCCCGGCTGCCGACCGAGCCCGGTGCTGATCGGCACCCGCTGGCGGGAGAACGGCGACCAGCCGCGACTGGTCGCCCTGGAGGAGTCCAAGTCCGCCGAGACCGGCACCCGACCGTGGGAGATCAGTGAGCTGGCCGTGGCGGTCGGCGCGCGGACCATCGTCGCCACCACGCCGGCGCTGCGCGGCAAGCTGCCCGGCCTGCTGACCCAGGCGGAGGCGGCCGCCGCCGTCGCCGACACGTACGCCGTGACCGGCTCGCCGCCGGACCGCTACCGGATCTTCTACGCCGGTCGGACGGAGTGGCAGCGCTGGTACGGCGGCGGACGCCCACAGTGGACCGGCGGCTACGCGGTGACCGTGGGCGGTGGCCACCACGAGGTGGTGCTCAACGCCGACGGGCTGTCCAGCAGCGGCACCGACGACCTGCTCCGGCACGAGCTGACCCACGCCGCCTCGCTGCCGGAGCGCGGTTACCCGGGCAAGACGACCTGGTGGCTCGTCGAAGGGCTTGCCGAGTTCGCCGGCTCGGGCGGTCAGCCGGTCGACCGGTACGAGGGGCTCGCGGAGGTGCGCAAGCTGGTCCGGGGCGGTTGGGACGGCCGGCTGGAGGGCGTCACGCCCGCCGACGACGCCCCCGCCGAGCGGGTCGGCGGCAGCTACGGCGTCGGCTACCTCGCCGTCCGGCACCTCGTCGACCGGTTCGGGCCGGAGCGGCTGCTGACCTTCTTCAAGGCCGTGGTGCACGAGCGCAAGACCCCCGACGCCGCCGCCGAGCAGGCGTTCGGCGAGCAGTGGTCGACGTTGCACGACGAGTGCGTGGCGTACGTCCGCGCGACCTCCGCCTGACGGTCGGCGCGACGGTGCGCCGTACGATCGATGGGTGCGCCGCCCCCAGTTGCCGCGGCCCGCAAGCGCCACGCGGCCCCGCCTGCTCATCGCCCTGACCGCCGTCGCCGTCCTCACCGCCACCACCGCCGCCTCGTGCGGCGACGACCAGCCGCCGGTCGCGCTCGCCTCGGCCGCCCGCAACCCGGTCAGCGAGGTGATCGACGCCCCGGCGACGGTGACGGCCCGCGCCGCCGCCACCCTCACCGCGCCCGCCGACGGCACCCTGGCCAGCCTGCGCGTCCAACCCGGACAGCGGGTGAAGCGTGGCCAGGTGCTCGCCGTGGTCGCATCCCCGTCGGCTCAGGCCCGGCTGCGCCAGGCGAAGGAGGCGCTGGACGCCGCCAAGCGCGCCGGCCGGGGTGTGTCCACCGGCAACCTGAGCAGCAGCCGGCGGGGCACCGACAAGGCGGCGGAGGAGGCGTTCGACGCCGCCCGCGAGGCCGCCGAGAAGATCGCCGACCCGCAACTGCGCGACGCGCTGCTGACGCAGGTGACGTCCGCCCAGCGGCAGTACGCCGCCGCCGCGCGCAGCGCCGACGCGGCGGTCCGCGCGGTGCAGCGGGGGATCAGCGGGCTGAACTCCGCCGTCGGCTCGCTCTCCGCGGCGCAGCGGCTCCAGGCCCAGCAGGCGTACGACCTGGCGAAGGCGACCGTCGACGCGCTGACCCTGCGCGCCCCGGTCGCCGGGGTGGTGCAGCCCGGCGGCACCCGGGCCGGCAGCGGTGCCAACGGCGGCCTGGCCGGGCTGTTGGAGCAGGCCGGTGGGGCCGGGCTCGACCCGTCCGCGCTGGCCCCCGCCCAGGGCGGGCCGCCCGCCGGGGTCGACGACGCCGTCGCGGTCGGCGGTCAGGTCACCGCCGGCACGCCGGTGCTGACCGTGGTGGACACCGGGCAGTTGGGGCTGCTCGCCGAGGTGGACGAGACCGACGTGCTGCTGGTCAAGGCCGGGGTCGGCGCCACAGTCGAGTTGGACGCCGTCACCGGCGCCAGCTACGACGCCACGGTCCGCTCGGTCGACGTGCTCCCCACCAGCTCCGCGCAGGGCGGCGTCACCTATCGGGTACGCCTCACGCTGGGTCCCGGGAAGCTGGCCGAGGACGCGCCGGCCCCGACGCCCCGCCCCGGCATGAACGCGATCGTGCACCTGCGCGTACGCGAGGCCGCCGACGCGGTGACCGTCCCCGCCTCGGCGGTGTTCTCCGCCGACGGCCGGGACGCGGTCTGGGTGGTCCGCGACGGCAAGGCCGACCGGGCACCGGTGACCGTGGGCGTCCAGGGGGCAGACCTGGTGCAGATCCTCAACGGGGTCCAGGCCGGCGACCGGGTCGTGGTGCGCGGCACCGACCAGGTGCGCGACGGCCAGGAGGTCCGGTGACCGACACCCCGCCGGCCATCGAGGCGGTGGACGTGTCGCGGACGTACCACCTCGACGGGGTGTCGGTGGAGGCGCTGCGCGGGGTGTCGCTGACCGTGCAGCCCGGTGACTACGTGGCGTTGGTGGGACCGTCCGGCTCGGGCAAGTCCACGCTCATGCACCTGTTGGGCGGGCTCGACCGACCGACCGGTGGCCGGTTGGTGATCGGCGGGCGGGACGTCAACGCCCTCTCCCCGCCGGAGATGGCCGCCCTGCGCAACGAGACGATCGGGTTCGTCTTCCAGGCGTTCCACCTGCTGCCGCGTACGTCGGCGGTGGAGAACGTGGCGTTGCCCCTGGTCTACCGGGGTGTGTCGGCCCGGCAGCGCCGGGAGCGGGCGGCGGCGATGCTGGGCCGGGTGGGTCTCGGGCACCGGTTGGACCACCGGCCCAACCAGATGTCCGGTGGCGAGCAGCAGCGCGTCGCCATCGCCCGCGCCCTGGTCACCGAGCCGACGGTGCTGCTGGCCGACGAGCCGACCGGCAACCTGGACAGCGTCACCGGCGCGGCGGTCCTGGAGCTGCTGGAGCGGTTGAACGCGGAATCCGGGGTGGCGCTGGTGATGGTCACCCACGACCAGGAGGTGGCGGCTCGGGCCGCCCGCCGGATCACCATGCGCGACGGAGTGGTGGTGGCGGACAGCGCCACCGCGCCTCATGATCGACCGCTGTCCGTCGATCACGGTCGACCTGAGACACTGGTCCCCGCTCCCAGCGCGGAGCCCCGGTCCGTGTCCGGAAGCGGCCCGGGGCACCCGTCCGGTGGCTCTGGTGGCGCCGCCGGAGCCACCGGGCGCCTTCCGCGCGAGCCCGAGGACGGTGCGGCGTGAGGGTCGCCGAGGCGTGGCGGGTCGCGCTGGACGCGCTCCGGGCCAACCGGCTGCGCAGCTCGCTCACCATGCTCGGCGTGATCATCGGGGTGGCCTCGGTGGTGCTGCTGGTCGCCATCGGCACCGGCACCAAGCAGAAGGTGGAGCAGCAGGTCGAAGGGCTCGGCTCCAACCTGCTGCTGGTCGTCCCCGGCAAGATCGAGGTGGGCACCGCGCCGGTCGTGTCGCCGTTGACGCTCAAGGACGTGGACGCGGTCTCCCGGGTCGTCGGCGATCCCCAGCGGGTCGCGGTCACCGTCGCCTCCGGGGCGACCGCACGGGCCGGCGCCCGCTCCGACTTCACCACTGTCCAGGGCGTGCTGGAGACCACCCCGACGGTGTTCACCCGGTCGCTGGCCCGGGGCCGCTACCTCACCGGCACGGACGTCGACACCAGCCGGCGGGTAGCGGTCCTCGGTGACTCGGTGGCCCGCGCGTTGTTCCCCGACCGAGATCCCCTGGGTCAGCAGGTGACCCTCGCCGGGGTGCGGTTCCGGGTCATCGGCGTCTTCGCGCCCCTCGGGCAGAGCCTCGGCGTCGACCGGGACGACGAGGTGCACGTGCCGGTCACCGCGGCGCAGCGCCTGTGGGGCACCCAGCGGGTGGACGGCATCGCGGTGAAGGCGCCCGATCGGGAGCGCATCGACGAGCTGGGTGAGCGCATCGTCGCCGAGCTGAACCGCCGCCACCCGGACACCGAGTTCAGCGCGGTCACGCAGCAGCAGATCCTCGGTGTGCTCGGCGACATCCTCGGTGTCCTCACCGGCGTGCTCGCCGCCATCGCCGGCATCTCGCTGCTCGTCGGCGGCGTCGGCGTCTCCAACATCATGCTGGTCAGCGTCCGGGAACGGACCCGGGAGATCGGGCTGCGCATGGCCGTCGGTGCGCGGCCCCGTGACATCGGCGTGCAGTTCCTGCTGGAGGCGGTGCTGCTCACCACGATCGGCGGGTTGACCGGGATGGCGCTGGGCGTGGGCACCGCCCTGCTGGTGGACGCGTTGTCACCGATCCCGGCGGCGATCACCTGGTGGTCGTTGGCGCTGGCCTTCGGTGTGTCGGCGGCGGTGGGGATCGTCTTCGGGGTGGTTCCCGCGCAGCGCGCCGGCCGACTCGACCCGGTGGTGGCGCTGCGCGCCGAGTGAGCAACCGGACGGCGGACGCAGCCGGGGAGATAACGGCAGGCCGGATTGGGTGAACCGACGATCCAGGCATGATCAGTTGTACGAAGGGATCGCGCCGGTCACAGCCGCCCCGCTACCGTACTGGTAACACGCGCGTCGCCGCCCGGCCCGGAGCATCCGTCGGGTTGGCACGCGCCGGGCATGGGATGGGTCGGTGAGCCATGGCCGGGTCGCAGTCCGATGGACGGCTGTCGGAGGTCAAGTTCCTGACCGTCGCGGAGGTGGCGACGGTCATGCGGGTGTCAAAGATGACTGTCTATCGCCTCGTGCACAGCGGTGAGCTCACCGCCGTCCGGGTGGGGCGGTCGTTCCGGGTGCCCGAGCACGCGGTGCACGAATACCTGCGGGGCGCGTTTCAGGAAACCGCCTGAGCCACCGGTCCGCCGATCGAGTGCCACGTAGGCGGCATGGACGGGGGCGCGTTGGTCCTGCTGACGCTCTCCGGCTACCCTGGAGCCCGACCGAGACCCCACCGGTGCGCCCTGCCGCCCAGACCGGTCCGGTCCGTTGTCCGCATGCGGTCGCCGTCGCCACCTGCGTGGTGTCATCCGGTCCGCCCCGCACGTTGTATCGAAAGGCTGTCGTATGGGCTCGGTGGTCAAGAAGCGCCGTAAGCGCATGGCTAAGAAGAAGCACCGCAAGCTGCTGCGCAAGACCCGCGTCCAGCGTCGCCGTCTCGGCAAGTGATCGTCGTCGGGCGCTGAGCCCGGCATAAGGCCTCACTTGCCAAACTGTCGACCCCCGGAGGCTCAGGTGATCAGGCCGTGGTCGTCCCGGCTCGATCCCTCCTGTCGGCGTAGGTGCGTCAGATGACCCCCGGAAGCACCTCAGGTGCTCCGGGGGTCGTCGTCGTCACCGGGGTCGGTCGGTACCTGGGCGCGCACGTGGCGGCCCGGCTGGCCGCCGACCCCCGCATCGAGCGGGTCATCGGCGTGGACGCGCCGGAGCCGGGCGCCGAGTTCACCGATCTGCTGGACCGGGTCGAGCGGATTCGCGTCGACCCGGGGTCGCTCGTCGGGCTCCTCGCCGACCTGGAGGTCGACGCGGTGGTGCACCTCGCGTTGGTCAGCGCCCCCGACCAGCAGCACGGCGGCCGGTCGGCCATGAAGGACCAGAACGTCATCGGCACCATGCAACTGCTCGCCGCCTGCCAACGGGCGCCCCGTCTGCGCAAGCTCGTGGTCCGGTCGTCGACCGCCGCGTACGGGGTGTCGTTCCGCGATCCGGCGGTGTTCACCGAGGAGACCGAGCCGCGCGAGGTGCCGCGCGGCGGTTTCGGCCGCGACATCCTCGACGTCGAGGGGTACGTTCGCGGCTTCCGCCGCCGCCGGGCCGACGTGACCGCCACGGTGCTGCGTTTCGCTCCGTTCATCGGTTCGACCGCCGACACGACGTTGACGCGCTACTTCGCGCAGCCGTTCGTGCCGACCGTCTTCGGCCGCGATCCCCGGTTGCAGTTCCTGCACTTCGACGACGCGTTGGAGGTGCTGCACCGGTCGATCGTGGAGGATCACCCCGGCACCTACAACGTCGCCGGTCCGGGGGTGCTGTCGCTGTCCCAGGCGATCCGGCGGGCCGGTCGGGTGGCCGTGCCGGTGCTGGAGCCGGGTCTCTCGGGTGCCGCGGCGCTGGCCCGCACCATGGGGTTCGGCCGCTACGGCCTGGACCAGGTCGATCTTTTCGTGCACGGGCGGGTCGTCGACACCACGCGCCTTGAGCAGGAGTACGGCTTCACACCCCGCTCCACCGCCGCCGCGTTCGACGACTTCATCCGCGCCCACAACGGTGGGGTGGTGCTCAGCCGGGGTCAGTTGGCCGCCGCCGAGCAGTTGGTCCTGGACGGCATCCGGCAGGTCCGTGCCGCGGTGCGGGAGCGGTCGTCATGAGCGCGCGGCGTGCGCCGGTTGGGCGAGCCCCGCGGTCGCGAACCGAGGTGGCGTCATGACCGGGCCGACGCAGGGGCGCGAGCCGGCGGGCATGGGGCCGTTCGACGTACCGCCGGGGCCACCCGTGCCGGACGCGGAGCCGGCGCGGCGCAACGGCCACCGGCCGGCGAGCCGGCTCACGCCGGCCGGGACGCCGCGCGACGAGGTCGACACCGCGACCGACGAGCCGGCGGTGGCGGGCGGCGACCCGGCCGCCGACGAGGTCGACACGACGACCGACGAGCCGGCGGGCGGGGGCGTCCCGCCCACCGCGGGCGGGGCGGGCGGCACCGGTCCGGCGGTGCCGGATCGGCCCGGCGACCAGTGGGACCGCCGGGTCGCGAACGGGCTGGCGTTCCTGCGTCGGCGGCTGGCCGGTGACTACGAGGTCGACGAGTTCGGGTTCGACCCGGACCTGACCGACGCGGTCTTCCACCCGCTGCTGCGGCTGCTCTATCGGGACTGGTTCCGTACCGAGGTCAGCGGGGTCGAGCACGTCCCCGTCGACGGGCCCGCGCTGGTGGTCGGCAACCACTCCGGCACCGTGGCCCTGGACGCGCTGATCCTCTCGGCGGCGTTGCACGACAAGCACCCCGCTCACCGCTACCTGCGCCTGCTCGGCGCCGACCTGGTCTTCCGGATGCCGGTGGTGTCGGAGATCGCCCGCAAGACCGGCGGCACGGTGGCCTGCAACCCGGACGCCGAGCGGCTGCTCGGCGGTGGTGACCTGGTCGGTGTGTTCCCGGAGGGGTTCAAGGGCGTCGGCAAGCTCTACGCCGACCGGTACAAGCTGCAACGGTTCGGTCGGGGCGGCTTCGTCTCGGCGGCGCTGCGCACCGGCACGCCGATCGTTCCGGTCGCCATCGTCGGCGGCGAGGAGATCTACCCCATGCTCGCCGACATCAAGCCACTGGCTCGGCTGCTCAAGCTTCCGTATTTCCCGGTCACGCCGACCTTCCCCTGGCTCGGGCCGCTGGGCATGGTGCCGTTGCCCAGCAAATGGCTGATCGAGTTCTGCCCGCCGATCCCCACCGCGCACCTGACCGACTCGGCGGACGACCCGCTGGTGGTCTTCAACCTCGCCGACCAGGTGCGGGAGACCATCCAGCAGACCCTGCACTCGCTGCTGGAACGGCGACCCGACCCCTTCGGGCCGTAGGGCCGACGGTCAGCTGGCGCGGCGGCGGCGCTGCAACGCCAGGCCGGCGGTGACCGCGCCGGCGACCAGACCGGCTGCCGCCGTCGACGGTACGGCGATCTTGACGGCCCGACGGCCGGTGCGGAAGTCCCGCACCTCCCAGCCGTACTGCCGGGCCTGCCGCAGCAGGGTGCCGTCCGGGTTGACCGCCACCGCCCGGCCCACCGAGCGGAGCAGCGGCAGGTCGTTGGCCGAGTCGCTGTAGGCCGCGCAGCGGCTCAGGTCCAGCCCTTCCACGGCGGCGAGCTGGGTGACCGCCTCGGCCTTAGCCGGCCCGTGCATGAGGTCGCCCACCAACCGCCCGGTGTACGCCCCGGCCCGCACCTCGGCCACCGTGCCGATCGCGCCGGTCAGGCCAAGTCGGGTGGCGATCACCCGGCCGATCTCCACCGGGGCGGCGCTGACCAGCCACACGCGCTGACCGGCGTCCAGGTGGCGCTGGGCGAGCTGCCGGGTGCCGGCCCAGATCCGAGGGGCCATCAGCTCGTCGAAGATCTCCTCCGAGAGGCGTTCGACGTCGTCCACCCGCCACCCCTCGACGAAGGCGAGCGCGGCGTCCTTCGCCTGGGACATGTCCCCGGCGTGCTCGCGGGCGAGCAGCCGGAACCGGAGCTGCTGCCAGGCGAAGCGGGCCAGGTCGGCGGTCGTGAAGTAGTTCCGGGCGGCGAGCCCGCGGGCGAACCAGTAGATCGACGCGCCCTGCATCATCGTGTTGTCGACGTCGAAGAACGCCGCGGCGGCCGGGTCCGGTGCGGGTGGGGTCACCGGCGCCAGCGCGGTCTCCGCCCACCCGGCGGTGTGACCGTGGGCGTCGGTGCTCACCGTCACCTTGCGGCTGCGCGCCACGCGACTCCCCTCCTGACCAGGTACGACGGATGCCTCCAGCGAGGGTAGCCGGAGCGCACGGTCGACCGGCCGGACCACAGGGAACTGTGGCCCGGCCGGTCAGACGTGCGGTATGGCGGTCCCGGGGCTGGCGGGTCAGCGCTCGCCGGGGCAGGTGGTCGGAGTGGGTCCGAGCGCGTCGCTGCCGGTCGGTGCCGGCAGGCCGCAGGCGATCGCCGCGCGTACCGAGTCCGAGCGCTCACGGATGCTGTCCAGCAGGGCCAGCGACCTCCGGGTCCGTTCGCGGTCGGCCCGGCTGGCGCCGTCGAGCAGGTTGGTCACCGCCCGGCGCTGGCTGGCGACGAACGTGTTGACGGTGTCCAGGCTGGCCGGCTCGGCCCGCTGCACGGCGGCGGCGGTGAGCAGGCGGATACCCTGCCGGGTGTCGGCGTCCATGTCGTCGAGGACGGCGCTGTAGCCGATGCGGTCGCCGCGCAGTTCGGCTGCTTCGCCGAGCCTGGTCCGGGCGAAGTCCAGGAACAGCTGGCCGCGGCTGACGTCCGAGCTGGCCAGGGCGAGCTGGGCCCGCTCGGTGGAGCGCTTCATGCCGTACAGCGCGTCGCCGGGAACGGCGTTTTCGCTGGCGGCGGAGATCCCGGAGACGGCGATGGCGCCGGCGGCGATGCCGACCAGGATCGCGCCCCGGGCGCGGGCCCGCCGGGCGGTGACCGCGGGTAGCAGAGAGCCGCGGCTCGTGGCCGCGGCCCGCGGGGCAGCCGGCTCGGCCGTCGCCGGTGGGGTGCCCATTCCCTCGCGCTCGGCGGTGGCGAGCAGCATCGCTCGCAGGCCGGTGCGGAACTCGGGGTCCACCTCGGCCGTGGGGGGATCGACGCTGAGCCGCTGACCCACTGCGACGAGCGGGGCCAGTTGGCTGTCCACCCGGGACCGCACGTGGTGCCGCCGGCCGCCGTTGGCCTCGTCGAGAAGCTGCGCGAAGCGCTCGGCGCGCCGGCGGGAGAAGAGGATGTCGTCCACCGCAGGCACCTCCTCTCGCTGGTCACGGCCGGTCGGCCGCCATAGTTGCCAGCGACCGGGCGGCGGTGTGACACCACGGAGGTGAGGTGCCGTCCGGCGTGCCGGTCGGACCTCGGTGCCCCGGGCCTGCCGGGACAACCACCGGTCGCACCCGGAGAAACGCGGCGGACCGGGCACGGGTTACGGGCCTGGCGGGGCGGAAATCACAGAAAGTGATCGCCGTCACCGGGTGCGACCGGGCCTGAGCTGCCGAGACATTGATCGACGCTCGTCGGCCCCGCCGCCGAGAATCACGGCTGGAAGCCGTCGGGCAGAAGCCGTGCCAGGGCGCGAACGGCCCGGTACTGCAGGGCCTTGATGGCACCCTCGTTCTTGCCCATCGCGCGGGCTGTCTCGGCGACCGAGAAGCCCTGGAGGAACCGGAGCACGATGCACTCCTGCTGCTCCGGGTTGAGCTGCTTGACGGCGGTGAGCAGGGCGACGTTGGTGATGTGTTCGACCACCGCGGCTTCCGGGCTGCCCTCCGGGCCCCGGTCCTCGCGGTCGGCGTCGAGCACGTCGCCGGTGGTGACCTCCAACCGGTACCGGCCGGACTTGAAGTGGTCCGCGACCAGGTTGCGGGCGATCGTCACCAGCCAGGCGCCGAGGTCGCGGCCCTGCCAGGTGAAGCTGCCGATCCGCTTGAGAGCGCGCAGGAACGTGTCCGAGGTGAGGTCCTCGGCGAGCTGGCGGTTGCCGACCCGGAAGTAGACGAACCGGAAGACGGTGTCGACGTACCGGTCGTAGATGAGGCCGAACGCCTCGGACTCGCCAGCCTGCGCCCGCTCGACAAGCGTCCAGACCTCGGTGGCCGGGTCGGACGGGTCCGGGCGGCTGGGGAAGCCGGTCGGGGTGGTCGGGGTGGTCGGAGTGGCGGCCGGGACCGCCGGGATCACCGCCGTCTCGCCCGCCGTCGGATCGGTGGCCGCCGTCGGCGCGTCGCCGACCCGACGGCCCTGGGAGGGCATGGTCGGTCGGGCCGGTGCGGCGACACGGCCACCGGTCGGCATCGCGTTGCCACCCGGGACCGCCGGTCTCGGTGGTGGCTCGTTGGTGTGTGGGCGGTTGCGGGTCCGCTGGGCGGCGTTGTCGCCACGCATCGCGGCGTGCGGGTCGCCCAGCGGCGCGCGGGCCGCCGGTCGTTCGTTGACCGGGGAGCGGGTCGTCTGGCCAGTCAGGCCGACCGGGCGTTCCGCGTATCCGAAGGTGGTCACCGCGCGGCCCCCGTCCCGTTGGTGGCCGGCCGGGCTGGTTTACGGGTCGTCGGTGCGGACCGACCGGGCAACCGGTCGGGCAGGACGGTTCCGGGGTGTGCCGACGGGCGGCAGTTCCCCTTGAGGTGCTGGTCCAATGCGCTCACAGGCACGGGGGCCTCCTCGGGCTGAGGGGTGTCGACTCACGGCAAATGGGGTGAGCCGACCCGAGTGATAATAGGGCCAACGTCACCCGCGCGTGGCAAGTCCGTTACACAGGGCGGAAGTATTTCCCGCTGTGTCGCACCGGTGGCGGACCGGTTGTCCGTCGTGTGCGTTTGACTTTGACCCGGGCCGGTGGTCCTGGATGGATCCCCAGGTCGGGGGCAGTTTGGCCGATCGGCCGCGCCGTCCCGGCCGGCCGCCGCGTGGGCCGGGCCGAAGCGTCGGCCGGCCCACCACCCGTCCCATCGTCCGGACTCGATCGGAGTGTCGACGACACCGCGACTGTCCCATTGACGGGACGCCGGGCAGCCCTGGCGGCCCGACCGTCGGGCGTGGCCTGTCGACCGCCGCTGTGCCAGACTCGACCACCGTGCAGGACTTCTCGGCAGACCCCGCGCCGAACCTCGCCGACCGGGTCCATCGGGCGGCTCTCGACCACGGTGACCGGCCCGCGCTGTACTGGCGGGAGGGGCGCGTCACCTGGTCCGAACTGGACGCCGCCGTGACCGCCGCCGCGCACGGCCTCGCCGCCGCCGTGCCACCCACCGACCCGGGTGGCCCGCCGCCGCGGGTCGCGATCGGGCTGCACAACACCCCCGACTTCGTGATCGGCTGGCTCGGCGCACTGCGAGCCGGCCTGGTCGCGGTCCCGGTCAACCCCGGCTTCACCGCCCCGGAGCTGCGGCACGTACTGGCCGACTCCGGCGCGTCCGTGCTCATCGGCACCGAGCGGGTCCGCCGCCTGGTCGCCGAGGTGGCCGCCGACCTGCCCGCGCTCACCGCCGTGCACGACACACCGCCGACCGCCGACGCGCCCGATCCGCGCCCCCGTCCGCGCCGAGGCGGCGACGACCTGGCCGTACTGCTCTACACGTCCGGCACCGAGGGCCGTCCGAAGGGCGCGATGCTCTCCCACCGTGCGCTGCTGGCCAACCACGAACAGGTCGCGGAGATCGAGCCGCCGGTCGTCGGGCCGACGGACACCGTTCTCCTGGCGTTGCCGCTGTTCCACGCGTACGGGCTCAACTCGGTGCTCGGCGCCGTCGTCCACCACGGGGCCACCGGCGTGCTGCTCGACGAGCCGGGGCCCACGGCGGGGCTCGCCGAGATCGCCAGGCACCGGGTCAGCGTGCTGGTCGGCGTACCGTCGATGTTCCTGGCCTGGGCCGACGCC
Organism: Micromonospora sp. NPDC005237; assembly: GCF_040607775.1. Classification (NCBI taxonomy): domain Bacteria; kingdom Bacillati; phylum Actinomycetota; class Actinomycetes; order Micromonosporales; family Micromonosporaceae; genus Micromonospora; species Micromonospora sp. NPDC005237. The sequence continues at coordinate 144,164 of NZ_JBEXHJ010000004.1, read as the reverse complement.
GACGCGGTCCGCGCGGCGACCGTGTCGGTGCGCGTGGCGGTGTGCGGCGCGGCGCCGCTGGATCCCGCGGTCGCGGCGCGCTTCACCGAGGCCACCGGTCATCAGGTGCACGTCGGGTACGGCCTCACCGAGACCGCGCCGGTGCTCACCTCCACCCTGGTCGGTCCGGTGGCCAAGCCCGGCTCGATCGGCCGGCCGCTGCCCGGGGTGGAGCTGCGCCTGGTCGGCCCGACCGGGGAGGACCTGTGGCGCGACGGCCAGGCGGTCCCCGACGACGACCCGGACGAGCTGGACATCTCCGATGTCGCCCCGGGCACCGACCCGGGGCAGATCGTCGTTCGCGGGCGCAACCTCTTCGGCGGCTACTGGCCCGACGGCCGCGACGGCCCGGACGACGACGGCTGGTGGGGCACCGGTGACATCGCGTACGCCGACGAGGACGGTGACCTCTTCCTGGTCGACCGGCTCGGGGAGTTGATCCTGGTCAACGGGTTCAACGTGTATCCCCACGAGGTCGAGCTGGTGCTCGCCGGGCACCCCGGGGTGGTCGAGTCGGCGGTACTGGGTGTGCCGCACCCGCGGACCGGCGAGACTGTGCGGGCGTACGTGGTGCCGGTGCAGGGCCGCCCGGTGACCAGCGAGGAGCTGCTCGCCCACTGCGCACGCAACCTGGCCCGGTTCAAGTGCCCCACCGCTGTCGAGTTCGTCGACGCCCTGCCGCACTCGGCGATCGGCAAGGTACGCAAGACCCAGCTCCGGTCGGCGACGCCGACCGACCGCACGGAGGTAACCGATGGCCACTGACGCCCGACTCGCCCTGATCACCCGACCCGGCTGCCACCTGTGCGACGACGCCAAGGTGGCGCTCGACCGGGTGGTCGCGGTGACCGGCGACAAGTGGGTCGAGTGGGACGTCACCGGCGACGAGGAGCTGGAACGGGAGTACGGCGACCGCCTGCCGGTGGTGCTGCTCGACGGCAAGGAGCACGGTTACTGGCGGGTGGAGGAGGAGCGGCTGCTGCGGGACCTGACCACCCCGCAGCTCTGAGCGGTGCCTATGGTGCTCTGATGACCCCTGCGCAACCCCACCTGGTCTGGGACTGGAACGGCACCCTGCTCAACGACCTCAGCCTGGTGGTGGCCGCCACCAACGCCGCGTTCGCCAGCGTGGGCGGGCCGACGGTCACCCTCGACGAGCACCGGACGCGGTTCCGCCGGCCGATCGCCGACTACTACGCCGAGGTGCTCGGTCAGGCCGTCGACGACGACGCGTTCGGCCGCCTCGACCGGATCTTCCACGACGCGTACCGCAGCGGCCTGACGACCTGCGAGCTGGCTGCCGACGCCCAGTCCGCGATGGCCGCCTGGGAGGGCAGCCAGAGCCTGCTGTCCATGTGGTTCCACGAGGAGCTGGTGCCCACCGTGCACACCTACGGGCTGACCGGCCACTTCACCCGCGTCGACGGCCTGCGGGCCACGGTCGGCGGCGACCGCAAGGCCGAGTCGCTCCGGCGGCATCTGGCCGAGCTGGGCGTGGACGGCAGCGCGGTGGTGCTGATCGGCGACTCCATCGACGACGCGGACGCGGCCCTCGCGGTGGGCGGCCGGGCGGTGCTCTACACCGGCGGCTTCACCGACCCGGCCCGGCTGCGCGCCTCCGGCCACCCGGTCGCCGACACCCTCACCGACGCGGTGGCCCTGGCCGCCCGGGAGGTCAGTTCCGCAGGTAGGTGAGGACGGCCAGCACCCGCCGGTGCTGCTCGGTGTCCGGCGGGAGCGTGAGCTTGGTGAAGATGTTGCGCACGTGCTTCTCCACCGCGCCGTCGCTGACCACCAGGGCGCGGGCGATGGCCGTGTTCGACCGGCCCTCGGCCATCAGGGCGAGCACCTCCCGCTCGCGCGGGGTCAACTCGCGCAGCGGGTCGTCGCGGCGGCGTCGGGCGAAGAGCTGGCCGACCACGTCCGGGTCGAGCACCGTGCCGCCGCCGGCCACCCGACGCAGCGCGTCCAGGAACTCGTCGATCGCGGCCACCCGGTCCTTGAGCAGGTAGCCGATGCCACCGCCGGCGCCGCCGGTGGTGGCCAGCAGATCATCGGCGTACGAGACCTCGACGTACTGGGAGAGCACCAGGATCGGCGTACGCGGCACCAGCCGACGCGCCTCCACCGCGGCCCGCAGCCCCTCGTCGGTGTGCGACGGCGGCATCCGGACGTCGACGATCGACACGTCCGGCCGGTGCTCCACCACCGCCTCGACCAGCGCGTCACCGTCCCCGACGGCGGCCACCACCTGGTGCCCGCTCTCGGTCAGCAGCCGCACCAGCCCCTCCCGGAGCAGGACGGCGTCGTCCGCGATCACGATGCGCATGGCTGTGGTGTCTACCACGTCCGGCCCGGCTCTCGTTGGTTCACAGCGGAAGCTCCGCACGGATCTCGGTGGGCCCGCCGCTCGGGCTCACCACGGCCAGCTCCCCGCCGGCCGCCCGGACCCGGTCGGCGATGCCGGCCAGCCCGTGGCCCTTGGCGAGGTGGGCGCCGCCCTGCCCGTCGTCGCCCACCCGCACCTGGAGCTGGGCTTCCTGGCGGGCCACGGCGACCACGGCCTCGGTGGCCCGACTGTGCTTGGCGATGTTGGTCAACGCTTCGGCCACCACGAAGTACGCGGTGTTCTCCACCGCTGGATCGAGCCGGCCGCCCGGCGTGCCGAGCTGCCGGTCCACCTGGAGCTCGATGGGGATGAGCCCGCGGCCGGCGAGCGCGGCCAGGGCGCTGGGCAGACCCCGGTCGACCAGGATCGGCGGGGCGATGCCCCGGGACAGCGCCCGCAGCTCGGCCAGCGTCTCCCGGGTCTGGATCACCGCCTCGTCGATGGTCCGGCCGGCGGCCTCCGGGTCGGAGGCGAGCTGCATCCGGGCCCGGCTGAGGTCCATCGCGAGCCGGACCAGGCGCTGCTGGGGGCCGTCGTGGATGTCGCGTTCGAGCCGGCGCAGCGCGGACGCCTCGGCGGACACGGCGGCCCGCTTCTGCTCCTCCAGCACGGTGATCCGGTCCCGCATCTCGGCCACCCCGGTCAGCAGGGCCTTGGCGAAGCTGGCCTGGAGCAGCGCGCAGCCCCGGACCACGATCGGCAGCGTGATCAGGAAGAACACCCCGATCGCGGTGGTCACCCCGATCCGGGCCGTGGTCGACTCGCCCAGGCCGAGCAGCTGGGCCAGGTCGCCGTCGCCCTCGCCGCGCGGCAGCGCCCAGTCGTACACCCAGTAGAGGGAGCCGGCAGCCGCGGCGATCCACCAGGCAAGCGTCAGCACGAAGGTGACCAGCGCCACGATCACCCGCAGGATGCCGTGCGCCAGATCGAGCCAGGACTGGGCGTCGCGCATCGGCAGGAAGATCCGCCGCCAGGCGTTCGCGCCCGCCTCGGGCAGTCGGTAGTGCGGGCGGATCCGGGGTTGCCGCAGCACGGCGGGCAGCCGCAGCCGCTCGATGTCGGCCAGCCCTCGGGCCGCGTACAGGGTGCCGCTGAGGATCGGCAGGCCGATCACGGTGACCACCAGGCCGACGCCGGCCACGAGGCCCGCGAGGAGGACGACGAAGCTGGCCACCGCCAGCGGGAGGCCGAGCAGCACGTACCCGGAGTCGACGAAGAGCTGGCGGGGGATGCTCGGTGCCAGCGTCGGATGGTCGCTGGCGGCAACGGCGGTCATAGCCCAAAGGCTAGGCACCTGGGCTCGGTGTCCCCATCCCGAAGCCCCGCCTCTCCCTCGTAGTGCTGTCCCTACCGTCGCCCGTGACCAGGGGCCCTACCGCCGTCGGGACCGGCCGACGCGGGATTGGTCAGAGAAGTCGGGATTGAGCAATAATCGCCCAGGTGGCGGGCGCGCAGGGCCGGTCAATCGATCTTGTGGAATGGAGGTGCTGGTGGGGTCGCGTCCCGGAGCGACAAGATCGCGATTTGTGCACGTCTTCACAAGCGCCTACTCTCTAGTTCCGACGCGCCCTGCTAGCACAGCCGGCAACCTCGGTCGCCAGCGGGAGTCCATAAGCGGCCGACCAGCGGAGTTGGCCGAGGATCGCACCGCACGGAGTCTCATGAGTCAGCACCGTCACCCAGGTGCGCCCGGCCGCGCCGGTGCCGTACCGGCGCTCCCGGACCTTCCCGAGGCGACCGTCGCTCGGCTCCCGGAATACCTGCGCGCGCTGCACAACCTCGCCGACGCCGGGCACGAGACGATCTCCAGCGAGGGCCTCTCGGCCGCCGCCGGGGTGAACTCCGCCAAGCTCCGCAAGGACCTCTCCCACCTCGGCTCGTACGGCACCCGGGGCGTCGGTTACGACGTCGCGTTGCTGATCGAGCAGATCGAGTACGTGCTCGGGCTCACTCAGCGTCGCGCGGTCGCCCTGGTCGGCGTGGGTAATCTCGGTCACGCTCTGGCCGGCTACGACGGCTTCGCCAGCCGGGGCTTCCGGATCGCCGCACTGCTCGACGCCGATCCCTCCCGGGTCGGCGAGGAGATCAACGGCCTGGTTGTCCGGCATGTCGACGAGCTGCCGGCGGTCGCCTCGGAGGAATCCATCGCGATCGGCGTGATCGCCACCCCGGCCGCCGCGGCCCAGCGGGTCGCCGATCAGCTGGTCGCGGTCGGCGTGACGAGCATCCTCAACTTCGCGCCGTGCGTACTCTCTGTTCCGGAGGGGGTCGACGTGCGCAAGGTCGACCTCGCCATCGAGCTGCAGATTTTGTCCTTCCACGAGCACCGCAAGGCGTCGCTGACCGCGCTGCCCGCCACCGGCGGGTCCGCTCTCACGGCCCTGCCCGGTCGGCTCGCGGCCACCGACACCCAGGAGGCGATCGGCACGTGAAACTGCTCGTCGTCGGCGCGTCCTACCGGACCGCCCCGGTCGCCACGCTGGAGCAGCTGGCCGTGCCCCCCGCCGACCTCACCCGCACCCTGGACCGCCTGGTCGCCCAGCCGTACGTGAGCGAGGCGGTGCTCGTCTCCACCTGCAACCGGGTGGAGGTCTACGCCGCCGTGTCCGGATTCCACGGCGGGCTCGGCGACATCTGCGCCGTCCTGGCCGAGCAGGCCGGCAGCTCGCCGGCGGCGCTCGCCAGCCACCTCTACGTGCACTACGACACCGCCGCCGTGGACCACGTCTTCCGGGTCGCCACCGGGCTGGACTCGATGGTCGTGGGCGAGGCGCAGATCCTCGGCCAGCTGCGTGACGCGTACCACTGGGCCACCGGCGCCGACTCGGCCGGCCGCCTGCTGCACGAGCTGATGCAGCAGGCGCTGCGCGTCGGCAAGCGGGCGCACGCCGAGACCGGCATCGACCGGGCCGGCCAGAGTGTGGTCACCGCTGCTCTGGAGCTGGCCGCCGGGCACCTCGACGGCAGCCTCGCCGGCCACCCGGCCCTGGTGATCGGGGCCGGCGCGATGGGGTCGCTCGGGGTGGCCACGCTGTCCCGGCAGGGCGCCGGGCCGCTCACGGTCACCAACCGGGGCGCCGACCGGGCCGTCCGGCTCGCCGAGTCGTACGGGGCGGACGCCGCGCCGATGACCGAGCTGGCCGCCACGCTCTCCACAGTGGACATCGTAGTGGCCGCCACCGCGTCGACTGAACCGGTCCTCACCCGGGCGGTGGTCAGCGCCGCGCTCGCCGAGCGGGGCCCCGCGCGGGGTCCGCTGGTCCTGCTCGACCTGGCCGTCCCCCGCGACGTCGAGGAGGGCGTCGCCGACCTGCCCGGCGTCGAGGTGATCGACATCGACCGGATGGCGGCGCTGCTCGCCGACGGCCCGGCCGCGGCGGACGCCGCCGCCGTCGAGCGGATCGTGCTCGGCGAGGTGGAGAGCTTCCTCACCTGGCTGCGCGGCGCCGACGTGGCGCCCACCGTGGCGGCGCTGCGCGGTCGCGCCGACGACGTCGTCACCGCCGAGCTGCGTCGTCTGGCCCAGCGCCGCCCCGACCTCGGCGACGACCTGCGGGCCGAGGTGGCCCGTACGGTGCACCGCGTGGTGCAGCGACTGCTGCACCAGCCCACCGTCAAGGTCCGCCAACTGGCGGCCGAGCCCGGTGGCGACCAGTACGCGGCGCTGCTGCGCGAGCTGTTCGACCTCCAGGTGCCGCAGACCTCGCCGGTGGACACCGTCCCCGACGTGCTGACTCCCGCCAACTACCCGGTGACCGGCGCCGACGCCACCGAGCAGATCCCGCCCACCGGAGGTGCGCGATGACCGCCCCCCTGCGCCTCGGCACCCGGGGCAGCGCTCTGGCGCTGGCCCAGTCCGGCCAGGTCGCCGAGGCGTTGACCGTCGCCACCGGCCGCCCGGTCGAGCTGGTCGAGGTGGTCACCGCCGGCGATCGCTCCAGCGCGCCGGTGCACCGGCTCGGCGTCGGGGTGTTCGTCTCGGCGCTGCGTGACGCGCTGACCGCCCGGACGATCGACTTCGCCGTGCACTCCTACAAGGATCTGCCCACGGCCGGTGCCGCCGGGCTGCACATCGCGGCCGTGCCGGCCCGACAGGACCCGCGCGACGCGCTGATCGCCCAGGGCGGGCGGACGCTCGCCGAGCTGCCGCCCGGCGCCACCGTGGGCACCGGCGCGCTGCGCCGCATCGCCCAGCTGCACGCTCTCGGGCTGCAACTGGAGGTCACCCCGATCCGCGGCAACATCGACACCCGCCTGGCGCGGGTGCTCGGCCCCGAGGCCGACCTCGACGCGGTCGTGCTGGCCCGGGCCGGACTGGCCCGGATCGGCCGGACCGACGCGATCACCGAGACGCTCGACCCGATGCTCATGCTGCCCGCGCCCGCCCAGGGCGCGCTGGCCGTGGAGTGCCGGGTCGACGACCAGGAGCTGGTCGAGCTGCTCGGGACGCTCGACCACGCACCGTCGCGCGCCGCGGTCACCGCGGAGCGCGCGTTGCTGGCAACCCTGGAGGCCGGGTGCAGCGCACCCGTCGCCGCCTATGCCGAACTCGCCGAAGGCGAGACCGGCGATGAGATCTACCTGCGCGGGGCGGTGATCAGCCCGGACGGCACTCGTGACCTCCGGCTGTCCCGCACCGGAACGCCCGCCGACGCGGCGGAGATCGGTAAGGCACTCGCCGCCGAACTCCTCGAACTCGGCGCCGACTCGATCCTCGGCCACGAAGGACACACCGGCCCGGGGACCCAGCAATTTGGGAGCACAGAATGACCCGCACCCGTAAGCCCGTCGGCCGTATCGCGTTCGTCGGGGCTGGCCCCGGTGACCCGGGCCTGCTGACCCGTCGGGCGCACGACGCCCTGGTCGACGCCGACCAGGTGATCTACGACCGGGGAGTCCCCGAGTCGCTGCTCGCCGTCGTCCGCGCCGAGGCCAGAGACGACGCCGAGTTCACCCCGGCCGAAGGCGCGCCGGGGGACGTGGCGAAGGTGCTGATCTCCGCGGCCCGGTCCGGGCTGAACGCGGTGCACCTGGTTGCCGGTGACCCGTTCGGCCACGACTCGGTGGTCAAGGAGGTGCAGGCGGTGGCCCGCACCGCCGCCCACTTCGAGGTGGTGCCGGGCGTCGGCCAGGCCGAGGGCGTCGCCACCTACGCGGGGGTCCCGCTGCCGGGTGTGCGTACCGCCGCCGACGTCGAGGACGTCAGCACGCTGGACTTCGAGGCGCTGGCCGCGGCCGTCGGCCGGGGTTCGCTCGCGCTCGCGGTGGACGCCGGTGACCTCGCCGCCGTCCGGGACGGCCTGCTGGCCGCCGGGGTCGACGGCACCACCGGTGTCGGGGTGACCGGCGACGGCACCGGCGAGACCCAGTACACGACCACGTCGACCGTGGACAGCTTCGTGGCCGCCGCGCTCGGCTTCACCGGCCGGGTGGTGCTCACCGTCGGCGCGGGTGTGGGCCAGCGCGACAAGATGAGCTGGTGGGAGAACCGCCCGCTGTACGGCTGGAAGGTGCTGGTGCCCCGCACCAAGGAGCAGGCCGGCGCGATGAGCGCCCGGCTGCGGGCGTACGGGGCGATCCCGTGCGAGGTGCCGACCATCGCGGTCGAGCCGCCGCGCACCCCGGCGCAGATGGAGCGGGCCGTCAAGGGCCTGGTCGACGGCCGGTACGCCTGGGTGATCTTCACTTCGGTGAATGCGGTCCGCGCGGTCTGGGAGAAGTTCGCCGAGCACGGTCTGGACGCCCGGCACTTCGGCGGCGTCAAGATCGCCTGCATCGGCGAGGCGACCGCGGACGCCGTCCGCGCGTTCGGCATCCAGCCGGAGCTGATCCCCGCCGGGGAGCAGTCCTCCGAGGGGCTGCTGGCCGAGTTCTCGCCGCACGACGAGATCCTCGACCCGGTCGGCCGGGTGCTGCTGCCGCGCGCCGACATCGCCACCGAGACGCTCGCCGCCGGGCTCACCGAGCGCGGCTGGGAGGTCGACGACGTGACCGCGTACCGGACGGTGCGGGCCGCGCCGCCGCCCGCCGAGATCCGGGACGCGATCAAGTCGGGCGGGTTCGACGCGGTCCTCTTCACGTCTTCTTCCACTGTGCGGAACCTGGTCGGCATCGCCGGGAAGCCGCACGCGCGGACCGTTGTTGCCGTGATTGGGCCCAAGACGGCGGAGACCGCGACGGAGTTCGGCCTTCGGGTCGACGTCCAGCCACCGCACGCCTCGGTGCCCGACCTGGTGGAGGCGCTCGCCGCCTACGCCGTCGAGCTGCGCGAGAAGCTGGCCGCCATGCCGGCCAAGCAGCGCCGTGGCTCGAAGGTGCAGGGGCCGACCGCCCTCCGCTTCCGGTAGTCGTCTTCAGGAGGGCCCTCCCATGTCGTACCCCGAGATCCGGCCCCGCCGCCTGCGCCGCTCCCCGGCGATCCGTCGGCTGGTGTCCGAGACCCGGGTCGACCCGGCCGAGCTGGTCGTGCCGATGTTCGTCAAGGAAGGGCTGACCGAGCCCCGGGCCATCGGGTCGCTCCCGGGGGTGCTCCAGCACTCCCGGGACTCCCTGCGCAAGGCGGCCACCGAGGCGGTCCAGGCCGGCGTCGGCGGGATCATGCTCTTCGGGGTGCCCGAGCGGCGTGACCCGACCGGGTCCGGCGGCATCGACCCGAACGGCATCCTGAACGTCGCCATCCGCGACGTGGTGTCCGAGGTGGGTGACAGCACGGTCGTGATGAGCGATCTGTGCCTGGACGAGTTCACCTCACACGGGCACTGCGGCGTGCTCACCGCGGACGGTGCGGTGGACAACGACGCCACCCTGGCCGCGTACGCCGAAATGGCGGTCGCCCAGGCCGAAGCCGGGGTCCACATGGTCGGGCCGTCCGGGATGATGGACGGCCAGGTCGGCGTGGTCCGCCGGGCGCTCGACGCCGCCGGCCACCAGGATGTGGCGGTGCTGGCGTACGCGGTGAAGTACGCCTCGGCGTTCTTCGGCCCGTTCCGGGAGGCGGTGGAGTCGGCGCTGGAGGGCGACCGACGCGCCTACCAGCAGGATCCGGCCAATCTGCGCGAGTCGCTGCGCGAGGTGGCGCTCGACGTCGCCGAGGGCGCCGACCTGGTGATGGTCAAGCCGGCACTGCCCTACCTCGACGTGGTGTCGGCGGTGCGGGCCGCGGTGGACGTCCCGGTCGCCGCCTACCAGGTCTCCGGGGAGTACGCGATGGTCGAGGCGGCTGCCGCGAACGGTTGGATCGACCGGGAGCGGGTCATGCTGGAGACGCTCACCTCGATCAAGCGGGCCGGCGCGCAGATCATCCTCACCTACTGGGCGGTCGAAGCCGCCGGTCTGCTCCGCCAGCGCTACTGACCGACTCCGCGGGTCCCGCCGGGGTGGCCATCTCGTCGGCACCCGCGACGGCGGCCGGAAGTCGCCGGCTGGTCAGCCAGGCGAGCGCCAACCGAGCCCCTGGAGCACCCGGAACGCGATCAGCGACCCGACGCTCCAGGCGGCCCCGGCCAACACCGAGCCGACCGTGAACAGCAGCAGCGCGGTCAGGTAGGTGCGGCGGGCGCCGAAGCGGCCGATCGCCCAGGCGGCGGTGGGCATCACCGCGACCAGGGCGAGCGCATAGCCGCTGGTGACCCAGCCGATCGTGGTGAGGTTGGTGTCGAGGTCGTCGACCAGCCTCGGCAGGGCCACCACGGTGACCGTGGTGTCGATCACCGCGAGCAGACCACCCAGGGTCAGGTACCAGCCGAGCCGTCGCGCGGAGGCGTCCATGTCGTCGGCTCAGGGCCGGACCCGGCGGGCGGTGCGCAGCGCCTCGGCCCACCAGGCCAGCTCGCTCAGCGTGGCGTCGGCGGCCTGCCGCAGCGGCTCGTCGTCGACCAGCCGACCGGCGACGTCGAGTCGCTCCCAGGGAGCCCGGAGCACCACCCCGGAGCGGGTCGTGGCGGCCTGCACCTCGGCGAAGACCAGCCGGAGCTGCTCGACCGCGCGGATGCCGCCGGAACCGGCGCCGTACGACACGAAGGCCACCGGCTTGCGGGCCCACTCCCGGTAGTGCCAGTCGATGGCGTTCTTCAGGGCGGCCGGGAAGCTGTGGTTGTACTCGGGTGTCACCACCACGAACGCGTCGGCGGCGGCCAACCGGGCACTGATCGGGCTGGCCGAATTGCCCCCAGGAGGGGTGTCGGCGAATGGCAGCGCCACCTCGGCGAGGTCGACGAGGTCCAGGTCGAGGTCCCGGCGGCGGCTCCCGTGGGCGACGAACCAGTCGGCGATCGAGCGGCCCACCCGAGGTTGCCGGACGCTCCCGACGAGCACGGCGACGGTCGGCGGTGCGGTGTCCTCTTGCGTAGTCATGCCTCGGACGCTAGGACTTGAACTAATGGTGAAGTCAATGGCGGCGGGGGAGTGGCGATGGGCACGTTGACGGTCGGCGAGGTGGCCCGGGAGAGCGGGGTCAGCGGCTCTGCGGTGCGGTTCTACGAGCGGCAGGGCCTGATCACGGCTGCCCGCACCGGCGGCAACCAGCGGCGCTTCGACGCCGACGCGGCCTGCCGGATCAGGGTGGCGCGGGTGGCCCAGCGCGTCGGCCTGACCGTCAACGAGATCCGTGACCTGCTCGCGGCCCTGCCACCCGACCCCCAGCTGGCCGACTGGCAGAGTCTGCACGATCGGCTGACCGCCGAGGCCGAGCGGCGCATCCGCGACCTGCACGCGGCACTGGACGACATCGGCTCCGGTCGCCGCCTCTGCGAGCTGTGACCTCGACCGGTCCGCGGTCCGCTGATCGTCGCCCGCGCGCCCTGACGATCAGGGCAGGTGCCCCGGCTGGTCAACCACGGCCATCCGGACGACGGCGGCGAGCAGCTCACCGGCATGGGCCCAAGGCCCAAGGCCCAAGGGCCACCTTGACGTCCTTTGCTCTGCTTCAGCGGAGGCAACACTAAGAGCCTCACACTGTCGCCTCCGTTGAAGCAGAGCAAAGGATGCGTGGGGGGTGCGGCGAGTCCCTGAGCCGGCCAGCTTTCCACAGGGTTATCCACAGGGGTTGAGAGGCGGGTCTCGGCCGAGAATGGTTGTCGGATGGCTTCCGCACTCGTTCCTCCTCCGCCACCCGGCCCGACCGTCGGGCGGTTTCCCATCACCGGCCTGGTCCGGCGGGCCCGTCGGATGAAGGGTTTGGGTCAACGCCAGATGGCCCGCTTCGCCAAGGTCTCACCGTCGACCGTGGGCAAGGTCGAGGCCGGCAGTCTGACACCGAGTCTGGCGGTGCTGGAGCGCCTACTCGGCGCGGCCGGGCTCTATCTGGTGGTGGTGGACCAGGAGGGCCGGGTGATTCGACCGATGGCCGACCGCGACGACGTTCACGACGGCGCCGGACGCCGCTACCCCGCCCACCTCGATACGATCCTCGATCCTGAGCCGGGGGAGTGGTGGGGGGACATCTACGGCCTGGCACGGCCGCCGGAGACCTACCACCGCAGCTCGGCGGACCGCGAGGCGCGGCGCCGACGCAGCCAGTGGGAGGTGCGGGTCGCGCAGTATCGGCACCTGCCACCGCCCCCGATCATCGACGAATACTACTGACACCGCGAACGGCCCACCCTCCGGGGAACCGGACGGTGGGCCGTCAGCGCCGTCGTTCAGTCGTCGTTGGTGATCGTTCCGGTCGCCAGGGGGTCGGCCAGCCGCAGGCCGGGCACCCCGGCCACCAGCAGGGTCAACTTCTCGTCCGACTCGCGCCGCCGGTCACCCCGCACGGTGACCGGGAAAGCCACCGAGGTGTCACCGGCGGCCAGCACCTTGCAGCCGGCGTACGGCTCGAAGTCCGAACCGGCCTGCGCCGTGAGGCCGACGGTCGCGGCGCAGAGCAGCACCGGCTGGGACAACGGACGGGACACGGTCGCCGTGAAGGTGAGCTGACGGGTGCCCTGGTCGCCCTCGACCACAGACGTGTCGGTGACGGTCAACGACGCCCGGGACCGGAAACGGGCCACCTGCGGGTCGTGGTCGCTGGAGCCCCGCGACCCGTCACCCGTGAACTCCGCCGGCCAGTCGGCGTTGACGTGCGCCGCCCGCACCTGCACCAGGTCACCGTAGAGCGCGTCGTTGACGAACAGGTGGTCCAGCGTCTGCGCCTGCCCCTCGAAGCTGTACGAGTAGGCCGATGCCGGCACCTGCGCGACGAGGGTGTCCCACAGGTTGTGCAGGCCGGCCTCGTAGAGCGGGGCGAGTTGGTCCGACGGCGTCGGCTGAGCGCCGGTGGCGATGGGGTCGTCCGGGCGGGGGAAGACGTTCAGGTCCCCGCCGTAGACCACCCGGGCGCTCTGATCAGCCGCCTCGATCGCGGTGACGATCGCCGCGCCGTACGCCGCCTGCTCCCGCCGCTGCCCGATCCGGCTGTCCGGGCCGGAGGAGTAGTGGTTGCTCAGCGCGTACAGGGTGAACCGCTCGGCCGCGCCGGGCGCCGCGGCCACCGTGAACTTGCCCAGCTGGGGTGCCCGGGTGAAGACGTTGTTGCCGTCCTTCCCGGTCGACGTGTCCACATCGGCCGGCAGCACCGCGTTGAGGGCCTTCGGGTTCTGCACGTCGGCGTTGCCGGGCAGTCCGGGGGCCCGGTACTGGACGGTCGGCGCCGAGCCGAGCAGCGGGTCGTTCGCCGTCGCGGCCGCCAACGACAGCCGGTCGGTGCGGTACAGGAACGCGGCGGTGATACCGCGGGCGTCCGCGCCGGTCCGGTCATAGGCGGCGGCGTACGCCGGCCCGCCGGCCGCCGCCACCGCGAGCGCCAACTCCTGGATGCTGTCCGGAGCGCCGTCGGCGTTGTTGGTGTCGCCGCAGGCCAGCGCCGCCCCGGAGACCGTGCAGATGTCCTGGTCCTCGGCCTCCTGCACCAGGATCAGATCGGGCGCGTGCAGGTCCTTGACGATCTGGTCGGCGAGCGACGTCAGATGCTCCCGGTAGTCCGCCTCGCTGCTCGGCACGTAGTCGAACGGCGGGGCGACGCCCGGGCAGCCGGCGTTACCGGCGAAGTCGCAGCCGTCGAACGGGTCGTCGCGGTAGTCGTACAGGTTCTCCACGTTGTACGTGGCGACCGCGACCTCCTGGGAACGGTCGGCCGGCTTCGGCGGGTTGTTCTTCGACGGGTCGGCCCCGGCATCGAACTCGGCCCGCTCGACCTGCACGCCGTACTTCTCGAACGAGTAGTAGACGCCGCCCACCGCGTCCGCGCGCAGCGTGTCGAAGGTGTGCGCCGGCGGGAGCAGCGCCGTGCTGTCCCCGGCGGTGCCCTTCACACCCATGCTGCCGAGCAGCACGCGCTGACCGTTGCCGTCGTCGAAGCGCCGGCTCGGGTCATTGTCCAGCGGGTGGGAGTCCCGGAAGACCCGCCGGGCGTACGGGTCGGCGCGGTCGAGCAGCGGGTCGTCCCGGTCGACGACCCACAGCTCCGCGTCCGCCGTGGACGAGAAGACGTCGCGACCGCTCACCGCGCCGCTGCCCGCGCGTACGCGCAGCCGGGCGCCCTCGTGCCGCTCCCACCAGCGCTGCGCGTCGGTCAGCTCGACCGGCGGCACCGCGTCGGTCACCGTGACCGCCGTGTCCACGTCCAGGCCGGTGGCGATCCGGCGGACCAGCGACGCGCCGGAGAGCTGGGTGAGGTTGTAGTACTCCGACACCCGGGCCCGGAGCACCACCTCGTCGCCGACCGTCGGCACGTAGCCGCCGATCAGCGAGGTGAACGTGCCCATGAACACGAAGATGCCGTCGGAGCTGGTCGGGTCACCGTCGGTGTCACCGCTGCGGCTCTGCAGGAAGAACCCGTTCTGCTCCGCACCGGCCGCCGTACGGGCAAGCGTCAACTGGGTGATCACGCCACGGACGTCGTACATCGTGCTGCTGGTGCCGTTGCCGCTCGCCGGTGCGAGCGGTGACCGGTCGGCGGGGCCGGACTCGGTGTCGGTGGTCGGACCCTGCACCTCACCGACGGTCAGCTCCCGGGTGACCTGCACGGCCAGCGCGCAGGTGGCGGTGCCACCGCCCGCGTCGGTCGTGGTCACGGTGACGGTGTACGCCCCGGCGGTGAGGTCGGCGCTCGCGCTGATCGTGGCGCGGGCGGTGCCGCCCACCCCGTCGGCCGGGGTGAACGCGGTACGGGTGATCGAGCCGGAGGTCGGGCTCGGGCTGATCGCGGTCACCGCCAGGTCGACGATCGTGTCGTCGGGGTCGGCGGCGGTCACCTCGCGGCTCGCGGCCGTTCCGGCGGCGGTGACCAGCGGCCCACCACAGGTCAGCGTGGCCGGCGCGTCGACCGGGCCACCGCCGTCCACGGTGTGCGAGCCGAGCCCGTCGAAGGTGTCGACCGGCAGACCGGTCCACTGCGCGGCGGGGTCGAACGCGTCCGACGGGTCGGTGTCGCCCGCCGTCACCGTGGGCAGCCGGCGCAGCGTGTTGTCCGCCGTGCTGGTCGCGCCGGCGCCCCACTCGGTGCCCGGGTCGACGCCCACCTGGCCGATCGAGTCGAGCACCGTGGTGCCCCGGCGCAGCACTATCGCGTCGTCGCCGTTGAACAGGCTCGCACCGGTGGTCTGGTCGGCCTGGGCGAGGATGGCCGCCCCGGCCGAGGCGCTGGCGAACACGAACACGTCCCCGGCGGCCACGTTCCCGGCCAGCGCGATGGTGGTCGGGGTGATGGAGCCGTTGAAGTAGAGCTGGAGCTGGTAGCCGCCCGCGGTGAGGTCCACGGCGGTGCCGGTGCCGTTGAACAGCTCGATCGCCTTGTTGTTCGACGAGCCTTCGACGTACTCCGAGATGAACAGGTCGGTAGGCGCGGCGCTGGCCGCGGTGGGTGTGACGCCGAGGGCCGTGACGGTCACTGCGGCGGTGGCGATCGCGAGCGCGGCTGTCGTGCGGCGCGGGCGCATAGGGCCTCCACGATGGGTGGATGGGGGTCAACGCACGTTAAGGTGCGTAACCGTCCATCGTCCATCCCCCACCGGACAGTTTCGTGAATTCCTCAGCGCGGCTGGTCGAGGCGGTGCACCAGCTCGGCGACGTCGACGCTGTATTCGCACCAGTCCCGGTCGGGCCGGTAGCCCAGCTCCGCGTTGACCTTGAGCATCGCCTCGTTGGCCTGGGCGTTCCAGGTCTGCACCTCGGCCAGCTCCGGCTCGGCGGAGCGCAGCTCCAGCAGCATCCGCGCCTTGATCGCCCGGTCGATGCCGTAACCCCGGTGGTCCTGCGCGACGATCGTGTCGTACTGATCGGCGCGGGTCGGGTGCTGCGCCGGCACCACGACCTCGGTCAGGCCGGCCACCTCGCCACTCTGCTCGTGCTGGGCCAGGACGATGTACGGCTTCATGCCCCGCCGGTGCAGGGTGTCCAGGCTGTCCCGCAGCCGCTCCGGGTCATACGAGCTGGGACGCAACTCGCCGTCGTCGACGTCGCGCACCTCGGCCTTGGCCCGCGCGTACGACTCGATCAGGTCGTCCGGTGGCCCACCGGGGTAGAACTCCAGGTGGTAGCCCGCGCCGATCCCGATGGCCATTTCGGCCAGCTCGGCCCAGTCCACCGAGGTCAGGTCGAGCACGCTGCGCGTCTCCACGTACTCCCGGGTGAAGCCGAGCGACTCGTAGAAGCCCACCGCAGGCGTGTCGCCGACCACCTCGACCCCGATCGACTGGAAACCCTCCTGGTAGACGCGGCGGGCGGCGCGTAGCACCAGCTCACGGCCGAGGCCGTTGCGTCGGACGGAGGGATGCACCAGCACCTCGAGCACCCCGATGTCGCCGAGGAGCAGCACGTGGACCTGCCCGAGGACGGCGCCGGTCTCGCCGGGAGCGCTCGGTTCGGCCTGGGCGAGCCAGGAGATCCGTCGCTCACCGGGCATCACCTCGCCGAGATACTCCCGCAGGGAGGTCTCCCGCCACGGCGGGTCCTGCGGCAGATCGGCCGCCAGCACCGCGTTCAGCGTTGTCAGCAGCGACGCGATCTCGGCGGACGACGCGGTCCTGGGGTCCCACTCGCGCACCATCACCCGTCTAGCTTGCCGCTAACGGCTGCTCGGGGGAAGTGTCCAGTTCTCCAATGTACGCGGACGATCACATCACGTACGGCTGGCCCGTCCGTACCGGTCAGCGGTGTCGTAGACGGCCTGGGCGTACCGCCGCACGTCGTTGTACGACAGGATCGCGTTCCACCAGTCGCCCGGAATGCTCAGGTTGCGGCCGCCCTTGCACAGGTAGTTGCCGGCCGCCAGAGCGGCGTCGTCCAGGTCGTGCGGGTCCTTCACGCCGTCGGCGTCGGCGTCGGCGCCGATCTCCTGCCACGTGGTCGGGATGAACTGCATCGGCCCGATCGCCCGGTCGTAGGTGCTGTCCTTGTCGAGGAACCCACGGTCGGTGTCGATGATCCGCATCCGGCCGCCGTTTCCGTCCAGCGGCAGCCCGATGATCTGGGGCAGCGCCTTGCCGTCCGGCCTCAACCGCGCGCCGTTGGCCGAGCCGTGGCCGGACTCGACCTGGCCGATCGCGGCCAACGTCGTCCAGCTCAACGCGCAGCTGCGGTTGGTCTGGGCGAGCATCAGCTCGGCGTACCCGTACGCCTGCATCGCGGTCGCGGGAATGTTGACCTTGGCCCCGACCTGCTGCGCCCAGGCGGCCAGGGAGTCCGACGGACGGCCGCCGGTCGTCGGACCGACGGCCGGCCCGGTTGGCATGCCGCCGCTCGGGAACGCTCCGGTGGGGAGCGGCGCGGTCGGCATCGGCCCGGTGGGCAGAGGGCCGGTGGGCCGCGGGTCGAGCGGCACCGCCGGCGGCACGGCCACGGTCGGCGCGGCAGTGACGTCGACCGCCACCGGTCGGGACCCACGGATGGTGGCCGGGACGAGCAATGCCCCCGCCGCGGCGGTCGCGGCCACCAGGACCAGCAGGAAGACCCCCGGGACCGTGAGTCGACCGCTGGGCCGGCGGGCCCAGGCGCGGGTCGCCCGGGCGGCGGTCACCGCGGCCTGACGTGGCGGTGGCACCCGTACGGCGTGCGCGAACGGCACCCGCCGCCGGCGGCCGCGCTCGGGCGTCGGCACCACTGCGACACCGTCCACCTTGGTCGCCGTCAGGTCGGTGGCGGTGGCGCCCGCCGCGACCGTGACTGCCCCGTCGTCGGCCTTCGCGCCGTCGGTCTCCGCGTTGGCGCTGTCGGCGTTGGCGGCGTCGGTGTCGGTGTCGGCGGTTGGGGCGTCGGCGTCGGCGGCTGGGGCGGCGGTGGCGGCTGGGGTGGTCGGCGGGGCGGCGGTGGTGTCCGAAGTGGGCTTCGCCGCGGCGGGGTCGCCGGTGGCGGTGTCCCCCAGTTGGTCACCGGTCGCGGCATCGACGCTCGGGGGTAGGGGTGCGGTCACGGGCGTCGCGGGGGTCTTGGCCTTCGCGTCGGTCGTGCGGATGCTGAGCCAGGGCCGGCGGGGGCGGGGCACGGCCGCGGGCACCGGATCCGGCGCGGCGCCCGACTCGGCCAGCGGCCCGTCCAGCGGCGCGGCCGGCCGAAGCGGTTGCACACGCGTCTTGTCCTCGCCGTCCACCACCCGTCGAGTATCACTCATGTCCCCGGCGACCGTCAGGCCCACGTACCCTGATCGCCATGCCCCGGTACGAGTTCCGCTGCCGCGCCTGCGGCGACACTTTCGAGGTCAACCGTCCGATGGCGGAGGCCGGCGCGCCGGCCACCTGCCCGCAGGGCCATGTCGACACGGTCAAGCTGCTCTCGGCGGTGTCGGTCACCGGTCGGGGCGCTGGTGGCGCGCAAGCTCCCGCTGGTGGCGGTGGCTGCTGCGGGGGTGCCTGCGGCTGCTGAGCCGGGCGTTCCGGTGACCGGCCGGTGGGCTGGCCTTGCCGGGAGCGGGTTCGAGTGGCACCTTGAGGCGGCACGTGCCCGGCCGTTCTCACGATGCGTGACCGCTCGGAGTCAGGCAGCATGAACCCGACGTCACGGGCGGAGGTTCCACGCATGTCGCCACGGATCCAGCTCCCGAGCGGTTGGGTGACCTTCGTGTTCACCGACATCGAGGGCTCGACCCGGCTGGCCCAACTGCTCGGCGCGGACTACCGCCCGGTGCTCGCCGAGCACCGCCGGTTGCTGCGTCGCACCCTGGCCGCCACCGGTGGCGCGGAGCTGCTGACCGAGGGCGACTCGTTCTTCCTGGCCTTCGACGACGCGGCGGCGGCGCTGACCGCCTGCCTGACCGCCCAGCGGGCGTTGGCGAGCCACGACTGGCCCACCGAGGAGGCCGCGCCCCGGGTGCGGATGGGCTTGCACACCGGGTACGCCGAGCCCCGCGACGGGGAGTACGCGAGCCCCGAGGTGCATCGGGCCGCCCGGGTGGCCGCGGCCGCGCACGGCGGACAGGTGCTCTGTTCGGCGTCCACGGCCCGCCGGGCCGATCCGCTGCCCCCGGGCGCCACCCTGCTGGACCTGGGCCTGCACCGGTTGCGTGGCTTCGACGACCGGGAGCGGTTGTTCCAACTGGTCGCGCCCGGCCTGGAGCGGCAGTTCCCCCGCCCCCGCACCGCCGACGCGGTGGCGCACAACCTGCCGACCCAGGTGACCTCGTTCGTCGGGCGGGAGGTCGAGCGGGCCGAGCTGGGCCGGTTGGTGGAGCGGCACCGATTGGTCACCGTGCTGGGCGCGGGCGGCGCGGGGAAGACCCGGCTCGCCGTGGAGTTGGCCGGTGGCGTCGTCGAGGCGTACCCGGACGGGGTCTGGTTCGTCGACATCGCCGCGGTGACCGACCCGGGGTTGGTGGCGTTCGCCATCGCCGCGGTGCTCGGGCTGCGGCCCGAGCCGGGCCGCCCGATGCTGGACACCCTCGTCGAGTACGCGGCGGCCCGCCGGATGCTGGTCGTGCTGGACACCTGCGACACGCAGCCGGCGGCCTGCGGCGAGGTCATCTCGCGGCTGCTCTCCGGCGGGGGTGGCGTGCGGGTGCTGGCGACCAGCCGCGAGTCGTTCAGCCTGCCCGGCGAGGTGGTCTGGCGGATCCCGCCGCTCTCGGTCGATCCCCGCCCGGACGGCGCGGAGAGCGACGCGGTCGCGCTGCTGCTGGACCGTACGGCGGCGGCCCGCGGCGGTCGGCGGCCCGACCCGTCCGAGTCGGCCGACCTGCGCCGGGTGGTGCAGCGGCTGGACGGGCTGCCCCTCGCCATCGAGTTGGCGGCCGCCCGGCTGCGGGTGCTCTCCGTGGGTCAGCTGGCCGAGCGGTTGGACGACGTCCTCGGCACGCTGGACGCCGGCCGGGAGGATCCGGATCCACCGCCGGTCGAGCGGGGCTGGTCCGGCAACCAGCAGGACACCGTGGACCTCGTGGCCGCGGCGATCGGGACACCGCCGCCGACCCCGGCGAGCAGGGCCGTGCAGCGCTCGGCCACCGAACGGCACCTGACCATGCAGGCGACCGTCACGTGGTCGTACCGCACGTTGGGGCCGCGGGCCGCGCGGCTGTTGCGCTGGTTGGCGGTCTTCGCGGGGCCGGTGGATCTGCCGACTGTGGAGTGGCTGCTGGGCGACGATCCGCTGGATCCACTGTCGGTGCTGGTGGACAAGTCGATGGTGTTGGCCGAGCCGCGCGCTGCCGGCAGTTCGTACCGGATGCTCGACCCGATCCGGGCGTACGCGGCACGGCGGTTGGCCGAGGCGGGTGAGGAGCAGGCTGCCCGGGACCGGCACGTGGCCTGGTCGGCGCACGCGCTGGAGCGGGCCCACCTGGGGCCGGACGGCCGGCCGGTGACGTTGTCGCTCTACACCCTCGACCCGCTGGCCGACGAGCTGCGCGCCGCGCTGCGCTGGTGCGCCACCGGCGGCAGCGCCCGTGCCGGTCTCCGTCTGGCCGGTGGGCTGGACCAGTGGTGGCGCGAGCGCGGGCTGGCCCGGGAGGGTCGACTCTGGCTGTTCCGGCTGTACGGACGGATCGCCGAGACCGGCGAGCGGATCCCGGACGCGGAGCTGGCGGCGGCGTACCACATGCACTCGCTGCATGCCGGCGCCGACGGCGAGTTCGCCGAGGAGCTGCGCTACTCGCAGCGGGCGGAGGCAGCCGCCCGACAGGCCGGCGACGCCGGGCTGCTGGCCCGGGTGCTCGCCGGCAGGGCCGCGCCGTTGGTGGACATGGGCCAGTTCTTCGAGGCCGAGCGGGTCTGTCGGGAGGTCATCGACTGGGCCCACGGGCAGGACGTGGTCGGCGAGGCGCTGTTCGCGGTGTTCAGCCTGGCCGAGCTGCTGTGGCGGCGCGGCGCGCTGGAGGAGGCGGCCGAGCTGCTGGGAGCGGCGCGTCCGGTGGAGGCCGCCCGGCCGGTCGAGCGGGGCCGGCGTTCGGTGGACATGCTGCTCGGGATGGTCGCGCTGGCCCGGGGCGACGTGATCGCCGCGCACGAGCACCTGCTGGTGGCGCTGCGCTCACGGATGGGTCACGGCTACCACGGCCGGGCCTGCGACACGCTGAACGCGATCGCGGTGCGCTGCGCTCTCGGTGGAGACCGGTTGACGGCCGCGCGACTGTTCGGGGCGGCCCAGGCCACCCGGGCGAGCATGCGAGCGACGCCGGGTATCTACGGCGGCTACTGGGCCGACCAGCAGGCGGAGCTGCGGTCGATGGCGGGTGACGCGGCGTTCGACGACGCGTACGGGGAGGGTGCCGAGATGGGCCTGGACGAGGCCGTGGCACTGGCGCTCGACGTGGAACACCCGGACCTGGCAGCGGATTCGACCCGCTTCAGCACCGACCTGTCCCAACACGCGCCGCCCCCGCGCCCCGCCGACCCCAACCGCCACCCCGCAACCCGAACGGAACGCGCCTGACCCCTCGTTGTTGATCATGAAGTTATTGCCACGACACGCCGGGCGGACGGGCAATAACTTCATGATCACCGCGACGGGGGTGGGGTGGGGTTAGTGGGTTGCGGCCTTGGCTTCGGCTTGGGCCTTCATGCGGGCGGCTCGGTCGATGTCGGCCTGCTGGACGGCGGCCACCGAGCCGAAGATGTGGACCGCCTGGTAGTACGTCCAGGCCAGGCTGTAGCAGGCCGGGCGGACGACCGAGTTGTACGTGGCGCAGACCCGCTTCAGGTCCTCGTAGAAGGCGCTGTCCAGGCGGGACTTGTTGGCGGAGAACTGGCCGACCGCCTTGTAGTTGCGGTAGCCGAAGTCGTGTCGGTAGCAGCTCAGGTTGAAGGTGAACCCGAGCGGGTTGTCCGGGCTGGACGAGCAGTAGTCGGTGGACCAGTCGAAGTTGTACTCGGCCCAGGGGGCCCGGTTGACGCGGGCGCTGTTCCAGGAGTTGTAGCTGGACGCGCTGGTCTGGGTCCAGCTCGACAGCACGGACAGTCGCTCCGCGGGGGTGACGGCGGCGGCGGGGGAGGCGACGGCGAGGGTGGCGAGCAGCGCTAGCGCGCCCGAGGCGAACAGGGTGGCGAGACGTCGGGGCACGGTTTACCTCCGCGGGGTGAGCGGTGGGACGGAAGTTACCGGCGGGTTACCGGATGTCGATGAGTGTCGATCAGCTGATCAACTGGGCGGTATGTGCGCCGCCAACTATTGGTGACATACGTTCAAACAGACGAATGCCCCGGGTGCGCGAGGCACCCGGCGCATTCCGCGGAACGGGTCAGTGCAGCAGGAACGCCGGCGGGCTGGCCGGGCTCTCGTTGGCGGTACGGTCCAGCGCGGTCACCCGGTAGGTGTAGCGCCGGCCGGGCTCGGCCGACGTGTCCACCCAGGACTGGGTGCCGCCGGGGGTGGCCCGGACGGTGTCGACCAGGTGCGTGGCGTCCGCCGTGGCGCACCGCCCGCGCAGCGTGGTGCCGTCGAACCGGTAGATCGCGTACGAGGTGGCCGTGCCCAGCGGGCCCACGCCGTCGGCGGGCTGGCGCCAGGTCAGCCGCACCCCGTCGGCCTCCCGGGCGACCCTGGTGACCACCGGGAGGAGCAACGGCTTCGCCGGCAGGTGCGGCATGGCCGGCACGAGGGCCGGGCGGGAGTAGTGCTCGGCCGCGTAGATGTCGGTGGCGCCGAGCCGGTTGGCCCGCACCTGGACGGCCGAGAAGTGCACGTTGCCCTGCACCTCGGGGTACGACCGGTTGAGCGTCAGGTGGTCGGACAGCTCACGCGGGTTCTGCCAGTACGGCCCGTACGCCGGATCGCCGCTCTTGTAGTCGGCCTGGCCGATGTAGAGCTGGACACGGGTGCCGCGCACGGTCTCGGCCCACCACGGGACCAGCCGCGCGTAGTCGGCCGCCGGGTACTGGCCGATGTACCAGTAGAGCTGCGGCACCACGTAGTCGATCCACTCCTGCTTGACCCACTTGCGGGTGTCGGCGGAGATGATGTCGTACGACTGGCTGCCGGTGGTGTCCGAGCCGAGCGGGTCGGCGCTCTTGTTGCGCCAGATGCCGAACGGGCTGACGCCGAACTTCACCCACGGCTTCGCCGCCTTGATCTTGCCGTTCATCTCCTGGATCAGCAGGTTGATGTTGTCCCGCCGCCAGTCTGCCCGGTCCGTGAAGCCCCGGTTGTACGCCGCGAAGGCGGCATCGTCGGGCACCTGGTAGGTGCCGCTGGGGTAGGGGTAGAAGTAGTCGTCGAAGTGCACGCCGTCGATGTCGTACCGCTTGACCGCGTCCATCATCGCGGTCTGGACGAACTCGCGGACCTCGGGAATGCCGGGGTTGTAGTAGAGCCGGCTGCCGGCCACGCCGGCCGGTGGGTAGGCGAAGGTCCAGTCGGGGTGCGCCCGGGCCGGGTGGCCGGGGGCGAGCAGGTTGAGGTCGGCGCCGGCGCCGCCGGGGGCCGGCATGGAGACGCGGTACGGGTTGAACCAGGCGTGGAACTCCAGGTTGCGCTTGTGCGACTCGTCGACCAGGAAGGCCAGCGGGTCCCAGCCCGGGTCCTGGCCGCGTACGCCGGTCAGGTACTCCGACCACGGCTCGTACGGCGAGGGCCAGAGCGCGTCGGCGGTCGGTCGGACCTGCACCACGACGGCGTTGTGGTGCAGCCGTTCGGCGAGGTCGAGCAGTGCGCGGTACTCGGCCTGCTGGGCGGCGATCCGGTCCGGGCTGGTCTGGGACGCCTTGCTGGGCCAGTCGATGTTGACCACCGACGAGATCCACATCGCCCGGAACTGTCGTTTCGGCGTGGCCGGGTCGGTGACGCAGGTGGTGGTGACGGCATCGGTCGCGGCGCTCGCGGGGTGGGCGGGGGTGGCTGCGACCAGCGTGCCGAGCAGGGCTGCGACCAGCCCGGCCGCTCCGAGTCGAGGTGCCTTCATGCGGTGTGTCCCTTCGTTGGGGCTCCCGTGTCAGGGGTTCTCGCGGCGTCCCGGCAAGATTCGCCGTAGGCAATGTGCCGCTGGTAGGAAATTTTCACACTCGGCACGGTCCCGCAAGGGGCCGCGCCTGATCGATTCCCCGGTCACCGGATCGGACGATTCGCGCCGAGCGCCCGATTGCGGGTAGTGATCGGGACCGCACGCCGCGTCGTGACCTGATCGGCATGATCCGTGGCGGTTGGCCGGGATCCGGGGTGGGTAGCAACGCCGGTCACCGGCCGCCATGGTGGTGGTCGCACGGTGGGAGGGGTGAGCGCATGTCGGTGCTGCGAACCAAACCAATCAAGGACGTCCTAGCCCAGGGCGACGCCGACGGCACCGACGGCCGACTGGGGCTCAAGCGGCGGCTCGGCGCGATCGACCTCGCCGGCTTCGGCATCGGCATCGTGATCGGCACGGGCATCTTCACGCTCACCGGGATCGAGGCCCGCGACAGCGCCGGTCCGGGCGTGGTGATCTCCTTCGCCATCGCCGGCGTGGTCGCCCTGCTCGCCGCCCTCTGCTACGCCGAGCTGGCCTCCAGCGTGCCGACGGCCGGCAGCGCCTACACCTACGCGTACGCCACGATGGGCGAGATCGTCGCCTGGATCATCGGGTGGGACCTGCTGCTGGAGTTCGCGCTCGGCGCGGCGGTGGTGGCCCGCGGCTGGTCGGGCTACCTCGCCGAGCTGCTCGACCTGCCGACCCGGTGGTTCGGCGAGGAGGGCAGCACGGTCAACATCGGCGCGATCGCCATCGTGCTGATCCTCGGCATCGTGGCGATCGTCGGCATCCGGGAGTCCGCCCGGATCACCAACCTGCTGGTGCTGGTCAAGGTGTCGATCTGCGTCTTCGTGGTGGTCGCTGGCCTGTTCTTCGTCAAGGCAGCCAACCTCACCCCGTTCATCCCGCCGGCCGAGCCCGCCGGCAGTGGCGACGATGGCATCAAGCAGCCGGTGACGCAGGCGCTGTTCGGGTTGGAGCCGTCGGTCTTCGGTTTCGTGGGGGTGCTCAGCGCCGCCGCGGTGGTCTTCTTCGCGTACACCGGCTTCGAGGCCGTGGCCAACCTGGGCGAGGAGACGCGCAAGCCCAAGCGGGACCTCACCCTGGGTCTGCTCGGCACGCTGCTGATCTCCACCGTGCTCTACATCGGCGTCTCGCTGGTGCTCGTCGGCATGGTGCCGTACACCGAGATCGACCGGGGCGCCCCGATCGCCTCGGCGTTCGAGTCGGTGGGCGCCGGCTGGGCGGCGACGCTCGTCTCCATCGCCGCGGTTGCCGGCCTGACCAGCGTCATCCTGGTCGACCTGGTGGCGATGGGCCGGATCGGCTTCGCCATCGCCCGGGACGGCCTGATCCCGCCCTCGATCGCGGCCGTGCACCCGCGCTGGGGCACCCCGTACCGGATCTCGGCGATCATGACGGTGGCGGTCGCGCTGCTGGCCGGCTTCCTGCCGCTCTCCGCCCTGGCCGACCTGGTCAGCATCGGCGCGCTCTGCGCGTTCGTGCTGGTCTCGATCGCGGTGCCGATCCTGCGCCGCAAGCGCCCCGACCTGGAGCGGCCGTTCCGGGTTCCGTTCTCCCCGGTGCTGCCGGTCGTCTCGGCGCTGGCCTGCTTCTACCTGATGCTCAACCTGTCGGTGGAGACCTGGCTGCGGTTCCTGGCCTGGATGCTGCTCGGCGCGGTCATCTACTTCGGCTACGGCTACCGCCGCAACCGGCTGGCCCGGCACGAACCCGCCGTCGCCCCGGCACCGCGCGAACCGAGCGCCTGACCCACGAACGCCGGAAGGGCCCCCGCTCCGGGGGCCCTTCCGTCTGACCAGGTCAGGGGCGGGTCTGCGGCGTGGCCGTCGGACCCTTGACGACCGGCTTGCCGTCGACCCAGGTCACCTCGTCGAGCCACACCTGACGACCGGGGTCGGTGCTGCCCTCCTGGCCGGGAGGCCAGGCGTGGTACAGCAGCCAGGTGCGGCCGTCCTTGACCACCATCGAGGCGTGGCCCGGGCCGGAGGCGGCCTCGTTGCTCTTCAGGATTGGGTTCTCGGCGGCCTTCACGCACGGGCCGGTCGGGCTCTCGCAGACCGCGTAGCCCTCCGCGTACTCGGCCCGGTCATAGGCGTTGGCGGCGAAGAACAGGAGCAGCCGGCCGTCCTGGCGGTGGAAGAACGGCCCCTCGATCAGGGTGCCCTCCCACGGCTCGGTCTGCTTGAGCAGCTTCGTCGGCTCACCGACGAGGGTCAGGCCGTCGTCGGCGAGGCGCTGCGACCAGAGCCAGGTGTCCACCCCGATCGCGTTGCCGTCGTTCTTCCACAGCAGCCAGAGGCTGCCGTCGGTGTCCCGGTACGGGCTGGCGTCGATCGCCCCGCCCAACTCGGCCTGGCAGATCAGCGGGCCGGTCGCGTCGTCGGAGTACGGCCCCTGCGGCGCGCTGGCCACCGCCCGCCCGACGCACTGCCGGCCCGACTCCCGGCCCGCGACGGTGTAGTAGAGCAGGAACTTCTCCGGTGCCAGCTCGATCGCCTCCGGCGCCCAGGTCTTGCCGGGGTCCGCCCAGTCCGGCAGCGTCGGCAGGGCGTCCTCCGCCTCGGTCCAGTCGACCAGGTTCGTCGAGGTGCGCACCGGGACGTTGCGGCCCTGCGAGTTGGTGTGGAACAGGTACCAGGTGTCGCCCACCTGGATCGCCTGCGGGTCCGGGGCGTCGGTGCTGACGACGGGGTTGGTGAACATCCTGGTGCCGCTCCCGTTGCTCGTGTAGGTGGGTTCGTCGCCGTCGGAACAGCCCGTGACGAGCAGCGCGGCGGCGAGGGTGACCGCCGCCGCGCCGACTCGCCGAGTTGTCGCCCGCGTCATCCCTTCAGACCGCTGCGGGAGACGCCCTGGATGATGTGCCGCTGCGCGAGCACGAAGAGGATCAGCACCGGCAGGCTGGCCAGCACCGCGCCCGCCATGATCACCGGGTAGTCGGTGACGTACGAGCCCTGGAGCAGGCCCAGGCCCGGAGGCAGCGTCAGCTTCTCCGGGCTGAAGAGCACGAAGATCGGCCACAGGAAGTCGTTCCAGTTGGTCAGGAACGACAGCACGGCAAGGGTGGCCAGCGCCGGCTTGGACAGCGGCAGCACCACCTTGAAGAAGATCTGCCACTGGTTGGCACCGTCGAGAGTGGCGGCCTCCTCCAGCTCGCTCGGCAGCGACAGGAAGAACTGCCGCAGGAAGAACACCCCGAACGCGCTGGCCGCGCCGGGCACCACCACCACGGCGAGGGTGTCGATCCAGTTGAGCTGGTCGACGATCAGGAAGTTCGGGATGATCAGCGAGGTCGGCGGGATGAACAGCGTCCCGACGATCAACGCGAAGGTCACCCCGCGTCCGCGGAACCGCAGCCGGGCCAGGGAGTACGCGGCCATCGAGGCGGTCACCAGCACCAGCAGCGAGTGCAGCGTGGCGGCCACCATGCTGTTGAGGAACCAGCGCAGCACCGGGTTCGCCGAGTTGTTGATGATCTGCTCGTAGCCGTACCCCGCCAGCGGGTTCGGCAGCCAGCTCGGCGGGATCTGCTGGGCGGCGGTGTAGGTCTTCAGCGAGGTGATGACCATCCACACCAGCGGGGTCAGGAAGATCAGGGTGAGCGCGACCAGAGTGGCGTAGAAGACGACCCGGCGCAGCCCGGGGGCGGAGCCGTTGGTGGTCGGCGTGGGCGTCGTCATGGCGGTCCCCTCAGTCTTCCCGGTAGCGGAAGAGGCGGAAGTTGGCGATGCTCACGATCGCCAGCAGCAGGGCGAACACGATGCTCATCGCGGCGGCGCGACCGGCGTCGTTGTCCCGCAGGCCCTCCTCGACGATGAACCACACCACCGTGCGGGTCTCCGTGCCCGGCGCTCCCTGGGTGATCAGGAACGACTGGCCGAACATGTTCGCCGAGGCGAGCACCGTCGTGGTGATCACGAAGAGCAGCACCGGCCGCAGCCCGGGCAGGGTGACGTTGCGGAACCGCTGCCACGCGTTGGCGCCGTCCACCCGGGCCGCCTCGTACAGCTCCGGCGAGATGTCCTGCAGACCGGCCAGGTAGATCACCGCGTTGAAGCCGGAGGTCCACCAGACGGTCACCCCGACCAGGGAGATCCACGCCCACGGCATGTTGGTCACCCACGGGGTGTCCGACGGCAGGCCGACGACTCCGAGGAGCCGGTTGACCAGGCCCAGGTTGGCGTCGAGCAGGAATCGCCAGAGCAGGCCGATCACCGCCACGCCCAGCACGTACGGGGCGAAGTAGATCGCCCGGAAGAAGGTGCGGCCCGGGAAGGAGCGGTTCAACAGCAGCGCCAGCCCGAGGGGTACGACCACCAGCAGTGGCACCGACAGCACTGTGAAGATCGCGGTGGCCCGGACGCTCTCCCACCAGTCGCCGTAGACGGCGGAGTCGCTGGAGAACAGCTCCTTGTAGTTGTCCCACCCGACGAAGGGTCGGTTGGGCAGCTGGAAGTCCCACTGGTGCACGCTCAGCCAGAGGCCGAGGATGATCGGCAGCAGGCCGAAGACCCCGAACAGGACCAGGTACGGGGCGAGGAACAGGTATGGCGTCGCCCGTCCGGTCCGGCGCGCCGAGGCGCCCCGGCGGGCTGGGTTGGCCGCCGGGGGCGGCGCGTCACCGCGCGCCGCCCCGACCTCGATCACGTCCGCCACGGGTTATCAGCTCCCGTACTTCTTGCGGTTGTCCTCAAGCTGCTTGTTGGCCTTGGACACGCCGTCGTCGAGCGCCTGCTTGGGCGACTTCTTGCCCAGCGCGGCCTCGTTGAACGAGTTGTAGAAGGTCGTCATGACCTCACCCAGACCCGGGGCCGCCGGCGGGAAGGCCGCGTACTCCAGCTCGGGAGCGAGCGACGAGATCTCCGGCAGCGCCTTGAACTCGGCGCCCTCACGGACCTCCTTGCGGGCCGGGATCTGCCCACCCTTGGCCCAGTCCAGCGAGTGCTGGCTCAGCCAGTTGATGAAGACCTTCGCCCCGGAGACCTTGTTGGCGTCGTTGGCCCGCTGCTTCACGATCGTGAAGTTGTGCGAGTTGGCCCAGGCCGACGGCTTGCTGCCGATCTGGGGGAGCGGGGCGACGCCCCACTGGACCTCGGGGCTCTTCTTGAGGTCGTTGATCTGCCAGATGCCGTTCCAGGTGAAGGCGTTCTTGCCGCTCTTGAACGCCAGGTAGTCGGCGTCCTGTCCGACGTTGGCCGGCGAGTAGCCCTGCTTGATCACGTCGACCAGCCAGGTGCACGCCTCGACCGCCGGGTCGGAGTTGAACGTCGCCTTGGCCACCTCGGCGTCGAAGAGGGTGGCGCCCCACTGGTTGAGCAGCGAGTAGAACGTCATGCCGCCGGTGAACTGGAACGGGCTGACCCAGAAGCCCTGCACACCGGCCTTCTTCAGCTCGACCAGGGCCGCCGTGTAGTCGTCCTTCGTCGTCGGCGGCTTGTTCGGGTCGAGGCCGGCCTTCTGCATGACGGCCTTGTTGTAGTAGAAGCCCAGCGGGTGCATGTCCAGCGGGATGCCGTACCGCTTGTTGTTGTAGATCCCGCCCTTCCAGACGGTCGGGGCGAAGTCGCCCTCGGAGAGCTCCAGGTTCTTGGCCACGTCGTCCAGCTCGGTGATCACGCCACGAGCGGCGAAGGTGGCGAGCTGGTCCATGTGCATGACCGCGATGTCCGGGCCGTTGCCGCTGGAGGCAGCACCGGGGAGCTTGTTGTAGTAGTCCTCCCACTGGTACGTGGCCACCGACACCGCGATGTTCTTGTGCTCGGTGTTGAACTGGTTGACCAGCGCCTTGAAGATGTCGCCGTCGCCGCCGGTGAACCCGTTCCACAGCTTCAGGTCGACCTTCGGGCCGGTGTACTCCTTGCCGCCGTTACCGACGGCCGGCCCGGAGGTGCTGTCGTCGCCGCCGCAGCCGGCGAGGGTCAGCGAGGCCGCGGCACCGATTCCGAGACCGAGGCCGAGCAGGCGTCGCCGGCTCATGTCGTTCTGGATCATGCTGTATCTCTCCTTGGAGGGGGACGGGATGAATTGTGCCTGCGCAGAACCGTTACGACTTCAGACGCCGGTCGGGCCGAAGCGCAGCACGCTCCACGACACGGCGGGCAGGCGCACGGTGCACCGGCCGCCGTCGGGGGTGGGGGTGGGCAGTTCCCGCGGCGTCACCCGGTCGGGCTCGGCCTCGGTGTTCGTCGCCGACGGGTCGGACCCGGCAGCGATGCTCTGGAAAGAAAGACCGGATAGTCCCGGCAGGCCGCGCAGGTCGATGTCCAATGCGAGGTCCGTCGTGTCACGGTTCGTCGCGAAGATTGTCAGCTCGCCGGTCTCCTCGTCGTGCACGGCGACCGTGTCGAGCACCGGCACGTCCCCGTACTTCTTCGTGTCGTAGCGCGGTGACACCGGCTCGGTACGCAGCACGGTGCCCCGGGCGTACCGGGCGGTCAGCGCGAACGGGTGGAAGATGCTCTGCCGCCAGGCCGGGCCGCCGTTGCGGGTGCGGATCGGCGCGATCACGTTGGCCAACTGGGCCTGGGCGGCGACCCCGACCCGGTCGGCGTGCCGGAGCAGGGTGATCAGCAGGTCGCCGACCACCACCGCGTCCACCGCCGTGAAGTCGTCCTCGATCAGCGCGGGCGCCTCGACCCAGCCACGCCGGTCCAGGTCGGCCTGGAGGCGGGACTCGTACCAGACGTTCCACTCGTCGAACGAGATCTTCAGCTTGCGCTTCTGCCGCCGCTTGGCGGCCACGTGGTCGGCGGTCGCCACGACCTCGGTGATGAAGTTGTCCATGTCGACGGCCGACGCCAGGATGCTGGCCTGGTCGCCGTCGGACGGGTCGTAGTAGGTGTGCGCCGAGATGTAGTCGACGTGCTCGTAGGTGTGCTCCAGCACGGTCGCCTCCCACGCGGCGAACGTGGGCATCCGCCGGTTGGAGCTGCCGCAGGCGACCAGGCTGATCGACGGGTCGATCATCTTCATCGCGCGGGCCGCCTCGGCAGCCAGCCGCCCGTACTCGTCGGCGGTCTTGTGGCCGACCTGCCACGGACCGTCCATCTCGTTGCCGAGGCACCACAGCTGCACGCCGTACGGGTCCTCCGCGCCGTGCTTGCGGCGCAGGTCGGACAGCTCGGTGCCGCCCGGGTGGTTGGCGTACTCCAGCAGGTCGAGCGCCTCCTGGACGCCCCGGGTGCCCAGGTTGACCGCCATCATCGGCTCGACACCGGCCTCGGCGGCCCAGGTCATGAACTCGTCCAGCCCGAACGCGTTGGTCTCGATCGTCTTCCACGCCAGGTCGAGCCGGCGCGGCCGGTCACCGACCGGGCCGACGCCGTCCTCCCAGCGGTAGCCGGAGACGAAGTTGCCGCCCGGGTAGCGGACCACCGAGACGCCCAGCTCGCGGGTCAGGTCCAGCACGTCGCGGCGCAGGCCGCGGGAGTCGGCGTTGGGGTGGCCGGGCTCGTAGATGCCGCCGTAGACGCACCGCCCCATGTGCTCGACGAACGAGCCGAAGAGACGTCGGTCGGCCGGCCCGATCGAGAAGGCCGGGTCGATCGTGAGCTGCGCGGTCCGCAAGGGATGCCACCTTTCCTCAGTGCCGGAACCGGGTGACCGCAGTCACCGTCCACCCGGCGTCCCTCGTTTCTACAACGTTGTAGTCAACGTTGTAAAGAGCTGATGACGAGGTATGGTGCGCTGGGTTCCATCGGGGAGGTTGCGGCGTGCGAAACAGGCTCAAGGACGTGGCCGAACGGGCGGGCGTCTCGGTGAAGACCGTCTCCAACGTGGTGAACGGCTACGTGCACGTACGCCCGGACACCCGCGCCCGGGTCGAGGAGGCCATCTCCGAACTGAACTACCGGCCCAACCTCTCCGCCCGCCACCTGCGCAAGGGACGTACCGGGGTGATCGCCCTGGCGGTGCCGGAACTGGACATCCCGTACTTCGCGGAACTCGCCCGCTACGTGGTCACCGCCGCCGCCGACTACGGCTGGACGGTGCTCATCGACCAGACCGGCGGCCGGCGCGAGCAGGAACGGGTGGTCGCCTCCGGCATCACCGACCACCTGATCGACGGGCTGATCTTCAGCCCGCTGGCGCTCACCGCCGAGGACCTGGCCGGTCTGGACGGCACCCCGATGGTGCTGCTCGGCGAGCGTGTCGACCACGGCCCCGCCGATCGCGTGGTGATCGACAACGTGACCGCCGCCCGCGAGATCACCGACCACCTGATCCAGCTCGGCCGCCGCCGGATCGCGGCGATCGGCTCGCAGCGCACCGACGAGGGCGCCAGCGCCCGCCTGCGCCTGGCCGGCTACGCCGAGGCGCTGCGCGCCGCCGGTCTGGCCTACGACGAAGCCCTCGTGGCGCCCGCGCCGGCCTGGCACCGCGCCGACGGCGCGGCCGCGATGCGCGGCCTGCTCACCGCGGGGGTACGCCCCGACGCCGTCTTCTGCTTCAACGACACGCTCGCCCTGGGCGCCCTGCGCGCCCTGCACGAGGCCGGCCTGCGGGTGCCCGAGGACGTGGCGGTGGTCGGCTTCGACGACATCGAGGACGGCAGGTTCTCGATCCCGACACTGAGCACGGTCGCCCCGGACAAGGAGCGGATCGCCCAACTGGCCGTCGAACTCCTGGCCCACCGCCTGGACGGCGACCGCGCCGCCCCGGCAAAGGAACTCTCCGCCCCGTACCGCCTGGAGATCCGCGAATCCACCCAGGCCCCATAATCCGCCGCATCGTCCCCACGATCCCGACCCCGTGATACGAAGATGGCGTCGTCCGGAGGCAGCCCCCTGGCGCTCGATCGGCATGACAAGCGTTCGAGTTGACGGTTCTCAGTCGAAGAAGCGGGCCAGGTGGCATCGGGGTGCCGGGTCGGCCTCTGGGGGGAGGGGGGTCAGGTCGGCGAAGATCGAGGCGCCGTCGCAGCCCGCGTGCAGCGGGTACCACCGCGGGGTGCCCGGCGGCCGGAGCTGGCAGATCCCCTTGAACGTCTGCACATCCATCAGCCGGACGTGAGTCGGGTCGGCAACCGCGTTCACGTGCCCCCACCAGGGGCTCATCACGTGCAGCACGCCACCCGGACGGAGGACCCGATGGCACTCGTCCACCAGCGGCAGGAAGTCGATCAGGTGCTCCAGGATGTGCACCGCGAAGAGGACGTCCACCGAATCGTCGGCGAGCGGCAGCGAGCCGGACAGATCCGCGACCGCGTCCACCCCCGGCGCCGGGTAGATGTCCAGCCCCAGGTTGCCCGACCACTGCTTGGTCGGACCGCAACCGAGGTCCACCACCACCGGTGCCCGCCCGCCGACGCCGACCCGGCACCAGACGCCGTAGACGCCGGCCAGCCGTCCCACCAGGTCCCGTACCAGCCGCAGCTCGGCCGGCTCGGCCACCTCCCCGGTGAGATGGGCGACCCCCCGGTCGAACCGCACCTCGACCGCCAGAGCACGCAGCCGGTCGTCGTGCCGGGCCTGGTCCGCCCACGCCTGCGCGAGGGATTCGTCGATCAACCGCAGCCGGTCGGCCGAGGGCGGAGTCTGCGCCAAAGCGACCATTCGGGCCACCTCCCGCCGCGCGTTACCCGCATTCGCGCCCGGTATGCCCCGCTCGTCCACCACGCCGTAGGGCCGCCGCCTCGTCGCAGGCGTGTCGCAGCCCACGGCGGCCACCAGGGCCATCGGCCCGGCGGACGGCCGGGTCAGCCGGACAGGGTGCGCCGGCTGCCGCGCATCCGCTGGCGGGGTTGCGGGGCGGCGGCCCTCGGCCGCTTCAGGTGATAGCGGTGCAACTCGTTGTGGCCGGGCAGGGACGGGTCCTCGCTCATCGCGACCAGTTCCCAGCCCTGGTCGCCGGCCCGGTTCAGGTGAGCCAGCGCCGTGTCGCCGTACGGCGTCACGTCGACCATCGAGCCGTCCGGGCCGTACCAG
Organism: Micromonospora sp. NPDC005237; assembly: GCF_040607775.1. Taxonomy (NCBI): domain Bacteria; kingdom Bacillati; phylum Actinomycetota; class Actinomycetes; order Micromonosporales; family Micromonosporaceae; genus Micromonospora; species Micromonospora sp. NPDC005237. The sequence goes on along the minus strand of NZ_JBEXHJ010000004.1, from coordinate 110,446 downwards.
ACGAAGACGACCTCCCAGCCGAGGTCGTTGGTCGCCGCCTGGCGGCGGCGGACCAGCAGCGCGTACTCCCACTTGAGCATGGCGTCATTCTCACCCCGGCCCGGCCCTCCGGCACGGATCAATCCTCGGCGATCCGCCCGGCGTCGACCCGCAGCCGACGGTTCGTCTCGATGGCGGCCAGCATCCGCCGGTCGTGGGTGACCAGCAGCAGCGTGCCGGGGTAGCTGGCCAGCGCCGATTCGAGCTGCTCGATGGCGGGCAGGTCGAGGTGGTTGGTGGGCTCGTCGAGCACCAGCAGGTTGACCCCGCGCCCCTGGAGCAGGGCCAGCGCCGCGCGGGTCCGCTCGCCGGGGGAGAGGGTCGCCGCCGGCCGCGGCACGTGCGCCGCCCGCAGCCCGAACTTGGCCAGCAGGGTCCGCGCGTCCGCCGGCGACAGATGCGGTACGGCCGCGTGGAACGCGTCGATCAGCGGCGCGTCGCCGAGGAACAGTCCCCGAGCCTGGTCCACCTCGCCGACCACCACGCCCGGCCCGAGCGAGGCGGTGCCCTCGTCAAGCGGCAGCCGCCCGAGCAGTGCGGCCAGCAGGGTGGACTTGCCCGAACCGTTCGCCCCGGTCACCGCGACCCGGTCCGCCCAGTCGATCTGGAGGTCGACCGGCCCGAGGGTGAAGCCTCCCCGGCGTACCACCGCATGTCGCAGGGTGGCCACGACGGCGCCGGCGCGGGGCGCGGCGGCGATCTCCATCCGCAGCTCCCACTCCTTGCGGGGCTCCTCGACCACGTCGAGCCGTTCGATCAGCCGCTCGGTCTGCTTGGCCTTGGCGGCCTGCTTCTCGCTCGCCTCGCTGCGGAACTTGCGGCCGATCTTGTCGTTGTCGGTGGCCTTGCGGCGGGCGTTCTTCACGCCCTTGTCCATCCAGCCGCGCTGGGTGCGGGCCCGCGTCTCCAGGCCGGCCTTGGTGTCGGCGTACTCCTCGAAGTCGGCGCGGGCGTGCCGCCGCGCCACCTCGCGCTCCTCCAGATAGGCCGCGTAACCGCCGCCGTAGTGGTGCACCTGCTGCTGCGGCAGGTCCAGCTCCACCACCCGGGTCACGGTGCGGGTGAGGAACTCCCGGTCGTGGCTGACCAGCACCGTGCCGGCCCGCAACCCGGTGACGAACTCCTCCAGCCGCTCCAGGCCGGCCAGGTCCAGGTCGTTGGTCGGCTCGTCGAGCAGGAACACGTCGTACCGGCTGAGCAGCAGCGACGCCAGCCCGGCGCGGGCGGCCTGACCGCCGGAGAGCCCGGTCGTCGGGTGGTCCAGGTCGACCGCGAGCCCGAGGCCGGCGCTCACCTGCTCGGCGCGTTCGTCCAGGTCCGCGCCGCCGAGGGCGAGCCAGCGCTCCAGCGCGTCGGCGTACGCGTCGTCGGCGCCCGCCGTCCCGGCGGTCAGCGCCTCGGTGGCCGCGTCCAGCGCCGCCTGGGCGGCGGTCACCCCGGTCCGGCGGGCCAGGAAGTCGCGTACGGTCTCGCCCGGTCGCCGTTCCGGCTCCTGCGGCAGGTGCCCGACGCTCGCGGTGGGCGGGCTGAGTCGCACGCTGCCGGCCTCGACCGGCAACAATCCGGCGAGGGTACGCAGCAGCGTCGACTTGCCGGCCCCGTTCGGCCCGACCAGGCCGACCACGTCGCCCGGGGCGACGACCAGGTCCAACCCGGAGAAGAGTGGGCGGTCCCCGTGCCCGGCGGCCAGGTCCTTGACGATCATCGTGGCGCTCATCAGGACGGCAGCCTATCCGGCTGCTCGCATAAGAGCCGACGGCAGCGGGCAGACTCAACGGCGTGGTGACCACTCTGGCGATCGACTGCGGTGGCGGGGGCATCAAGGCGTCGGTCCTCGACGAGGCCGGCACGATGCGCGCCCGGCCGCTGCGGGTGCCGACCCCGTACCCGCTGCCTCCCGCCCTGTTCGTCCGGACCCTGCTGGAGCTGGGCGGGCGGCTGCCCACGGCGGACCGGCTGACGGTCGGCGTACCCGGGATGATCCGGCACGGCGTGGTGGTGGCCACCCCGCACTACGTCACCCGCAGCGGCCCCCGCTCCCGCATCGACCCGGACCTGCTGGCCGAGTGGTCCGGCTGGGACGCGCGAGGCGCGCTGGCCGACGCGTTCGGGGTGCCCGCGCTGGTGCTCAACGACGCCGAGGTGCACGGAGCGGGTGTGGTCGCCGGCACCGGCTGTGAACTGGTGTTGACCCTGGGAACCGGGCTGGGCAGCGCCCTCTTCGACGGCGGTGTGCTCGCACCGCACCTGGAGCTGTCGCACGCGCCGGTGCGCTGGGGCACCACCTACGACACGTACGTGGGTGAGCCGGAGCGTCGGCGGCTCGGCGACGCCTTCTGGTCCCGGCGGATCCGGCAGGTGGTGGACGGGCTGCGCCCGGTGTTCCGGTGGGACCGGCTCTACCTGGGCGGGGGCAACTCCCGGCTGATCCGGCCGGAGCAGCTGGCCCGGATGGGCGACGATGTGGTGGTGGTGCCGAACACGGCCGGGATCGTCGGCGGCGTCCGCGCCTGGGAGCTGGCCGCCGGCCGCCGGGACGCTCGCGCCTGACCCTATTTCCACCCGGGGAACAGTCGCCAAACGTCGAGTGTTGTGCCAGCGTCGCAACAGGTGACGGCGCGACCCGAGGAGGTGGGCAGATGGATCTTCTGGCGGACTACCGGCGGGCGACCATGTTCTTCGAAACCGGTGACCCGAGCCGAGCGGCCCGACTGCTGGAGCCGATCGTCGACGCCGAACCCGGCAACGCCGCTGTCCGGCAGCTGCTGGCCCGGGCGTACTTCCAGTCGGCCCAGCTCAACCGGGCCGAGGAGCAGCTGCGGGAGCTCGTCGACCGGGACCCGAGTGACCACTACGCGCACCACGTGCTGGGCCGGACGTTGGAGCGGCTGAACCGGCACACCGACGCGCTGCGGCACCTGCGGATCGCCGCAGCGATGTACGCGGCCAACGACGACTACCGGATCGCGCTGCAGCGGGTGGAGACCCGAGTGGGCGGCACGCGCTGAGCGGAGACCTGGTGATGAGCAAGGGGCGGTCCTGCGGACCGCCCCTTCGTCGTCCGGCGGCCGGGCCGACGGGCGTGCCTAGGATGGCGGACATGGGACCTGACCGGCCGGGGGCTGCGGCATGAAGCTCAAGCTGGACCTGCACGACATCTTCAACAAGGGCCAGGACATCGACCGCGCGCTGCGCGGGATCATGGACGAGGCGGTGGCGAAGAAGGCCACCCTCGTGGAGATCATCCCGGGCAAGGGGTCGGGACAGCTCAAGAAGCGTGTGCTGCGGTTCCTCGACCAAAAGGACGTCAAACAGCTCTACCACCGGGTCGAGAAGGACTCGAAGAACTTCGGCCGCCTCTTCGTCCACTTCCGCTGGAAGTAGCGCCGACACCGGTCCTGACCTGCGCGTTCGGGTTATTCGAGGACCACAGAGCAATGATCATGCCGTCTCCAGGCCGTCGCCAGCTTCCGGGCCGTCGTCGGCCGGCTTCGTTCCGGGTGGAGACCTCCGCAGTGCGAACGCTCGGCGGGATGGCGCGAGGACCACTCTTGCGTGTCCGTTTGACGGATTCCGACACCGTCTTCCTTGAACCACTATAGAGGCATGCCGAGATGGGAATACGCGCGCTTTTCGGTCGAATGCAGAGACAGTAATCTCAGCGGCGATGACCGAAACGGTTGGACAATCTCCTGGCTAGATGGAAAGGAAACGAAGAGGCAGGCCATCGAAGGAGAGGTGGCCGCGATGGCTAAGCTGAATGAAATCGGAGACATGGGCTGGGAGGTTATATCTGTTTCGAGGGTCGGGGCTTCGACCGTCGAATATCAGCCGCACGCCGGATATGGTCGACCCGCGAGTGGCGGTATCACTGTCTGGACGTCATCTGTTAATTATGAACTCAAGCGCAAAAAGGCCAGTTAGATCCCGCCTTCTCTATGGCCCTCGCCGGCCCGCGGGCTGTCGTCAGATTCCCGGCCCCCGGTCGACCACCTGGTCCTCACCGAATGCCTTGTCAATGGCTAGCCGGGTGCGGTCCTCGCTGCTAGGCAGCAGGTGTGTGTAGGTCCGGAGGGTGAAACCGGGGTCCGCGTGGCCCAGGGCCTTGATGCTTTCCCCGGCGTCCAGGAGCACCGAGGCGTAGGTGTGCCGGAGCACTTGCATCCCGTTGTGCCTGTCGTTCGGTGCGCCCGTTGCACGGATCGTCGAATCCAGATGCCGGAGTTGAGCATGCGAGCGGGTGAGGGCGTGCCGGCGGGAGTGGACAGGTACAGCTCGACGCTCTGCGGCTCGCCGGTCAGGCTGGCCAAAGGCAGGGTGATCGGTTCGGATGGGGCCCCTCGCTACCGGGGCAACTAGTCCGCGCCTTCCTGTCGCCGAGGTGCGCGCGGATTAAGGGTCCAGCCGAAATCTCCGCCCTCTAAATCCCGCCTGGAGATCACCTTGGGGTACAGGGGGTCGCTATGTTCAGCAGTTCGCTGCTTTGGGATGTGCGTAGCAGGAACGAGTCGCGCTCGGAAAGCAATGCCACCCTCGAATGGCGTAACACTGGATACCATGCCCAGATCATTCAACGGGTCGAGATCACTGACCGAAAATCCGACCAATGAAATATTTAGCGGATGGTCAAGTGGTGCCAGCGATGCTAGTAGGAAAGATCCCCGCTGAAGCTTCTGCCAGTTAGCGTCCGGTTCGTCAACCGTAATCTCTAAATGTTCAAGCGATTTAAGAGCACCGAAGATCCGTAGGCTGCCGAGAGCCGCGCAGTTCGTGATAGTCGCTTTCCTCAGCGTAAATGTCCACCTGGGAAGCACTGACAAGTCAATTAGATTCCGGCAGTTAGACAGTGTTAATTCTTCCACTCCCGCGATGTGCTCCAACCCGCTCAGGCTGCCTAGTAACTGACAGGACGATACCTGGAGGCGCTGGATCACGGTAGCGGGGCCAGATGAACCTAATGAACGTCCCGGCAGCTCCCGGAACTCTAGGCTGCTGGGTCCAGACGTGTAGCTAACCCCGCGTGCCTCAAGGCTGCAGGCCTCCACAATGAGGGATCGAAGCTTCGGCAGTCGGTCAAAGCTAGAGACGAAGGCTGCGTCGGATCCATCCCTTTTAACTCCTCGTATATGCAACTGGCTTAGGGAAGGCGCTCTGAGCTGATTTAGTTCAAGCACACCCTCGAAGTCGAGTTCCATCGTCTGAACCGACGCCGGAACAAAATCGAGCTTTGAATTCGGCGGCAGGGTACACGCCAGATCGTGTACACCGCGCAAGAACCGCAAGGAGTCCACCAGCCCTGGATCACGCACGGTGAGGGTGGACAGCTCCATGTTCGATATCACCGCTTTGGCATACTCATTGTGGTCGAACCGCGCCCAAGCGGCGATCAACTCCCGGCGAACAAGTGGCTCTGTCCGTGCTGCAAATTGTGCAACAACCGGGAGGGCCTCCTCGCCGCCAATCTCTGTCGCAACGCGAATCGTTGCTGCGGCTTCGACCTCAGTCTTCGGAAGAGAAGCAGCCAAAAGATCAAGGACGAAAGGCCCAACTGCAAGGGCTTTTGCCTGCTCTAGGGAGCTTGGTGGAAGCATACGCTGGACGCGTGCCTGAATCTCCATGCGTAGCTCGGAGGTCAGTTCAGTGCTCGTCTCCAGGCAGGCCGCCGCGAGCAAGTACAGCGTTGCTCGCCACCGAGGACTCTTCTTAGCCTTTTTCAAGAGGCCCTTTAGTAACTTCTCCCTGCGTTCGCGACCAAAGTGGCCGCAGGCCATAACGACCACTTCATGCCAGTTATCCAGATGCGCGTTCGCGAGTAGCAAGCCGTCGTCGTCATCATCTACTGCCGCCTTGGCTGCAAGATAATCCTGAAACGTGCGATGAACAAAGTCCGTGCGTCCATAAGCTGGCTCGCGAAGCAGACCTGTCCGCTCAAGAAGGTGACGGTACACGACATCGGCCGACGCTCGTATAGTCATAGCGTCCGTCTTCCGTGCGATCCTGCCTACTACCTGAGGTGTGGGAGCATCGGACGCGCCATTCTTGATGAGCCAGTAGGCTAGGTCGCTCAATAGTATCGCCTTTGCGGTACGCGTTATTGCCACGTCCGTAGATATCTTCCGTTCTGCGTCGCGCCGTTCAAGCAACATCTGTAATGCGATGTCGTAAAGCTCCATACGGCTCTCAGGAAGAGTCGCATGCCGGTCTCTATACAGGGCGCATATCAGGGAGCAAAGAAGTGGATATCCGGCGAGGCGCCGCAGATGCTGCCTGCCAGCCATCAGCTGGAGAAGGCCGGACTCCAGTTGAGCAAGTTCATGGGAGCCCGTGTAGGTTGCAGACTCCTTGCGCAGTGCTTCGAACCAGCGCCCAACGAAGGTAGCAATATTTGACGGGGACATAGGGCCGAGCTCGGCCTCAGTAAACTCCAAAGGGGTTAGCCACGTTGCTTCCGCTGCAGCCGGTCGCGAGGTGACAATGTAATGAGACCTGGGAAAAGCGTTGATGAGTTCGGTTAGCCACCGTCTTACTTCGTCGCGGCGATTCATTGGTAGCTCGTCAACGCCATCGATAAGGATGGCACCTTTGCCCGAGCGTAGCTTGTTTTGTACCCAGCCTACTGGCATCTCATCGGCAATGTGGCTTCCGATTACAGTTGCGAAATCACCAGCTGACGGAAGGCGCTCATTGACGTACCTCCGCAGAGGTATGAAAAATGGCACAAGCTCGCTCCAGTGGGCTAGGCCCGGTGGGAAGTCGGACCGTGCGCAGCGAACCGCTATCCATTGAAGCAGGGTTGTCTTTCCCAGTCCCGCCTGTCCTCGTAGGAAGATCCGGGTGCTCTCCTCAAGCAGGTTCTCAACTCGCTCACCCGCCACTAATGAGATGCGGCCCTGGTGCTCGACCGGATTTGTCTTGGTAACCGTTGTTAGGCTGATATATGCCACTGAGAGTGAATACCTGCGCGACGCCTCGCTGAACGTAGCCCCGAACATCTCGACGACGTCCAAGACTCGTGCAATCAGCTGTCTATATTCGTATTCGAAATCACGAGCCGACTGACGAGGTGGTGTGCTTTCGATAATGCGCCTAAGCTCGTCGATGATCTCAGTTTCTCGCCTAAGTATTTCTACCAGCGCCGCAGGCGCGAATGGGGGAAGTGTTTTGGCTAACTCGATTGCGTATCCAGAACATTCGCGTAGCAGTAGGTCATACAAGCGAGTCGCATCGTCTGGAAGATCATCGCTCGCGCCTGCGCCCTGACTGCGCAGGTATCGATCTAAGTACACCGCATCAAGATCAGCTCGGAATAGGTCGTCGTTCGTGAGCCGCGCCTGTTCGAAGGTCGCCTGGACGGCGAGAATCGCTGCGTCACGATCGTTCTCCCGCAGGTTTCGGAACTCTGTCTCGACCAGCGGCTGTGTTCGCGAGGTGACAATCTCTATCATTTGGTCGGCGACGCGTTCCAGTTTTCGCCTTTGAATAAGCGAAGTGAGCGAGGTGCTTGCCTGGTCAATTGCCTTCGTCGTTAGGTCCGCTGCAAGTGTCTTGTCGCCCATCCATAATTTGATGGCACTGTTCACGGCTGCCGAGGCAAGGCCGAGGAGGGCTGCTTCAAGTCCGGGCACCGTACCTCCATGCTGGGCGCAGGGCTACTTATCTACCATCCAGTCCGAAGTTCCGCAGCCCGCTGGTAGTGAAGGTGTAACACATCCGACATAGCCGTTCCTCCAGCCGGCGGAGGGCTCATGCAGGAGCCAGGCCATCGATGCCATAAGTGACCGCAGGTCAGAGACGTGCTTGCCGGTTTGACCGACTGCGCCACGAATCCAGACCAATGCTGCTGGATGTATCTACCGGACCACATTCAACGCGTCGCGGAACTCGGCGGTGGCCTGCTCGTGGGGGTAGCGACGGTGGAGTTCGACGTCGACTTCACCGGCGACGAGCAGCAGCGAGGGCAGGGACCGGCGAGTTGCGGCGAACGCTGCCACCCCCTGCTCGACGGCCCGGTCAAGCTCACCAGCGCGCAGGGCAGTGGCGGCGAGAGTGAGTCTGGCTTCCGCCATCCGCATAGGTGATCGCTCGATGCCATCGGACCCGGTGCCGAGACGCAGAACCTCGTTGGCGTAGTGCTCGGCGAGAGTGTCGTGCTCGGCGAGCCGGTAGGCGTCCATCGCGTAGAACAGCCATTTGCCAGGATCGACCTCGAAGTGGTTGTCGGGCCGGTCTGGCGCACCGAGGTCGTCGAGTAGCCGCCGACCTCGATCGAGCGCCGCCCGCGCGCCCTCGAGGTCGCCGAGTCGTGCCAGCGCTTTGGCTTCCTGTGCGATCAGTTGCACCCCCACCCGCTGCCGGCCGGCCGCTTCCTGCCCAGCTCGGGCGGCAGTCAACACTGCCTCGTGCCGAGACTGGGTGAGTGCGAACCACGCCGTCATCTCCCACGCCCAGCCGGTGATGCCGGCGTGACCGGCTTCCTCGCCGAGCTGACGGGCGGCAGTGCGGGTGGCCTCGGCGCTGGCGCGTTTGCCGAGGTCGTATTCGACACAGCCGATCAGCAGCGCCAGCCAGCCTGCGCACACCAGCAGTTCGCGGTGCTGCCGTAGCCCGGTGGGTCGCTGTAGCAGTCGGGCGACCTCGCGCAGCCAACTCTGACCTTCGGCGCGGAGTTCCCCGGCGTCGCGCCACCCGTACTGGCAGCACAGCTCGGTCACGGTCGCCTGCAACGTCTCGATGGTGGCGGGGGCGGTGTCGCTGGCGTGCATTCGATGTAGCAGCTCGACGGTCTCCGACGGCCGGGTGTCGGAGGCGGCGGCGATATCCAGGGCGGCGCAGGCGATCAGCTCCCCACGGGCGGCCAGGACGTCGTCGATCCGGCGGGCCAGATCCTCACCCGGTCGGCGACGGCCGTTCTCAAGGCGGGAGAGGTGCCCCTTGTCGGCGGGCAGCAGTTCGGCGAGAGCTGCCAGGCTGAGTCCGCGCGCTTCCCGCGCTGTGCGCATTCGGGCGCCGAATGTTGGCATGTCTCGCGCCTCCCGCCGGAGTTGCCGGGTTGCCGATGCGGGTTGGCAACGCGCAACCCGTCGACCGATGTGAGCGTACCGCCGCACGGTGTATCGGACGAGCACGCGCAGTGATCGGCGGGAGGCGTGGTGGCAGTTTGGGAGCGGGTCAAGCGCTGGTGGAGGAGACGGCATCAGGTCCAGTTGGACAAAACCGGCGCAGCGACCTGCTACCCACAGCGGTCCGGCGCGTATGGAATCACGGCGCGGGACGGCAACCGCGACGGTGGGCGGGCGGCGCTGTGATGGCCGGAGGATGGGAGACGGCACGGGCCAATCGGGCTGAACGGTCGGTGTCAGCGCTCGATCGCCGGATGGACGGGGAGCACCTGCCGCGCCGGCCGCAGTGGCACTGTCAGACGTGTGCGGCAGACACCCCCTGGCCGTGCCATCCCGCGCGGGTGCGCCTGGCCGAGGCGTACGGGTGTGACCGTATCGGCCTTTCCATCTACGTCAGTGGGCTGCTCGTCGTCGTCGTCGTGGAGCTGCCCGAGGTGGCGCCGGCCGAGTTGTACGAGCGGTTCGTGGCCTGGACGCGCTGATGGGCAGCGTCCACCCAGGCGACGGGGGCATGTCCTACTCCGACCGGGCGCACGGTCACAGGCTGGCGGTGAGAAGGCCGCACACGGCCAGCGGGAGCACCGCGCTCAGGGTCCCACCAGGGCCGACGAGCGATTCCGCGTACGGGAGACCAGCATTGCGAGCGTTACCAGGCTGACCAGCAGCTCGAGGAACAGCGCCGGCGCGGCGACGTACAGCCCGAAGAGCAGCATCCGGGAACGTTCGGAGTCGCACACCTCGCCGCAGTCCGCCGGAACCGAGCCGGAGCGGTCGCCGAGGAACAGGCCGAACGCCACAACGACGGCCACGTACCAGCCGATCAGCACGAGGAAAGAGGAGCGCGGGTCGCCTTGCCCGTGCTGGCTATGTCGGAGCATGGCGGCGACGGGGGAATGACGGGAGTATCCGCTGTCGTACGAGCGGGGTCAGTCCCTGCGCGTCTAAGCGGGTGCCGTGGCCGGCCGGGCCGCACCAGCCCTAATCGAACTCCTCGTCCCCATTCGGACTACTCGCATCAGCCGCCGGGCTGACCGCTCGGCAGCGGTGGGCCCGCGGTGACGAGCCGGACCGTCGGTTTCAGATCGACGCAGAGCTTGCGGGGGAAGGCGGGCGCGGCCTTGCGGACCACGTCGCACCCACCCGACGTGGTCCGGGCGACGGTCGACCATCCGGCCGGCTCGTTCCGCAGGAAGTAGCGCCGTACGGCGGTGTTCACCTCGCACCCAGGGCGTGGCTCGGCGCCGCACGAGGTCGGGTCGTCGGCCACCGTCATGACCAGCCACGTCCCGTCGCAGGCTTCGACGTGACCCTGCGAGTGGCGGGACACGTCCATCCCGCGTACGGCCGCACGCGTCCAGGTCGGGTCGCAGCGATCCTTGGGTGGGTTGCAGCCCAGGTTTTCATCGCAGCGGCTGTAGGCGCCGTTCTTCAGCGCCCACGTCTTCTGGTTGAGGGACAGCGGGCGGTCGCCGATGGGCTCCTCCGACGTGAGGGTCACCTCGGCGGGCTCGAAGGTCGGGCAGGCGCCAACGATGGCGGACCCGGCCGAATCCTGCACGATGTCGGCAAAGATGACGCCGTTCTCCTCGGTCTGGTTGTCGACCCGCACGTTGCGGGAGCAACCATCGCCACCAGCGAGCGCCTTGACCTGCACCGTCACCGCCCGGACACCCGGACCGGGCGTCACGCCGCTCACCTCGGCCTGGTAGGTGCCCCACGCGGCGGACGCGCTCGGTGCGGCGTCTCCGGGCCGTGTCTGCGGCGCCGCGCAGGCAGCCACTCCCGGCACCACGGCAGTCAGCAGGCAAAGGACGATGGCGAGCCGGCGCATGGGTGGCATTCTGCCCGGCCGTGCCACATTTGGTGGCCCCGTGAGTCAGGCGTCGGTGCGGGAGGTGTGCACGACCGGACGTCGGGACCAGCACTGCGGGCGCTGCCGGACGGCCAGCTCCAGCGTGAGGTGGTCGGACTCGATCATTTCCCGGGCTATTCGACGCGCCATCTCCAGGCGGTCGACGTACGCGTCAAGATCGGTCGAGCCGGCGCCAGCCATAATCGAACTCCTCGTCCGCATTCGAACTACTCGCATCATCCACCCGGCCGGGAGTCGTCACCATTCCCCGATCGGTGGAATCGACCCGCCGTACGGCTCGGTGTGACGTACTCCTGGTGGGGCCGATGGTAACGGGGCATCCGCCACCCCGCCGTGGAACTGCGGAAGTGTTCACGACATGTGCTGCGGTCAATGGTGCGGTGCGGATTTGCCGCCGGTGGCTACATTGCACCGTGCGCGGGTCGGGGGGCGCGATTTGTCCGGTGAGGGATCTTCGATACGGGAGGACCGCCGTGCGGCAACCGAGCAGAACCGATCCGTTGTTCGTGGCCGTCGAGTCCGCGGCGATCACCCGGTCAGACGTCGCCGGGCTCGTGGCGGGGCGGATCGCCGCCGTCCGGGTGCCGGGGCTGCTGCCCGCCGCCCGCTGCCACGCGATCACCGCCGCACTCGCCGACGCGGAGATGGACCGTTACGACGAGAGCCGGGTGTTTCCCGTCGTCGCCAAGTTCGGCCCGGCCATCAACGATCACCGGGACGGCGGTGACCTGCGCGACGACTACTGGGAGGCGGCTCGTGCCGCCGAGAAGGGCTGGTCCGTGCTGGGTCTGCCGGACGCGCCGCGCGAGCTGTGCCTGGCCGCGTTCCGGTCGGCCTGGCCGGATGTGGCACCCGGGCGGCGGCAGCGGCGGGAGATGCACGTCGGCATCGTCCGCGAGATCAACGCCGGCCTGCAGGTGCACTTCGACGACGCGGTCCGGGAGTACGCCGGCCGACTGCTCGACGCGGAGGTGGTGGCCCAGTTGGCGTTCAACATCTACGTCCGGGTGCCGCCCGTCGGCGGTGAAACGGTGCTGTGGCGTCGCCGGTGGCAGCCGAGCGACGAGGACCTGCGGATTCCCGGCGGGTACGGCTATCACGAGTCGGTGGCCGACGGCGCGCAGTCGTTGACGTTGCGGCCCGAACTGGGAGAGGGATTTCTGTTTGACCCGCGTCACTATCACACGGTGCGTCCGGCGACGGATGGCCGGCGAATCTCCATAGGATGCTTCGTCGGGCTCACCGACGACGGTCGACTGGCTCTCTGGTCGTAGCGAAGGGCGTTTCCCCATGGTGGACAAGAGCGACGTCGAGGCGGCTGCGGCGCTGGTGCAGGGTCGGGTCCGGCAGACGCCGGTCATCTCCGTCGACGGCGCCGACCTGGGCGTGCCCGGTCTGCTGAGCCTCAAGCTGGAGCTGCACCAGCACACCGGCTCGTTCAAGCCGCGCGGCGCGTTCAACCGGATGCTCCAGGGTTCGCTGCCGTCGGCCGGGGTGATCGCCGCCTCGGGGGGCAATCACGGCCTCGCGGTCGCGTACGCGGCCCGGTCGCTGGGCGTGCCGGCGGAGGTCTTCGTGCCGGTCACCGCCTCGCCGGTCAAGGTGCAGCGGCTGGCCGGCCTGGGCGCGCAGGTGCGGCAGGTGGGCCAGCACTACGCCGAGGCGTTGGCGGCCAGCACCGAGCGGGCCGGCGAGACCGGGGCGCTGGTGGTGCACGCGTACGACCAGCCGGAGGTGGTGGCCGGTCAGGGCACCGTGGGTCGGGAGTTGGAACGCCAGCTCGACGGGATCGACACCGTGCTGGTGGCGGTCGGCGGCGGCGGGCTGGTGTCGGGCATCGCGACCTGGTTCGACGGGTCGGTACGCGTCGTCGCCGTCGAGCCGGAGCAGATCCCCACCCTGCACGCCGCCCTCAAGGCGGGCCGACCGGTCGACATCGAGGTGGGCGGCATCGCCACGGACTCACTGGGCGCTCGCCGGATCGGCGACATCGCGTTCGACACCGCCCGTCGTACCGGCGTGGTGTCCGTGCTGGTGCGCGACGAGGACCTGGTGCGGGCGCGTCGGCTGCTCTGGTCGGAGCTGCGGGTCGCCGCCGAGCTGGGCGGCGCCGCCGCGTTGGCCGCGCTGGTCGGCGGGGCGTACGTGCCGCAGGCGGGGGAGCGCGTGGCGCTGATCGTCTGCGGTGGCAACACCGACCCGAGCGACCTGGGCCCGGCGGCGCCGCACTGACGGGTCAGCCGCCGTTGCGCAGGCGGCGCAGGGCGTGCTCCACCTGGAGGGTGTCCAGGTGGGTGTCCCCGAGCAGCCGCCGCCGGTCGGCCAGCAGGTGCTCGTACACCCCGATCGCCGCGTCGACCTGCCCGTCGAGCAGCAGCACCACGGCGAGCGTGGCCCGGATGGCGAGCACCTCGCTGCGGTCGGCGTGCCGGGGCTCCACGGTGGCCAGGGTGGCCCGCAGCTCCGCCTCCGCCTCGGCGAGGCGGCCCTGCTCCTGCATGCACCGGGCCAGCGTGTGCCGGGCCTGCCACGTCTCGGGCTGGTTGAGCGGCCACAGCCGGTAGCGGACCTCCAGGATGGCGTGCAGCATCTCCTCCGCCTCGGGGGCCCGGTGCTGGGCGAGGACGGCCAGCGCGAGGCTGTGCCGCACGATCATCGTGTCCCAGTGCTCGGGCCCGCGGACCTGGTCCTCGGCGGCGACGATCTGCCGCAGCTCCGACTCGGCCTCCGGCCACTGGCGCTGCGCCATGATCGCCTTGGTGAGCTTGTGCCGGCTGGCGAGGGTGTCGGGGTCGTCGCTGCCCAGCACGCGGGTGCGGTCGGCGATCACGTCGCGCAGCACCCGGTCGGCCATCTCCGGTTGGTTGCGCTCCAGCCAGGTGCGGCCCAGCTCGTGGCGCAGCGCCAGCACCTGGGGCCGGTCCAGGTCGTGGTCGTACGCGGCGCAGCCCCGCACGATCGGGTCGAGGATGTCGAAGGCCGACCCCGGCAGGCCGATCGCGATGAGGTAGCGGGCGGTGAGCCGGGTCAGCTCCAGCGCCCGGCGTACGGTCTCGGGGTCGTGCTTCTGTCGCTGCGGCACGAGGTATTCGCGTACCGCCTCGACGAGGTGCGGCACCAGCACGTCCCAGTTGGCCCAGACCGCCGAGTCGTCCGGGCTCTGCCCCTCGGTGGCGGCGAGCAGCAGCTTCATGACCACGCCGTGGTATTCGGCGATCTGCTCGCGAACCTCGTCGCGGTCGCGGAACATCGCGTGCACCAGCGGGTGCAGCGACAGCACGTGCGCGAAGGCCGGGTCGGTGACGTCCTCCTGGACATCGAAGTCGACCAGGGCGAGGTCACCGATGCCCTCCAGCACCTTCACCCGCTGCCGGGCGGTAAGCCCTTCGAACAGGGGCGACCCGGCCAGGATGGCCGGCTTGAGCACCACCTCGTAGGGCACCGGGGAGATGCTGAGGCAGGCCAGCACGTTGAGCAGCGGTCGGCTCTGCTGGAGCTGGCGGCGGGCCAGCAGGTCCAGTGAGATGTCGTCGACCTCGCGGACGATCTCCAGACCGAGCGACTCGTCGAGGTCGACGTCGGCGGCGTCGCGCGGCGAGCGGAACCGGCGTTGCACCGCCCTGCGGTAGTCGGCGAAGGTGGTGATGGTGGACGAGCCGCGCCAGACCGGGCTGGCGTTGACCGAGCGGAGGTAGTTGCCGGCCGCCCGCAGCGCCAGCGGCAACCCGCCCAGCTCGCGGGCCAGTTCGCGGGCGTCGTCGAGGCCGCCGGCCTGCGCGCCGGCCCGGTCGATGAGCACCTGCGCCCCGGCGTCGGCGTCGAGCGGGCGCACCTGGTGCAGAATCGACCAGGTGCCCCAGGTCGCCCGGTTGCCGTCCCGGGTGGTCACCAGGACCATCCCGTCCTCGGCCTCCGGCCTGCGCAGCCAGCCGGTGCCGTCGGCGAGCACCCCGTCGGTGGGGCCGAGTGTGCCGGGCTCGTCCACGCTGTCGAAGATCAGCAGCCAGGGCTGCTGGGCCTGGTTGAGGTAGCGCCAGACCAGGTCGGTCGCGCTGATCATGCCGGCCCACGCCTGGTCGACCTGGCTCTCCGAGGCGCCGAGCTGACTGACCACCTCGCGCATTCCGGAGTTGAGCCGGCCGGCCTGCACCCACCAGACGGTCCGGCCGTCCGCTCGGGCCCGGCGGGCGATCTCCAGGGCCACGTGGCTCTTGCCGGAGCCGCCCATGCCGCACAGGATGTGCACCGACGGCTGTTCGCCGTCGGCGTCTGCCGGATGCATGATCTCGTCGATCAGGTCGTCCCGGCCGTGCAGCGGGCTGTCCAGGCGCCCGAGTGGCGGGTCGACGGAGACGCGACTCGGTCGGTCGTAGGCCGGCCGGCGCACGCCCGCATCCTCGGGTGGAACGTCCGCAGTCAATGCGGTCCCCCTTCGGTGGCGAAATTGCGGCGCGGCGGGTGGCAGAAAAGATCATGTCCACTGAGTGGACATTCGGAGGGATAGTCACCCGCCCTACGTCAACCGCAAGGGTATCCACCACTGTGCTGGCTTGCACACTCTCCGTTTAGGTCGCCCGGCTGACCGGAATCGGCACCGGGAATTCCAATTCGCCGTCCATTCGGGCCGATCCGCCGTGCTCGTTCCTCGCGCGGCGGTTCCACGATGGACGCATGAACTGGTTGCCGTACGACGATGTGGCCGACTGGGGTTCGGTGCCGGACTGGTTCGGCGCGCTCGGCTCCATCGCGAGTGTGCTCTTCGTCTATCTCGGGCTGCGCCGGGAGATCCGCGCCCGGCGCACCGACGAGCTGCGGTTCCGCGCCACCCAGGCCCGGCTGGTCTCGGCGGTGGCCGAGATCCGGGGCAAGTCGGTGCTGCGGGTGACCGTGGCCAACGAGAGTGACGCGCCGGTCCTGGACGTGACGGCGCTGCCGCGACTGGTCCCGTCCGACGATCCGGAGGGCACCCCCGTGGACCTGGCCGGTGCGAAACAGGTCCGCCGGATCCACGGCCGGGAAAGTTCGGATCTGTTCGTCACCGTCACGGCGGAGCATCGGCTACAAGTGGCGACCGACACCGTTCTGGTGGAGCTCACCTTCACCGATCATGACGGAAACCGCTGGCGGCGTATCGGCTCCGGTCAACCCGAGCCGGTGAGCTGACCGAAACGCAATTCCAACGACTGTGGTCCGGCGGCTGATTCGTGCCGCCGGACCACCGGTTTTTCTTCTCAGAGGGGATACGTGCGGGCGACCGCCAGCATCTCGGAGCTGTGTGATCCGACGACGCCGACGGCCGGCGGCCGGGGCCGGAAGCCGGGCAGCGCGTCCAGCCCGTCACTGGCGTCCATCGCCCGCAGCGCCACCTGCGCTGCGATCGGCCGCAGCGTCAACGTGACCTCGACGCCCTCCGGCGGTGGGGCGTGGAAGACCAGTCCGAAGCCCCACCTGCCCGCGCGGGGCTCCACGGGCACCGGACGGCCGGCCACCTCGGCGCGCACCACGGTGGCGGTCGCCGTGTCGACGTGCAGGGTGGCGAGCCGGACCGCCCGCTGCGGGGTGAGCCGCAGCCGCAGCGTGCGCTCACCGCCGGCGCTGGTGTCGGCCAGCACGTCGAGCTTCGGCGCCGGCAGGTTCGCCGCCTGCGCCGGGCCGGCGCGCAGCTCCGCGTCGCCCAGGCCGGGGAAGTCGTCCGCCACGCTGGCCACCCCGTCCACGTAGCCGTCCGTCCACGGCTGCGGGTCGGTCTCGTGGCTCAGCCAGCGGGCCTGCCCGGTGCCGGCGTCCAGGGCGTACATCAGGTGGGTGGGCGCGGGGTGGGCGGCGTCGAACCGGTCCACGGCCAGCCCGACCCCGGCGAGCACCACCGCCGCCAGGGCGGCGGCCCCGGCCGGCAGCGCCGCGAGTCGTCGGGCCCGCAGCGCCACCAGGCCGCGCTGCCCGCCGGCCTGCGGGTGCAGCAGGTCGACCACCGGCAGCGCCGTCAGGCCGAGCAGCACCGCGACCAGCGCGGCCACCCCACCCATCGCCATGCCCAACGCGGGGAAGAGCAGCACCACTGTCGGCAGCAGGATCACCACGCCGACCGCGGCGGCGGCCGTCACCGCCACCACCGGCCACGGCCCGGTCTGCCGGGTCCGCAGCGCGACCAGCCCGCCGAGGGCGCCGGCCAGGGCCGGCAGGGTGGTGAGGTACGCCCCGCCGGGCACCGCCACGGCGAGCAGCACCCCGAGCAGGGCCAGCCAGGCCAGCCCGCCGACGGCGAGCGCGGCCGGGCCGATCCGGCGGCGGACCAGCGCGTACCAGGTGAACAGGATGGCGGCGGCGAGCGCCAGCACGGCCATCCGGTACCAGATCGGCCGGTACGGGTCGAGCAGTTCGGCGTACCCCGGACGGATCGCGGTGATCGCCAGCCAGAGCAGTTGGGCGGCGACCGGCGCGGCCACGATCGGCCCGAGAGCGAGGCCGAAACCGGCGGCGAGCTGTCCCGTGCTGGCCCGACCGCTGCGGCGGGTCAGCCAACCCAGGGCCGCGACGGCGAGCACCGCGAGCAGGGCCAGCGGCAGGACGAGCCAGCCCGGGTAGCGGACCAGCCCACGCGGGACCGGGAAGTAGGTGGCGTCGTACCCGGAGCGCAGGTCGGTGAGATCGGTGCGGCCGAACTCCCGGGCCAGGCCCAGCGCGTTGTCCCCGTGCTGCTGGAGGCTGCTCCGATCCATCGCGGCCGGGGTGTCCAGCGGCGTGTGGTAGATCGCGCCGCCGTCGATGTACGCCGAGTTCAGCCCGACGAACTTCTGGTCCAGGAAGGCGGTGAAGTCGGTGTCGTTGGGCAGCGCCCGGTAGATCTCCACCGCGAACGAGGTGCCGACCGGGTGCGGGGCGGCCCGGCCGAAGACGTCCACCAGCTTCGCGTTGTTCTTCGACGTCTCGAACATGATCACCGGGCCGGTGGAGCCGCGCGCCTCCAGGTTGAGCACCACACCGCCGTCGGCGGCGAGCGGGTGGCTCGCGGCGAACGCGGCCGCCCCGCAGAGACACGCCTCCTCGGCGTCGGTCAGCACGAAGACGATGTCGTTGCGGGGCCGGGGGCCGGTGGTCAGCGCGCGGGCCACCTCCAGGATGGCCGAGGTGCCGGCCGCGTCGTCGTTGCCGCCCGGCCCGGTCTGCACCGAGTCGTAGTGGGCGACCAGGAACACCCGACCCGTCGGGTCGGTGCCGGGCAGTCGGGCCACCACGTTGCGCACCCGGGCCAGGGTCGCCCCGCCGGCCGCGCCACTGAGCTGGCCGGCCTCCGGCGCGACGGTGTCCTGCACCTCCGTCTCCAGGCCCAGGCCGCGCAACTGCTGCTCGACGTGCGCGCGAACCTGGTCGTTGGCCGGGCTCCCGGCGACGTGCGACCGGGCCGCGATCACCTGGACGTCCTCGTACGCCCGGGTGGCGCTGAACTCGCCCGCCGGCGCGTCCGCCGGCCTCGGCGCCGGGGTGCGCAGGTCGAGCAGGCTGCCGGCGCCGACGGCCGCCAGCGCGACCAGCGCCGCCGCGGCGGCCAGGAGCCGTCGGCGCGGTCGGGTCAGCGCACGGTCGGCCGGGGGTACGCCCGGACCCGGCCGGAGCGGTACGCCCGCCGTGACGGGGGTGGGGGGTGCGCCCATCCGAACTCCTCGAAGGTGGTGGGGCCTGGGGTGGCACCATCCTGCCCTCCGGTGGCCCGGGACTGGATGGCCGGGCGTCCACCGATCTCCCGCCCGTCGGCGGGGCGCTCGGCCACCGGGCACCGACCGGCCGTCCGTTTTGTCCCCCGGCGGGCAGTGATCCGGCCCATCCCCGCCCGTGCCGCGCCCATCGTGTTGTGTGCGACCGTTGTCTAATACAGGATCAGCAGGGCACTCGGAAGGAGCCCGACATCACCAGCGAACTCCCGCGTCTCGCGGCGGTGACCCGGCCGCACCGGGGAGGCGGCCTGGCCGCGTCCCCAGTTGTGCCGTACCCGCACGGTGGCCTGGCGCGGCACGCCAACCTGCCGCCCGGCGAGCGGTTGCGGGTGCTGCTGGTGGAGGACGACGAGGGTGACGCCTTCCTGGTCGGTGAGCTGCTCGCCGAGACGAACTCGATGATCGACCTGGTGGTCGCCACCAGCCTCAGCGAGGCGCGGCAGCGGATCACCGGCGTCGACTGCGTCCTGCTCGACCTGGGCCTGCCCGACGCGCAGGGGCTGGACGGGCTGCGCCAGGTGCTGGAGATGCCCAGTGGGGCCGCCGTCTGTGTGCTGACCGGCCGCTCGGACGAGCACATGGGCATCGTGGCCGTCGCCGAGGGCGCACAGGACTACCTGGTCAAGGGCCAGGTCGACGGGGTGCTGCTGACGCGGGCGCTGCGCTACGCGGTTGAGCGCAAGCGCGCCGACGTGAACGCCCGCCGGCTGCGTGAGGTCGAGTTGCGCCAGGCCGAGTCGGCGCGACTCGAACGTGGCCTGCTGCCCCAACCGTTGATGACGACCGACCAGGTGGCGGTGCACACGTTCTACCGGCCGGGTCGGCACGCCGCGCTGATCGGCGGAGACTTCTTCGACGTGGTGCAGACCCGTCCGGACCGTCTCGACCTGATCGTCGGGGACGTCTGCGGGCACGGGGTGGACGAGGCCGCGCTCGGTGTGGAACTGCGGGTGGCCTGGCGGGCCCTGGTGCTCGCCGGGGTGCCGGACGACGAGGTGCTGCCCGCACTGGAGCAGGTGCTGATGAGTGAGCGCCGACTTCGGGAGATCTTCGCGACGGTGGCCACCACCCGACTCGACCTGGACGCCAACCGGGCCACCGTCCGACTCGCCGGGCATCCGCCGCCGCTGCTGCTCTCCGGTGGCCGGGTCGTCCCGGTGCCCGCGCCCGGCGGCCTGCTGCTGGGCGTACGACCTCGCCGGCCGATCGCCTACGACCTGGAGTTCGACACCGATGACTGGTCCCTGCTGATGTACACCGACGGCCTGATCGAGGGGCGGGTGGGCGCCGGCAACGAACGGCTCGACGTGCCGGGCCTGAGCGGGCTGCTCGACGAGCCGGCCAACCGGGAGGTGTCGCTGCCCGAACTGCCGGCCTGGCTGGTCGGTCGGGCCGAGCAGATCAACGGCGGCCCGCTCGCCGACGACGTGGCCATGCTGCTGGTCAGCCGGGGCGGTGGCCGGTGAAGCCGGTGAGCGGCGGCTGGAGTCTGCGCCGCCGGGTCATCACGCTGCTCACCGTCGTGGGCGTGCTGCTGATCGGCCTGGCCACCGCGGAGGCGGCGATGGCCGCCCGCAACCGCACCCAGATCGACGCCATCCTGAACCAGACCGGCCCGCTGCGGGTGCAGTCGCAGGTGCTGCTCAACGCGGTGCTCGACCAGGAGACGGCGGTTCGCGGGTACGCGGTCAGCGGTGACCCGGCTGATCTGAGTCCGTACGAGGCGGGGCTCGAGCAGGAGAAGGCCACCATCAGCGCGATGCGGGCGCTGCTCGACGACTACCCGCAGATCGGCCAGGAGCTGCGGGTAGTCGAGGAGAGGGCCGAGCAGTGGCGGGGGGCCGTGGCCGAGCCGGTCATCGCCACGACCGAACAGGATGGCACCCGCGCCGGCCAGGCGTTGGTCACCGAGCAGGCCCGGCAGCGGTTCGACGAGGTGCGCTCGGCCGTCGATGACCTCCAGCAGGAGATTCTGGCCGCCCGGGAGCAGTCCGCGGCGGACGTCCGCAACAGCAGCAACGTGCTGGTCATCCTGTTGATCATCGCGGCCGTGGTGGTGGTCGTGGCCGGCGCGGTGCTGCTGCTCTCGCTGGACCGGATGGTGATCCGGCCGCTGACCGGGCTGGCCACCCAGGTCCGCGAGGTCGCCGAGGGCGACTACCAGCACCGCATCGCCACCGTCGGCCCACCCGAGTTCATCCGGCTCGGCGACGACGTGGACGCGATGCGCCAGAAGATCGCCTCCGACCTGGCCGAGGTGCGGGAGGCCCGCGAGCGCATCGAGTGGGTCAACAGCCAGCTCCAGAAGCAGGCCGAGGAGCTCACCCGGTCCAACCGCGACCTGGAGCAGTTCGCGTACGTGGCCTCCCACGATCTGCAGGAGCCGCTGCGCAAGGTGGCCAGCTTCTGCCAGCTGCTCCAGCGCCGCTACGCCGGGCAGCTCGACGAGCGGGCCGACCAGTACATCGCCTTCGCGGTGGACGGCGCGCAGCGGATGCAGCGCCTGATCAACGACCTGCTCGCGTTCTCCCGGATCGGCCGGCTCACCACCGGCTTCGTCGACGTCGACCTCAACAAGGTGATGGGCGACGTGGCCGGTCAGACCGAGGCTGCCCGGCAGTACGCCGACGCCGAGCTGACCTGGACCGAGCTGCCGGTGATCCGTGGCGAGGAGCCGCTGCTCACCAACCTGCTGGCCAACCTGGTCAGCAACTCGATCAAGTTCCGCCGTCCCGACGTGCCGCCGAAGGTGCACATCTCGGCCCGGCTGGTCGGGGCCGAGTGGGAGATCAGCTGCCAGGACAACGGCATCGGCATCGAGCCGGAGTTCGCCGACAAGATCTTCGTGATCTTCCAGCGGCTGCACTCGAAGGACGCGTACCCGGGCACCGGCATCGGGTTGGCGATCGTCAAGAAGATCGCGGAATATCACGGTGGCCGGGTCTGGGTGGACACCGACGTACCGGAGGGCACGGCCATCCGGTTCACCCTCCCGGCACGTCCCGAGGACGTGGAGGCGGCTGCCGCCACCGACCCCGCCGAGCAGCCGCAGCCGGCCACGCCGGGGGACACGACGCCCGCGGACGAGGCGTCGTCCGCGCTGCCGGAGCACTCCGCCGGAGCGGACCAGCCGGACCGGGCCGACGGGTCGCCGGAAAGCGGTAGAACGGGTGACATGAGGGAGACGGTGGGATGACCGCGCCGGCGGACGGCAAGAGCCCGATCGAGGTCCTGCTCGTGGAGGACGATCCGGGTGACGTGTTGATGACCCAGGAGGCGTTCGAGGAGCACAAGCTGCGCAACCGGCTGACCGTCGTCTCCGACGGCGCCGAGGCGCTCGCCTACCTGCGGCGGGAGGGCCAGTACGCCGACGCGCTGGCGCCCGACCTGATCCTGCTCGACCTCAACCTGCCCCGCCGCGACGGCCGCGAGGTGCTCGAAGAGATCAAGAAGGATGACGAGCTGCGCCGGATTCCGGTGGTCGTGCTCACCACCTCCCAGGCCGACGAGGACATCCTGCGCAGCTACCAGCTGCACGCCAACGCCTACGTGACCAAGCCGGTGGACTTCGAGCGCTTCATCGCCGTGGTCCGGCAGATCGACGAGTTCTTCGTCAGCGTGGTCAAGCTGCCGCCTCGTGGCTGACACCCTGCTCGACGACGTCGGTGACCTGCTCCTGGAGGCCGCCGACCAGGTCGTGCTGCCGCTGTTCCGCAAGCTCGACGACGCCGACGTGTCGGAGAAGGCGCCCGGCGAGGTGGTCACCGTCGCCGACCGCCGCGCCGAAGAGTTGATCTCCGCTGGGCTGCGCAGGCTGCGGCCGGGCTCGACGGTGGTGGGGGAGGAGGGTGTCGCCGACGATCCGGGGCTGCTGCGGCACCTGCGCGACAGCGGAGACGTGTGGCTGGTCGACCCGGTCGACGGCACCGCCAACTTCGCCGCCGGCCGCCGGCCGTTCGCCCTGATGGTGGCCCTGCTGACCGACGGCCGCCCGACCGCCGGCTGGATTCTCGACCCGTTGGCCGGGACGCTGGCCGCCGGTCGGGCCGACGAGGGCACCCTGGTCAACGGCCAGCCGGTCGACGCCGCCGACGCCGTGCCGCCACTGGGCGACCTGCGCGGCGCGGCGATGACGCGGTTCCTGCCGGCGGAGGCCCGCGACCGGGTCCGCGCCGGCGGTCGGCGGCTCGGCGAGCTGCTGCCCGGCCAGCACTGTGCCGGCCGGGAATACCTCGACATCCTCACCGGCGAGCAGCAGTTCACCCTCTTCTGGCGCACCCTGCCGTGGGACCATGCGCCGGGCACCCTGCTGGTCCGCGCCGCGGGGGGTGTCGCCCGCCGGTTCGACGGCGTCGACTACCACCCGGCCGACGATGGCCGCGGGCTGCTGGTCGCGGCCAACGAACAGGTCTGGGCCGAGGTGCACGAGGCCCTGCTCGGCTCCTGATCCGCACACCGCGCGACGTCTCCAGACCGTGTGACGGACGTCCGCGCCGCGACTCCAGGCCGTCGACGACGACGGCCGTGGGGCGTCTCCGCCCGGTGTGCGACGACGGCCAGCGCGGCATCGGCGCGCAGTGTGCGACGACGGCGGCACGCTGTGTCGACACCGGGGCCGGCGGGCGCTCGCGGGGCTGGTCACCGGCGCGCGTTCCGGTATTGTGACCGGCGGTCTCCGCCAGCAGGCCGCCGACCGGCGCCGGCGGGGACGCCGCCGCGCAGAGTTCACCGGGGGCCGGCGGTCGACGGAAGGACGCTGTCGTGCCCAGGACCAGGCTCAGCCAGCGGCGCGTTCGCCGCGTACTGCTCCCTCTGCTCACCGCCGTCGCGCTGGTGCTCGCCGGCGGGGTGCCCGCGTACGCCGAGCCCGGTGAGGGCGGCACCAAGAAGCTGCAGGACGCGCTGGAGCTGACCGCCAAGGGTCACATCGAGGCCAAGGCCAAGCTGGACAACTCCAAGCGCCGGCAGACGGCGCTGACCGGCGAGCTGAAGGCCGTCGAGGTTCGGCTGGTCGGGCTCACCGCCCAGGTCGGCGAGGTGGCCGCGCAGTCGTACCGGGCCGGTCGGCTCACCCCGACGGCGATGCTGCTCAACACCGCCACGCCGCAGGCGTTCCTGCAACGGGCCGCCGACCTCGACCTGATGGCCCAGCGGGACAGCAAGCGGCTGCGCGATCTCACCGAGGCCCGGCAGCAGGCCCAGCAGGCCAAGATCGCCATCGACACCGAGGTCCGTGAGCAGCAGAAGCAGCTCGCCGTGATGGCGAAGAAGAAGAAGGAGGCCGAGGCGGCTCTCGCCGAGGTCAGCTCGGGCAGCAGCAACGGTTTCAGCGGCGGCAGCTCCGCGTCGGCGAAGCCCGCGCCGCGCAACTCCGACGGGTCCTGGCCGTCGGAGTCCTGCTCGGTGAAGGACCCGACGACCTCGGGCTGCATCACCCCGCGCACCCTCAACGCGCTCAAGCAGACCCAGGCCGCCGGCTACAAGCGGCACGTCTCCTGCAAGCGTGAGGGCGGCGGCGGCGAGCACCCGAAGGGGCGGGCCTGCGATTTCTCGGCCGCCACGAACGGCTTCGAGGACAAGAACGCGACCGGCGGCGACAAGGCGTACGGGGACAGCCTGGCCGCCTGGCACGTGCGCAACGCCGACCGGCTGGGTGTGCTCTACGTGATCTGGTACCGGCAGATCTGGCATCCGGGCACGGGCTGGCGGTCGTACAGCGGCAGCGGCAGCCCGGCCGCCAGCCACACAAACCATGTTCATCTTTCGATGTACTGACCCGAGACGCCCGCTTCGCTGCGTACCATCGCGACGATGAGCTCCCCACCGTCCGACGTCGCGACCACGCCGGTCTCCTCGGGCCCGTCCGTGCCGGTCACCGGCCGGGCGCTGCCCGGCGGCCTGGCCGCCTTCCTGGTCTTCTTCGCAAGCGGCGCCGTGCTGGTGCTGGAGACGGTCGCGCTGCGCCTGGTCGGCCCGTACGTCGGGGTGACCCTCCAGGTGACCAGCTCGGTCATCGGCATCGCGCTGGCCGCGATCGCGTACGGGGCATGGGCCGGCGGCTGGCTCGCCGACCGGCGTGACCCACGCGGCCTGCTGGCGCCCGCCCTGGTGCTGGCCGGGATCGCCACCGCAGTGACCCTGCCCGTGGTGCGCTACGCCGGGGAGGTCCTGCGGGGCGGGGCGGCCAGCGCCATCCTGCTGCTGGTGGCGCTCGCCGTGTTCGTGCCGGCGGCGCTGCTGGCCGCGGTCACCCCGCTGGTGGTGAAGCTCCAGCTCGCCGACCTGCGTCGAACCGGCCAGGTGGTCGGCCGGCTGTCCGGCATCGGCACCCTGGGCGGCATCACCGCCACCCTGCTCACCGGGTTCGTGCTGGTCGCCGCGCTGCCCAGCACGGTCATCCTGCTGTCGCTGGCGGTGGCGCTCGGGCTGGCCGGCATCGGCCTGGGGTGGTATCTGCGGCGGCAGGCGCGCACCGACCTGCCCGGTCCGGCCCGTACCCGGGCCGCGCTGGCCGTCCTCGGCCTGCTCGGGGCGGGGCTGACCACCGTCGCGCCGAACCCGTGCGACATCGAGACCGCGTACCACTGCGCCCGGGTCACCACGGACCCGCTCCGGCCCAGCGGCCGGACGCTGCTGCTCAACTCGGCCCAGCACTCGTACGTCGACCTGGCCGACCCGAAACACCTGGAGTACGCGTACACCAAGTGGATCGGCGCGGTCGCCGACGTGGCCGCGCCGGCCGGGCAGCGGTTGGACGCGCTGCACCTGGGCGGCGGCGGGTTCACCGTGCCGACGTACCTGAGCGCCACCCGACCGGGCACCGACAACGTGGTGTTCGAGATCGACGGCGGGCTCGTCGAGCTGGGCGAGCGGGAACTGGGCGTACGCCCGGGGCCGGGCCTGCGAACGGTGGTGGGCGACGCCCGCATGCTGGTCGCCGGTGAGCCGGCGGACAGCCGCGACCTGGTCGTCGGCGACGCGTTCGGTCACCTGGTGGTGCCCTGGCACCTGGCGACCCGGGAGATGGCCGCCGAGATCCGGCGGGTGACCCGCCCCGGCGGCGTGTACGTGCAGAACGTCATCGACTACCCGCCGCTGCGGTTCATCCGCGCCGAGTTGGCCACGGTGGCCGACGAGTTCACCCACGTCGCGTTGATCGCCCCGCCGGAGGCGCTCGCCGAGGAGCGGGGCAGCAACTTCCTCATCGTCGGCTCCGACGCGCCGTTGCCGCTGGCCGCCGTCCGCGCCCGCCTCGACGAGGTCGACCGGAGCGTCAGCCTGCTCTCCGGCGCGGGCCTCACGGACTTCATCGGGGAGGCGACGGTGCTGACCGACGACTACGCCCCGGTGGACCAACTGCTGGCGACCGCCTGAACGGGTGATATTCCTGACCGATTCCGATCCTTCAGGTGTAGCCCGGTCTCCTGCGGGCAACAACGGCCACCATGGGCGGTGGGGACCGGAACGGCGCACAACTCCTCGATGAGCGGTACCGGCTCATCGAGCAGCTCGGCGCGGGCGGCATGTCGGTGGTCTGGCGCGGTTACGACGAGGTGCTGGGCCGCCAGGTCGCGGTGAAGGTGCTGGCCTCGCGGCTGGCCAGCGACCGGGCCTTCCGGCACCGGATTCGCATCGAGGCGCAGGCCGCCGCGCGGCTCTGCCACCCCAACATCACCAACGTGTACGACTACGGCGAGTCCCACCAGGTCGGCATCACCGTGCCGTACGTGGTGATGGAGCTTGTCGACGGCGGTTCGCTGGCCGGCCGACTGGGCCGGGAGGTGCGGCTGCCGTGGCGTGCGGCGGTGACCATCGGCGCGGAGGTCAGCTCGGCGCTGGCCACCGCGCACGCTCGCGGGGTCGTGCACCGCGACGTCACCCCGGGCAACGTCATGCTCACCTCGACCGGGGTGAAGGTGGTCGACTTCGGCATCTCCGCGCTGGTCGGGGAGAGCGAGAAGGGGCCGGACGGCGCGCTGCTCGGCACGCCCGCGTACCTCGCGCCGGAGCGGCTGGACAACGGCCAGGTCTCCCCGGCCACCGACGTGTACGCCGTGGGGCTGCTGCTCTACCGGATGCTCACCGGCCGGCTGCCGTGGGAGGCGAACACGACCACGCAGATGCTGCGTGCGCACATGTACAGCGACCCGGACCCGATGCCTGCGGTGCCCGGACTGCCCGACGCGGTGACCGACCTGGTGCGGCGCTGCCTGGCCAAGCGCCCCGCCGACCGGCCGACCACCGCCGAGCTGGCCCGCACCCTCGCCGAGGCGGCCGGCATGCTGGCGGCGGTGCCGGTGTCGCCGGCGGCCGGTCCGCTGGATCCCGCCGAGCTGGCCAACGCCGGAACCACGATCCTGCCCTGGTCGGCGGAGACGGACGCGCTTCCGCTCTCGCGTACCCGGCGCAGCCGCGACCGACGGGTGAACCGGCGGCGGCGGCGGGTGGAGGCCGGGGTGGCAGCCGTCGGGCTGATCGCGGTCACCGGGGCGATGTGGGGGTTCACCTCCCGCAGCCCCGCCAGCGGCGAGGACCGGCCCACGACCGAGGCGCGGATGGGCCTGCCCGAGACGGCCCCCTGCGAGGTGGCGTACGCGCTGCGCACCGACTCCGGCAAGGACTTCACCGCCGAGCTGACCCTGACCAACACCGGTGACCGCGAGCTGCGCGACTGGACGATGAACTTCACGTTCCCCGGCCAACAGACGGTGACGAAGGCGGAGCCCGCCCCGGTGCAGCAGCAGGGCGGATCGGTGCAGATCCGGCCCGCTGCGCAGCGGACGATTCTGGCGCCGGGCGCGGCCGAGAAGCTCACCCTCGCCGGGACGTACAAGGGGGCTAACCCGTTGCCGGTGGAGTTCCGGCTCGGCGACGCGACCTGCAGGGTACGCGTCTCCGGGGTGGCCGGGACGACCCCGTCCACGGCCCCGCCGAGCAAGGCTGCCCCGACGAAGGCCCCGACGAAGGCACCGACCAAGAAGACGACGGTACGCAGCGGCTCCGGCGGTGCCGCGCCGAAGCCCAAGCCCCCGAAGCCCGCCAAGGCCCCCGCGAAGGAGCACGCGAAGCCGACCGACGCCAAGGGACCGGGTGGTCCGGGAAAAGGGTGAAGGCGCCCCATAAGCGCGCCGCGCACCACAAATGAGGCGTCAGCGTCGCCCCGCGAACCGCTGCACCTGGTCGATCCCACCCTCCACGACCAGCACCCCGTCCCGCGGCAGCGCCGTGTCGTCCGAGGCGTACCGGAAGCGTTCACCGGGCACCTTCGCGCCGATCACCCGGACCCCGTAGCGCTCCTCCGGGCGCAGGTCGAGCAGGGTACGACCGGCCAGCGACTGTGGCACGCGGACGGTGGCGATCGCGAAGTCGTCGTCGAACTCGATGAAGTCGAGCAGCCGGCTGACGATCAGGTGGGCCACCCGGTCCCCGGTCTCCGCCTCCGGAAAGATCACGTGGTGCGCGCCCACCGACGACAGGATCTTGGCGTGCTTCTGCGAGGTGGCGCGGGCCCAGATCTGCGGCAGACCCAGCTCGACCAGCGCCAGCACGGTGAGCACGCTCGCCTCCACCGAGGCCCCGATGGCCACCACGGCCCGGCCGAAGCTGGTGACGCCGAGCTGCCGCAGGGCGCCCTCCTCGGTCGTGTCCGCCTGGACCACCCGGTCGAGTTGGGTCGAGAAGCGCTGCACCTGATCCGGGTCGCGGTCGATGGCCAGCACCTCACGGTCCATCCGGGTGAGAGCGCCGGCCAGGTGGCACCCGAACCGACCCAGCCCGATCACCACGATGCCGCTGCCGTCCGATCGTCTCGCCGACACCTCGACCCTCCTTCTCGTCAGCCGACAATGGGTTGTTCCTGGGGATAGCGATAGAGCCTGCGCCGGGTGTTCAGGGCGATCGCCGACCCGAGGGTGAGCGGCCCGACCCGGCCGATGAACATCAGCACGGTCAACACCACCTGGCCGCTGGGCGGCAACTCGCTGGCCAGACCGATGGTCAGCCCGGTGGTGCTGAACGCGGAGGTGACCTCGAACAGGGCGGCGATGAACCGCACGCCCTCGGTGAGCAGCAACAGGAGCATCGTTCCGGCCGTGACCAGCGCGACGCTGAGCAGGGCCACGGTGATGGCCTGCCGCTGGCTGGCGGTGGCCACCCGGCGGTGCCCGACCGTCACGTCGGGCTCGCCGCGCAGCTCCGCCCAGATGGTGAACGCCAGGAGGAAGAACGTGGACACCTTGATTCCACCGGCCGTGCTGGCGCTGCCGCCGCCGATGAACATCAGCACGATCAGCAGCGGGTAGCTCTCCTCCTGCAGGTCCGTGATGTTCAGCACGTTGAAGCCACCGGTACGGCTCAACGCGATCTGGGTGAAGGACGCGAGCACCTTGCCCTCGGCGTCGTACAAGCCGATGGTGCTGACGTTGGTCCACTCGGCGGCGAGCAGGCCGACGACGCCGAGGATCAGCAGCGCCACGCTGCCCCAGATGGTCAGCTTGGTCGCCACCGCCCAGCCCGCCGGCCTGCGCCACTCGCGCACGGCCTCGAACAGGGCCGGAAACCCGAGCCCGCCGACGATGGCGCCGAACGCCAGCGGCAACGACACCCACGGATCACGATCGAAGGCCAGCAGCCCGTCCGAGTAGAGCGCGAAGCCGCCATTGTTGAACGCCTGGACGGCATGGAACACGCCGGACCAGAGGGCCCGACCAGGCGTGTAGTCGTACGCCCACCAGAGGCGGCCGGCGACCAGCGCAATCATCACCGCCTCGCACGCGAAGACGGTGACCGCGATCCGCCGCAGCAGCCGGGCCACGTCACCGACCCCGAACTCCGCCGTTTCGGCCTGCACCAGCAGCCGGTTGCGCAGCCCGAGCCGGCGCGAGACCACGAGGATGACCAGCGCCGCGGCGGTGAGGATGCCGAGACCACCGAGCTGAGTGAGCAGGGTGATCACCACCAGGCCCCAACCGGACCAGTAGTTGGGGGTGTCAGTGACGGCCATGCCGGTGACGGACACCGCCGAGGTGGCGGTGAACAAGGCGGTGACCAGGGACGGACGCTGGTGCTGGATGGTCGACCAGCGCGCCAGCAGCAGCGCGGTGCCGAGCAGGATCGGCACCAGGAACCCCAGCGGCACCAGCCGCACGGGGTTGCGGAGTAACCGGCGCACCAGACAATCTTCCTTTTCCGGGTGGCCGCCCGAGTGGGAACGCCCATTCCGGAGATTCACCTGCCGGCCAGTCATCGACCAACTCCCGGTCAATCTCGGGGGGTCTGCTGTCTGCGACATCCCTCGATGACAGGAGACGGCGTTGCGACGTACCCTCTCGACCCTCGGCGTGGCCGGCGCGCTGCTCGCCGCCGCCGTGGCCGTGCCCACGATGGCCGCCGCCGACCCCTCGACCGGGGCCGACCGCGCCCGCGGCAACGACCGGCCGATCGTCA
This sequence comes from Micromonospora sp. NPDC005237, assembly GCF_040607775.1. Taxonomy (NCBI): domain Bacteria; kingdom Bacillati; phylum Actinomycetota; class Actinomycetes; order Micromonosporales; family Micromonosporaceae; genus Micromonospora; species Micromonospora sp. NPDC005237. Next base: position 80,258 of record NZ_JBEXHJ010000004.1, on the reverse strand, counting down.
TCGGTCACCGGGGCGCCAGCGGCTACCGGCCGGAGCACACCCTGGAGGCGTACCGGCTGGCGATCCGGATGGGCGCCGACTACGTCGAGCCGGACCTGGTGTCCACCTCCGACGGTGTCCTGGTCGCCCGACACGAGAACGAGATCTCCGGGACCACCGACGTGTCGACGCACCCGGAGTTCGCCGCCCGGAAGACGACGAAGACCATCGACGGTGTCGCCGTGACCGGCTGGTTCACCGAGGACTTCACCCTGGCCGAGCTGAAGACGCTGCGGGCCAAGGAGCGGCTGCCGCAGGTCCGCGTGGCGAACACCGCCTTCGACGGACGCTTCGAGGTGCCCACCCTCCAGGAGGTCATCGACCTCGCGCGCACCGAGGGGCGGGCACGGGGCCGCACCATCGGCATCTACCCGGAGACCAAGCACCCGACCTACTTCACGTCGATCGGACTGCCGCTGGAGGAGCCGCTGCTGAAGGTGCTGCGCCGGAACAAGCTGGACCACCGGAACTCGCCGGTCTTCATCCAGTCGTTCGAGACGGCCAACCTGCGTCGACTGAGCCGGCTGACCGACGTGAAGCTCGTCCAGCTGCTCGACGCCACCGGCCGCCCGTACGACTTCACCGCCGCCGGCGACACCCGCAGCTACCAGGACCTCGCCACGGCGGCCGGCCTGAAGTGGATCGCCGGGTACGCCGACGGCATCGGGGCGAACAAGAACCTGATCGTGCCCCGCGACGCCGCAGGCAAGCTGCTCGCCCCGACGAACGTGGTGCGTGACGCACACCGCGAGCGGCTGCTCGTGCACGCCTGGACGTTCCGCGCGGAGAACCAGTTCCTCCCCGTGGACTTCCGGATCGGCACCGACCCGAACGCGCGCGGCGACATCACGTCCGAGTACGAACTCTTCCTCGGCCTGGGTCTGGACGGCGTCTTCAGCGACCACCCGGACACGGCAGTCGCCGCCCGCGCCGGCCTCTGAGCCCCTGCGAGCTGCTGATCCCCTGCGAGCTGCTGATCCATCGCGAGCCTCGGCCCGGAGCTGACCCGCTCCGAGTCGACCACCGGGCCGATCACGCCCGGCCCACACGCTGGCCCGTCGTCCGTCACCTCGGACGCCGGGCCAGCGGCGTCTCCGGCACAGCCCGCAGGCCCAAGACCCGCCGACCTCTTGTGCGGGACGCCCCACTCGACCGAAGCCACTTGCTGTGTTGAGCGGTATACCTGTGAGTCATTTTTATGACTCACAGGTATACCGCTCAACAGGAGATGGCTCGCCCAACGGCGGCACTCCCCAAGAGCGTGCTCGATCCAGGAAGTAGTGGCCTCGCCGTGCCCCCGAGGCCACTACATCAACGATCGAGCACGATCTTGCGGGGGCTAAGCGGCCCGATGCAGCAACAACGGGGAAGTTGCTGCACCGGGGCTGGCGGAGGCAGCGACTTCCCTGATGTTGTGGTGATCTTCGCCCGCCTCTTCGGCGGTGCCCGCGCCCGGCGGACCACGACGGGCCGTGCGGCTGACGGCGGATGGCTCGGGGCGACACACCTGTCGATCCACCCGTGGCGCTTCAGGCTATCGGTAGGCCTGGGCCGAGGATGGTAGTGCGGCCCGCTGTAACCCCGGGCCACCCCCTTCCTGTTACTTGTGTGTTTCCGCCACATAGCTCGTGGGTGACGTCACTTCTAGCGTGAGCCGACAACACAGCATCCTGTCCTCACCTGGAGTCGCGATGACGGTCCGGCACACGCGGCGGGCGTTCCTCTCCGCCGCCACGATGATGGCTGCGGCGCTCGCCGCAACGGCCTGTGGTAGCCCGCAGGACACCGCCACCGGCGGCGGCGACAGCGCCGCGCCGGTCAAGGTCGGCCTGGTGTACTCCCAGTCGGGAGCCCTGGCCAGCTACGGAAAGCAGTACGTCGAGGGGTTCAAGGCGGGGTTGGACTTCGCCACCAAGGGCACCGGCAAGGTGGGTGACCGGAAGATCGAGCTGACCGAGGTCGACGACGCCGGTGACCCGGCCAAGGCGGTCTCCGCCGCAAAGGACCTGATCGGCAAGGGTACGAAGATCATTGCCGGCTCGACCGCGTCCGGTGTGGCGCTCCAGGTCGCGCCGATCGCGGCGCAGAACAAGGTTCTCTTCATCTCCGGCCCGGCCGCGACCGACGCGGTGACCGGGGCGAACAAGTACACGTTCCGCTCCGGCCGACAGTCCTACCAGGACGTGGTGACCGCCAAGTCGTTCATCGGCGACGCGGCCGGGAAGAAGGTCGTGGTCTTCGCCCAGGACGGCGCGTTCGGCGATGCCAACGAGGCGGCCGTCAAGGCGGTCATCGGTAGCGCGGGCGCCACCGTGAGCAGCGTCCGGGCGCCGGCCAGTGCCACCGAGTTCACGCCGTTCGCCAGCCAGATCAAGGCCGCCAAGCCGGACCTGCTCTTCGTGGCCTGGGCCGGCACGACCGCCCCGGCGATGTGGCAGACGCTCGACCAGCAGGGTGTGCTCTCCTCCACCACGGTCGTCACCGGCCTGGACATCCGGGCCTCCTGGCCGACGTTCGGGGCGGCCGGCGCGAAGATCTCCTTCCTGTCGCACTACTTCGACGGTGCGTCCGACACCGAGGCCAGCAAGGCGCTGAAGGCCAAGGTGAACACCATCGACCTGTTCCACCCGGACGGCTTCGCCGCCGCCCAGATGGTGGTCCGCGCAGTGCAGGAGGGCGGCGACGACGTCGACAAGATGGTCACCGCGCTGGAGGGCTGGAGCTTCGACGGGGTCAAGGGCAAGATGACCATCCGGGCCGCCGACCACGCGCTGCTCCAGCCGATGTTCCAGGCCAAGCTGACCGGCAGCGGCACCGCCTTCACGGCGACCGCGCAGAAGAGCCTCACCGGTGACGAGACCGCGCCGCCGGCCGTGGCGATGAAGGGCTGATTCATGCTCGCCACCCGCGGTCTGACCTGGCGGATCGGTGAGGTCGCCATCGTCGACAGCGTCTACCTCGACCTGGCGCCCGGGGAGTTCCTGGGCGTGATCGGGCCGAACGGCGCCGGCAAGACCTCACTGTTCAACCTGATCACCGGCCTGCGCCGGGCCACGGAGGGTCGGATCACCCTGGACGGGCAGGACATCGGTGGGCTTGCGCCGCACCGGCGGGCCCGCCTCGGTCTGGGCCGTACCTTCCAGGCGTCGTCGGTCTTCGGCTCGCTCAGCGTGCGGGAGAACGTCCGGCTCGCCGTGCAGGCGCACCGCGGGGGCTCGATGGCGCTGTGGCGGCGGGCGGCGGCCGACCGGGAGGTCGCCGCCGCCGCCGACGCGGCGCTCGACCGGGTCGGCCTCGCCCACCGGGGTACGGCGATGGCCGGCACGCTGGCACACGGCGAGAAGCGCAAGCTGGAGATCGCTCTGCTGCTGGCAGGTGAGCCGCGGGTGATGCTGCTCGACGAGCCGATGGCCGGCGTCAGCGCCGAGGACGTGCCCGAGCTGGTCGCCGTCATCAAGTCGTTGACCGGGGACAGCGGTCGGGCGGTGCTGATGGTCGAACACCACATGGACGTGATCCTCGAACTGGCCGACCGGATCGCCGTCATGCACCACGGCGCGCTGCTCGCCTGCGACACCCCGGAGACGGTGATGGCGAACCCCACCGTGCAAGAGGCCTACCTGGGGGAGTCCCTCTGATGGAACCGATCCTCAGCGTGGAGGACCTGTCGGTCCGGATCTCCGGGCTGCACATCCTCCAGGGGGTGTCCTTCACTGTCGCCCCGACCGGGGTGACCGTCCTGCTCGGCCGCAACGGGGTCGGCAAGACCACCACGCTGCGCGCGATCGTCGGCCTCACCCCGCCCGCCGGCGAGGTCCGCGGCACCATCCGGATGGGAGCGCAGAGTCTGCTGGCCCGCCCCACGCACCGGCTGGTCCGCGGCGGTCTCGGCTACGTGCCCGAGGACCGCTGCGTCTTCGCCGGCCTCACCGTCGCGGAGAACCTGCGGCTCGCCGAGCGGCGCGGCACCACCCCGGCGTACGACAAGGTCTTCGCGCTCTTTCCGGAGCTGGACCGGCGCGGACGCCAACGGGCCGGTTCGCTCTCCGGCGGGCAGCAGCAGATGCTCGCGATCGGGCGGGTGCTGCTCAATGACAACCGGCTGCTGCTGGTCGACGAGCCGACCAAGGGGTTGGCGCCGAAGGTGGTGACCGAGGTGGCCGAGGTGTTGGAACGGGTCGCGGAGTCGGTGCCGGTGCTGCTCGTCGAGCAGAACCTGGCGGTGGTACGCCGGCTGGCCCGCGACGCGGTGGTGCTGGCCGCCGGCAAGGTGGCCTGGACCGGCGACGCCCGGGAGCTGCTGTTGGAGACGGCGCTGACCAAGTCGCTGCTGGGTGTGGGCTCGGCGGAGGTGAACCACTGATGGGCACCGTGATCCTCTTGACGTTGACCGGGCTGGGCCTGGCGGCGCTGTACTTCCTCGTCGCGTCCGGCCTGTCCCTCGTCTTCGGCCTGGCCGACGTGCTCAACTTCGCGCACGGACTGTTCCTCGGCGTCGGCGCGTACGGCACCTGGTGGGCGGCGGGCAATCTGCCCGGTGCCGGCGGCGACGGGTTCGGCTTCGTGTTCGCGGTCGCCTTCGGGGTGGCCGCCGGCACGCTGGTGGCGATCCTGGTCGAGCTGGTGCTGATCCGCCCGCTGTACTCCCGCACCATCGAGCAGGTGCTGGTCACCGTCGGGCTGTCGCTGGCCGGGGTGGCGTTGCTCCAGGCCACCTGGGGTGCGGACGCCCGGCCGTTTCCCCGGCCGGACTGGACCCGGCAGGTGACCGGGATCCTCGGCGCGCAGGTGCCCAACGGTGGCCTGCTGCTGATCGTCGCGGCGGTGCTGGTGCTCGGCGCGATCCTGGCGTTCCTGCGGTGGACCCGCTACGGCCTGGTGATCCGGGCCGGGGTGGAGAACCGGGAGATGGTGACCGCGCTCGGCATCGACGTCCGCAAGGCGTTCACCCTGGTCTTCGCGATCGGTGGGGCGGCCGCCGCGCTCGCCGGTGCGCTCGGCGGGGTCTACTTCGGCACCGTCTCGCCCGGGCAGGGCGGCTCGCTGCTGATCTTCGCGTTCATCGTGGTGGTGATCGGCGGGATGGGCTCGGTGGTCGGCTCCGCGTACGCGGCGGTCGTGGTCGGGCTGGTGCAGCAGTTCGTCAACTACTACGGCACGTCCGGGCTGGGCGACATCTGCGTGGTCGGCCTGCTGGCCGTGGTGCTGCTGCTGCGCCCGCAGGGCATCGCCGGAAAGGTGGCAACGGCATGACGGTGATCGACGCGCCTCCCGCGCAGGTGCCCGACGAGTTGACCCCGCAGCGGGGGCGGTGGCACCGGGTCCGCCCGTTCCTGCCGCTTGTCGCGCTGGCCGTGCTGGCGATCCTGCCGTACTCGACGATCTCCCTGCCGGGGATCTTCGAGGGGCCGGTCAACTCACCCGGCACCCTGCAACTGCTCGCCATCTGCCTGATCTTCGGCGGGCTGGCGGCCGGGTACGACCTGCTCTTCGGCCGGACCGGGATGCTCTCCTTCGGGCACGCGCTGTACTTCGCCGCCGGTGTCTACGGGACCGACATCCTGGTCACCCGGGCCGGCCTGCCGCTGTGGCAGGCGGCGCTGCTGACCATCACCGGGGGAACCATCCTCGCGGCGCTGCTCGGCGCGGTGGCGCTGCGGACCGTGGGCATCGCCTTCGCCATGGTCACCCTCGCCTTCGCCCAGGTCGGCGCGATCCTGGTGGCCCGGGACTTCGGCGGGCTCACCGGCGGCGAGGAGGGTCTGCCGCTGGACGTGTCCGGGCTGCCCGCCGGGCTGGTCGGGGTGACCAACACGGTCAACCTGTACTGGTTGGCGCTCGCGTACCTGACGCTTGTGGTGTTCGTGGTGCACCGGGTGAGCGGGTCGCCGACCGGTCGGGTGCTCGCCGGGCTGCGTGACGACGAGCGGCGGATCGGCGTGCTCGGGCTGGACCCGTACCGCTACAAGCTGGTGGCGTTCACCCTGGCCGGCGGGCTGGCGTCGACGGGCGGGGTGGTCTACGTCCTGATCGTCGGCGGCGCGTCGCCGCACATCACCTCGTCCGAGCTGACCCTGTCGCTGCTGGTCATGGTGGTGCTCGGCGGGCCGGGCACCCGGTGGGGGCCGGTGCTCGGTGGGGTCCTCTACATGTACCTGGACCACCGGCTCACCGCGTTCGGCACGAGCGACGCGGTCGACAACCTGCCGGCCGTCCTCAGTCACCCGCTGAGCCAGCCCCTGTTCGTCCTGGGCACGGTCTTCATCCTGGCCGTCTACTTCTTCCCCGGAGGCATCACGAGCCTCGCCCCCCGCCTGGCCCACCTGACCAGATCCCTCCGCCCCCCACGCTGACCCCTCTGTCGATCATGAAGTTATTGCCACGACACGCCGTCGCGGATGGCGATAACTTCATGATCGACGGGGTTCTGTGGATGGGGAGGCAGACAGATGGACTCACGGGTTGCGGTTGTCAGTGGGGGTGGGACCGGGATCGGGGTGGCCGTCGCGGGTTCGTTCGCCCGGGACGGGTACGACGTGCTGATCGTCGGGCGGCGGGCGGACGTGTTGACGGCCGCCGCCGAGCGGATCTCCGCCGACTGCGGTCGGCCGGACGCGGTCACCGCCGTGACCGCGGACCTGACCCAACCCGGGCAGGTCGACGCGGTCCTCGCGGCGGTCGGTGACCGGCCGGTCGACGTGGTCGTCAACAACGCCGGCGGTTACCTGGCCGGGGACACCGACACGCTGGCCGGCACCGCCGCGCACTGGCGGGCCAACCTCGACGCCAACGTGCTCACCGCCGTGCTGCTGACCGAGGCGCTACGGCCGGCTCTGCGGCGGCCCGGCGGGCGGGTGATCCTGGTCAGCTCGATCGCCGCCCAGCGCGGTGGCGGTGGGCCGTACTCGGCGGCGAAGGCGGCCCTGCACGGCTGGGCGTACGACCTGGCCGCGCAGCTCGGCCCGGAGCAGATCACGGTCAACGTGGTGAGCCCCGGCTACGTCGCCGAGACCGAGTTCTTCGGTGACCGGATGACCGCCGAGGGGCACGCGAAGCGGGTCGCGGCGACCCTGGTCGGGCGGGCCGGGGTGCCCGACGACATCGCCGAGGCGGTCCGCTATCTCGCCAGCCCCGCCGCCGGTTACGTGACGGGCCAGGTCCTCGGCGTCAACGGCGGCTCGGTCCTCGGCCGCTGAGCACGCCACGCCGACCCGCAGCGCACTCAGCACGCCACTGTCCGCGGACGACGACAGGGCGGCGGCCCCCCGTGTGGCCGCCGCCCTCTGCGTCGTGGGTCAGCCGATCAGCCGTTCAACAACTCGTACGCCATCGCCGGCGCCTTCGTGGCGGCGGCGCCGGTCGGCACGCTGATCTTCGGCGCGCTGCCGTAGTCGGCGTACTTGACGACGTAGTCGTACGCCTTCGCCTTGCCGGCGGCCGGCATCTTCAACGTCAGCGAGGCCAGGTGCTTGTCCGCGCCGACCACCGCGGTGAACGGCACCTTCTTGGCGGCCTCCCCGAGGGCCGCCGCCTCGCCCTCCTCCAGCGCCTTCGACGCCTCCGGCTCGCTCACGTCGATGAACCCGACGTACTGACCGGGGCTCTTCTCCTCGACCGAGGTGGCCGCCTGGATCAGCGGACCGGCGTTGCCCTGGTCCACACCGTCGTAGGACGGGACGCTCTCGGCGTCGGTCAGCTTCGCGCGGTCCAGCTTCATCCACTTGTCGGGGAACTTCGGCAGGCCGGGACGGCCGCTGAGCTTCACCTTCACCCAGTACTGCTCCTCGATCACCAGGAACGACATCTTCAACGCGATGCCGTCGGAGTCCGGCGGCATGACCATGTTGAGTTCGAGTCCCTTCGCCGCCGGGTCGACCCGGCCGTCGACGGTGCTCGACGCGTCCTTGCCGCTCAACCGGAACGCCCCCTCGGTGCCGTCCGGGACGGCGTCGAGGAGCGCCTCCTTCGGACTGACGCTCGGGCTGGCGGACGGGCTGCTCTGTGGCGCCGCGGCCGGTTCGCTCTTCGACCCGCAACCCGCGAGCAGGGTGGTCGCGGCCAGCACGGCGGCGGCCGTACCGACCGTCCGTCGGATGGTGCCGGCGGTGCCCGTTGCCTGTGTCATCGCACTTCTCTTTCTCGCTGCCTGGCTTCTGCCGACGACGATGCTGCCGGCCGGCACGGCGGTTCGGCTGCCGATATGCTGCCGTCCGGCTGCCGGGCACTGCCGTCCGGCGCTCGCGGGGGTGTCAGGAGCGGAAACTCGCATGTCAGGACAGCTGCGTTTCGAGATCCTCGGGCCTCAGCGGGCCTGGTACGCCGACCGGGAGATCGACCTCGGTCCCGGCAAGCAGCGCGCGGTGCTCGCCGTACTGCTGCTCTCCGCCGGCCGCTCGGTCTCCACCGGGCAGATCGTCGAGGCGGTCTGGCCGGAGGACCCGCCCGCCAACGGCCCGAACGTGGTGCAGAAGTACGTGGCCGGGCTGCGCCGGGTGCTGGAACCGGACCGGTCGCCGCGTACGCCGGGACAGGTGCTCAGCCTCACCGACGCCGGCTACCTGCTCCGGGTCAGCCCCGAGGCGGTGGACGCGGTCCGCTTCGAGCGGGGGGTGCACCGCGCCCGACAACGCCGCGCGGAGGGCCGTGCCACCGACGCGGTGACCGAGCTGGCCGCAGCCCTGGCCCTGTGGCAGGGGGAACCGTTCGCCGGCTTCACCGGGCCGGTCTTCGAGGCGGCCCGGCAGCGGTTGGTGGAGCTGCGGGCCGTGGCGCTGGAGACCCGGGCCGAGCTGATGGTGGACCTCGGGCGGCACCGCGAGATGGCCGGGGAGCTGGTGGAGCTGGTGGCCGAGTTCCCGGTCCGGGAACGGCTACGGCACCAGCTCATGCTGGCGCTCTACCGCAGTGGGCGGCAGGCGGAGGCACTCGCCGCGTACCGGGAATTCGCGGACCTGCTCCGCGAGGAGTACGGCATCGAGCCGGGTGAGGCTCTCCGCGTGCTGCACGGGCGGATACTGCGCGCCGACCCGACACTGGTGGTGGAAAAGCCGGCGAACGAGCCGGAGTCACCCCTGCCCGCGACCGCGGGATCCGTCGCGGTGGTGCCGGCCCAGGAGCGGGCAGCCGAGTCAGGCCACCCAGCCGACCCGGTCTCCGCCGTTCCGCCGCCCGTTCCGCCGCCGGCCGCGTTCCCGCCGCCGGCCGCCGTTCCGCCGCCCACCGCGTTCCCGCCGATGCCGCGGGACGAGTACCCGGTGCGTGGCACCCCACCCCGGCGGGCGCGGCGGTGGGTCAGCATCAGCACCGCGATCGTCGCCGCGCTGATCGGGGTGCTCTCCTTCGGCCTGCTCACGTGGCTGGTGGTGCTGGTCTACGCGGTGTGGCGACGGAGCTGGCGACACGGGCTCGCCTCCCTCGGCTACCTGTCGGTGATGGTCGCGTTCATCGGCATGGTCGGCTCCGGTGACTCGGACGACGTGACTGCCGTCGACGTCGTCGCGATCATCACCTGGCTGCTCACCTGGCTGCTCGGCGTCCTGCACACGCTCCTGCTCAACGGTGCGATCTGGTCAGCGATCACCGGCCGGGGCGCGGCGCCGGCCGGGGCGGTCGCCGACGAGCGCCGGGTCCGCCGTGAGCAGGCCCGCTACCTGCTGTACCACTACCCGGCGGCGCGGCATGAGTTGCGCATCGGCCGGCCCGACCTGCCCCGTACCTTCGACGACGGGGGCCTGGTGGACGTCAACGCGGTCCCCGAGACGACGATCGCCGAGCTGCCCGGGATCACCGCCGAGCAGGCCCGGCAGGTGGTGGTGGACCGCTGGCTGCGTGGCCCGTTCGGTTCGATGGAGGACCTGGCCGCTCGCTGTCTGCTCCCGCTGCTGCTCACCGACTCCCTCCGCGACCACCTCGTCTTCCTTGCCCCGACGCCGGGCCCGACGACCGTGCTCCCGCAGCAGACCGCCGCCCACCCGCAGCAGACCAGCCCTCCGCCCCAGCAGACCAGCTCTCCGCCCCAGCAGACCAGCTCTCCGCCGCAACAGGCCGGAGGGGATGTCCGCCCCAGCTGGTAGAAATGCCGGATGGGCGACGAACGGGCGGCGGTACGGGAGCGGGCCGAGGCGGTGCTGCGCCGGCTGGCCGGTGAGCACGCCCGACTGCGCGAGGATCAGTGGCGGGCCATCGAGGCGTTGGTCGTCGACCGGCGACGGGTGCTCTGCGTGCAGCGCACCGGTTGGGGCAAATCAGCCGTCTACTTCGTGGCCACCGCCCTGCTGCGCGACAGCGGGCAGGCCGACCAGGCCGGCCCCACCGTCATCGTGTCGCCGCTGCTGGCGCTCATGCGCAACCAGGTGGAGGCCGCCGCGCGGGCCGGCATCCGGGCTCGCACGATCAACTCGGCGAACCTCGACGAGTGGGACGAGATCACCGCCGAGATCCAGGCCGGCGCGGTGGACGTGCTGCTGATCAGCCCGGAGCGGCTCAACAACCCGGACTTCCGCGACGGCGTGCTGCCGAAGCTGGCCGCGACCACCGGGCTGCTGGTGGTCGACGAGGCGCACTGCGTCTCCGACTGGGGGCACGACTTCCGACCGGACTACCGGCGGCTGCGCACGTTCCTCGCCAACCTGCCCGAGCGCACGCCCGTGCTGGCCACCACCGCCACCGCCAACGCCCGGGTCACCCAGGACGTGGCCGAGCAGTTGGGCGACGCGCTCGTCCTGCGCGGCACGCTGGACCGCGAGTCGCTGCGCCTCGGCGTCCTCGACCTGCCCAGCCCGGCGCACCGGCTGGCCTGGCTCGCCGACCACCTGGACGAGCTGCCCGGGTCCGGCATCGTCTACACGCTGACCGTCGCGGCAGCGGGGGAGACGGCCGAGTTCCTGCGGTCGCGGGGCTATCCGGTCGCCTCGTACTCGGGGCAGACCGACGACGCCGACCGGCGGGCCGCCGAGCAGGACCTGCTCGACAACAAGATCAAGGCGCTGGTCGCGACCAGCGCGCTCGGCATGGGCTTCGACAAGCCCGACCTGGGCTTCGTCGTCCACCTCGGCGCACCACCCTCGCCGATCGCGTACTACCAGCAGGTCGGCCGGGCCGGCCGCGCCGTCGAGCACGCCGAGGTGCTGCTGCTGCCCGGTGTCGAGGACGCCGCGATCTGGCGCTACTTCGCCTCGCTGGCGTTCCCGCCGGAGCAGCAGGTCCGCGCCGTGCTGGCCGCCCTGCACACCGACCGTCCGCTCTCCACCCAGGCCCTCGAACCCCTCGTCGACCTGCGCCGGGCCCGCCTGGAGCTGATGCTCAAGGTGCTCGACGTGGACGGCGCGGTCCGCCGGGTGCGCGGTGGCTGGCTCGCCACCGGCGAGCCCTGGGTCTACGACGAGGCCCGGTTGCGCCGCGTCGCCGAGGCGCGCACCGTCGAGCAACAGGCCATGCGGGAGTACGCGTCGACGTCCGACTGCCGGATGCGGTATCTACGCGAACGCCTCGACGACACCGCCGCGACCGACTGCGGCCGGTGCGACAGGTGCGCCGACCCGCTCTTCGCCGCCGACGTGTCGACGGCAGCGCTCGCCGCCGCGCAGACCTTCCTCGGTCGCCCCGGCGTGGAGATCGCCCCGAAGAAGCTCTGGCCGACCGGGCTGGACGCGGTGGGCGTACCCCTGAAGGGCCGGATCGCCCCCGCGGAGCAGGCGCTGCCCGGCCGTGCGGTCGGGCGCCTCTCCGACCTGGGCTGGGGTGGCCGGCTGCGGGAGCTGGTGGGCCCGGAGGCGCCCGACGTGCCGGTGCCCGACGACGTCGCCGGCGCGGTGGTCGAGGTGCTGAAGGCGTGGGCGCACGGCGACGATCCGTGGCCCCGCCGCCCGGTCGGCGTGGTCGCGGTGGGCTCCCGCCGGCGGCCCCGGCTGGTCGGCTCGCTGGCCGAGCGGATCGCCGCCGTGGGCCGGCTGCCGCTGCTCGGCGCGGTCACCCCGACCGGCCCGGACGGCCCCGGCGGGCCGCGCGGCAACAGCGCCCAGCGGGTACGCGCGCTGCACGACGCCTTCACCGTGCCGGCCGACCTGGCCGACGCGCTGGCCGCGCTGGAGGGGCCGGTGCTGCTCGTCGACGACCTGGTCGACTCGGGTTGGACGATGACGATGGTGACCCGCGCGCTGCGGCGGGCCGGTGCTCCCGACGTGCTCCCGCTCGCTCTGGCCGTGGCCGGCTGAGCCGCCGTTCGCGATCGCGGAGGTCGGTGGGCGGCTGCGGGGCGGAAAGTTCCCGGGCCGCGCGGATTGCGACGGTCGCCACGCCGCCCCGGCGTCGGTCAGGGCTGGCCGGGCGCGGCGGTACGGTGGCCGCATGACCGATCAGCAGCCCGTCACCCGCGCGTACGCCGTGACCGGCATGACCTGCGCGCACTGCGTGCGTGCGGTCACCGACGAGCTGTCGGCGCTGCCCGGTGTGCGGCAGGTCCAGGTCGACCTGGCCTCCGGCACCGCGACGGTGACCAGCGACAGCCCGCTGCCCGACGAGTCGGTGCGGGCGGCCGTCGACGAGGCCGGCTACGTGCTGGACGCTGGCGGTGCCTGAGCAGGCCGCCACCGTGCCGGACCGGAGCACGGTCCGGCTGGCGCTGGTGGTCGGCGGGCTGGTGCTCGCCGTGCTGCTCGGGTTCGGCCTCGGTCGCATGAACGGCACCACCACCACCGGCGGCAGCAGCGCTGCGGCACTGACCGCCGACCACACCCACCCGCCGGGCACCGGGGCCCACGACCACGGGTCCGTGACGGGCGCCGACCAGGGCGCGGCCGCCGAGCCCGGCGGTCTGTCGGTCAGCTCGGCCGGATACACGCTCGTCCCCCTGGCCACCGAGTTTCCGGCCGGCCGCCCCGGGCAGCTCCGCTTTCAGGTACGCGACGTGCAACGCCGCCCGGTCACCCGGTTCGCCGTCGTGCACGACAAGCCGATGCACCTCATCGTGGTCCGTCGGGACCTGACGGGCTACCAGCATCTGCACCCGACCATGGCGGCGGACGGCACCTGGACGGTGCCGGTGACCCTCGCGCAGCCCGGCGTCTGGCGGGCGTACGCCGACTTCACGGTGGTCGCCGACAACGGCGGCCAGAGCGCGCTGACCCTCGGGGTGGACCTGGTCGTGCCGGGCACGTACGAGCCGCGTTTGCTGCCCGGCCCGGCGACCTCGACGACGGTGGACGGGTTCAGCGTCGCCTACCAGGGCAGCCCGCAGGCCGGTGTCACGGTGCCGCTGACCTTCCGGATCGACGGCGCGGACGGTGACGCGGTGCTGGAGCGCTACCTCGGGGCGTACGGTCACCTGGTGGCGCTGCGCGAGGGCGACCTGGGCTACCTGCACGTGCACCCCGAACCGGAGCTGGCCGACGGCCAGGTGAAGTTCTGGCTGACCACCCCGGGCCCGGGCCGCTATCGCCTCTACCTCGACTTCCAGGTAGCCAACAAGGTCCACACCGCCGAGTTCACCCTGACGGTCCCCTGACCCCCGGCCTCCCGCCCGCCCCCCGGGGGCCACCCCCGTTGATCATGAAGTTATTGCCACTCGCGTCGGCGTGTCGCGGCAATAACTTCATGATCGACGCGCGGAGGGGTGGGGGTGAGGGTGAGGGGGTAAGGGGTTAGCCGGCTCGGCGGGTGGGGCGGCGGGCCAGGTAGCGGAGGAGGTCGCGGATGTGGTGCTTTTCCTCGGCTGGGACGGTGGGATCGGCCAGGCGGTCGAGGATGGCCCGGACGTCGGCCTCGACCGGGCCGTCATCGCTGCGGCGCCGGGGCACCGAGCCCGCGTCGGGCAGCCCGAGCGCCCGGAACGCGGCAGCCACCGGCAGATCCAGCGCGGCGCAGAAGCCGCGTACCTTGGCCAACTCGGGGTAATCCTGCCAGTCACCGGCGAGCCAACGGAACACTGTGGAACGGCCCACGCCCGTGTGCGAGGCAAGATCAGTCACGGTCCATCCGCGCTCGTCGCGAGCGTCGTCGATGGCGCGCCGGACGAAGCGGGCGAACGCCATCTGCGGTGACACGTCTGCGGAACCCATTCCAGTATGTCTTTCCCTCCCGGCCGAGCACTGGGAAGATGTGCCTCCCGAGCGTAGTACGCCGGGAACCGGAAACCACTGACTGACCGCACAAACTGTCCCATCGATGAGACTCCAACTCGGGCAGTATTCGTACCGGCACCCAGCGATCATCGTCGTTCTTACACTAAGCTCGGTGCCCGTCCCGGCACGGCGCACGCGCGCGTGCCGCCGATCGCCCGGACCACCGCCGAGGAGCACCATGGCCGAATCGAGCCGTCCGCTGCCGTACCAGCCCGGTGCGGTGAGCCTCTTCTTCGTCGCCAAGGCCGGCGTCTTCGCCGCCGGGTTCTGGATCTGGTTGCTGGTCCTGGTGCTGCGCACCAGCACGGCGACCGGCGCCCACGTGCTGGCCGCCACCGGCGCGATCACCACCACACTGGTCGCGGTGGTGCTGGGCGCCCGGATGGCGCTGCAACGCAACGCCGCCATCCGACACGCCGAGACGAAGAAGCTGCTCGTCGACATCTCCTGGAACGCGTTCACGGCCGCCGGCAACGCCGAGAGCTCGGGAAAGGTGGTGCCCTTCCCGAGCAGCGCGGGTGAGGACGACCGCCCAGCCCTGCGCCACAGCGGGGACCGGGTGTCGGTCTTCGACCGCTCCGGCGTCCGGGACCGGGGCAACAACGGCGACCGCCGACGCTGAAACCGAGTCCACGGCGACGGCCGGGGCCGGCCGGCGGTGACCGCGTACCGCCGGCCAGCGGTTGGGCTCCTAGACGGCGGGCGGCTCGTCGGCGGCGAGCAGGGTCTCCAGCCGGGGTGTGACCCGCCACTGGTCGACGAGTTCGCGGTACTCCGCCTGTCGGGGGTCGGCGGTGCCGCTCCGGCGGGCTCGGATCAGCAGATTGCGGGGCGTGTGCTGGGAGTCGACGAACTCCACCACCTCGGCCCGGTACCCGTGCACCCGCAGCAGCCCCGCGCGCAGCGCATCGGTGAGCACGTCGGCGAAGCGTTCGCGCAGAATGCCCTGCCGGGTCAACAGCTCGTACGGCGCCGGGGTGGGCTGGGCGCGTAGCTGCTTGGCCAGGTCGTGGTGACAGCACGGCGCGGCGAGCACCCAGCGGGCCTCCCAGCGCACCGCGCGGGCCAGCGCCTCGTCGGTGGCGGTGTCGCAGGCGTGCAGCGCCAGCACCAGATCCGGGGCGGGGTCGACAACGGCCTCGGCGATCGTGCCCGCGACGAAGCTGACCTTGTCGGCCCAGCCCAGTCGCTGCGCCAACTCGGTGTTGCGCCGCCGCTGGTCCTCCCGGACGTCCACGCCGATCAGCTCGACGTCGAGCCCGCGACTGGCGAGGTAGCGGTACGCGGCGAAGGTCAGGTAGGCGTTGCCGCAGCCCAGGTCGACCACCCGCAGCGGGCCGGTCAGATCGGCGGGCAGGGTCGCGGCCAGAGCGCGCAGGAACGCGTCGACCTGGCGGCGCTTGGCCGCCGAGCCGCCGATCTCCGCGAAGATCGGGTCGCCCGGGTCGAGCAGGTATTCCTTGGCTCGGTCGTTACCACTCGGCGTCGCCGCCGGTCGGGTCGTCGCGGCCCGGTGCACCTGCGCCTCACCGGACTTGGTCACCCGCAGTTGGAGGGTCGCGTCGGCCGTCTCCACGTGCCAGTTGCCGAAGGGCTCGGCCAGGAGTTCGTCGACCGCCACGGCGGCCTCGGGACCGGGGGCGACGTTGCGGGTGTGCGGGCGCGCGCCGTCGGAGGTGGCGATCTGCAACCGCGGGCCGGCCTTGAGCGTCACCGGACGCAGCTCGGCCCGCACTACCGTGGGTCGGTGTCCGCGGCGGCGCCCGGCGGCGACCGCCCGGGTCAGCGCGGGGTCGAGCAGCAGTGCACGAACCTCGGTCAGGGCGGCATCCAGTGGTTCCGGCATCGTTCCATTTTCGGCAGGTGGGGTGGGAAGGCGACATCCCCCGTACCGCGCTGAGGCGGTGCGGGGGATGTCGGGTGAATCTCGCTGCGTCAGTCCGCGGTCGCCTCGGCCGGCGTACCCGCGCCGGAACCGCCACCACGGCTGCGCCGGCGGCGGCGCGGCTTCGACGCCTCGCCCTCGGCGGCGGCGGAGGCCGGCTCGGCAGGTGCCGCGTCCGCCGAGATCACCGCGGTCGGCTCGCCCGCCACCGTCTCGCCAGCACGGCGGCGACGCCGGCGGCGCGGGGTGCGGCTGGCGTCGTCGCCGGCGGCGTCCGTGGGTGCCTCGGCGGCCGGCGTGCCGGCGTCGGTGCGGTCCCGGCGGCCGTCGCCACGGCCACGGCGCTCACCCCGGCCGTCGCCGCGGCTCTCACCGCGTCGAGGGCCCCGACCGCCGCTGTCGCCCCGGCGGGAGCGGGTCGTCCCGCCCAGATCCTCTTCGATCTCGGCGGACAGCCCGGCCCGGGTGCGCTCGGCAGTGGGCAGGGTGCCGCTGACCTCGGTGGAGATGTGCAGGTCGGTGTAGAGGTGCGGCGACGTGTGGTACGTCTCCGGCGGCTCCGGCATCTCCAGACCGAGGGTCTTGTCGATGATCCGCCAGCGCGGCATGTCGTCCCAGTCGACGAAGGTCACCGCGACGCCGGTCGCCCCGGCCCGGCCGGTACGACCGATCCGGTGGGTGTAGGTGTCCTGGTCTTCCGGGCAGTCGTAGTTGATCACGTGGGTGACGCCGGTGACGTCGAGCCCACGGGCCGCCACGTCGGTGGCGACCAGGATGTCGATCTTGCCGGCGCGGAACGCCCGCAGCGCCCGCTCACGGGCGCCCTGACCGAGGTCACCGTGCACCGCGGCGACCGCGAACCCGCGGAAGTCGAGATCCTCGGCGACCCGGTCGGCGGCCCGCTTGGTGCGGGTGAAGATCATGGTCAGCCCGCGCCCCTCGGCCTGGAGGATGCGCGCCACCACCTCGACCTTGTTCATCGAGTGGGTGCGGTAGACCAGCTGCTGGGTCTGCGGCGACGGCCCGGTCTCGGCGGTGTGCCCGGCGTGGATCGTCATCGGCTGGCGCAGGAAACGCCGGGACAGGGTGACGATCGGGTCCGGCATGGTCGCCGAGAACAGCATCGTCTGCCGGTCCTCCGGAAGCATCGCTAGGATCTTCTCGACGTCGTCGAGGAAGCCCAGGTCGAGCATCCGGTCGGCCTCGTCGAGGACGAGCGCGTGCACCCGGTCCAGTCGGAGGTGCTTCTGCTTCTGCAGGTCCATCAGTCGGCCCGGGGTGCCGACCAGAATCTCGACGCCCTTGCGGAGCGCGTCGATCTGGGGCTCGTACGCCACGCCACCGTAGATCGGCAGCACCCGGACGCCGCGCGTCCGGCCGGCGGCGGCCAGATCCTTGGCGACCTGGATGCCCAGCTCACGGGTGGGGACGACGACCAGCGCCTGGGGGACGCCGTCGCTGCCCTCGTTCGGCGCGAAGACCCGCTCCAGCAGCGGTACGCCGAAGCCGAGGGTCTTGCCGGTGCCGGTGGGCGCCTGGCCGATCAGGTCGACGCCGCGCAGCGCGATCGGGATCGCGTACTCCTGGATGGCGAACGCGCGGGTGATGCCGGCCGCGGCCAGCGCCTCGACGGTCTCCTCGCGGGCGCCGAGGGCGGCGAAGGTGGGAGCCTCGGGTCGAACCGGGGCGGTGGGGGCCAGTTCCTGGCCGTCCATCAGATCTTGAGTCAGCTCGCTCATGTGGATGTGGGGGTGCCCTCTCGTGGGTGCGCCCCGTCTCGTCCTCAGGGCGCGTTCGGTATGACGCGGGCCACACGGTCGGCGGCAGAGTGCCGAGCCGGACCGGGCCGCACGCGCGCCGCGGGCTGAGCTTTCGATCAGATCGGCGCCCACGGCAACTGCTCTATGCTACCTGAACAGGCAAGCTCACGTCCCGATTCCCGGTCGGCCAGCCGGCACGCGGGGCCATCGAATGTGACCTGCGCCACACTTCCTTGGGCGCTCGTCCGTGCCCCGCACGGGCCACCCGGCGCCCGTCCCGCACGGTAGCCTGCGCTCGTGTCCGCGCCGACCACCCCCGGTCCCGCCGTCGCCGACCTGCTGGGCCTGGTCGCCTTCGGTGAGCTGCTCGCCTTCGAACGCATGGCCGGTGACGCGCGACTCGCCCCCGACCTGCACCGACGTGCCGCGTTGAACCAGATGGCCGCGGCCGAGATCGGCAACTACCGCCGGCTCGCCGACCGGCTCACCGCGCTGGGTGTGCCGCCGGAGGAGGCGATGACGCCGTACGTGCAGCCGTTGCAGGCGTACCACGACTCCACCGAGCCGCGGGACTGGGCGGAGGTGGTCACCAAGGCGTACGTGGGCGACGCGATCACCGACGACTTCATCCGGGAGATCGCCGACGCGCTGGACGAGCCCGACCGGGCGCTGGTGCTGGACGTGCTGCACGACTCCCGGTACGCGGAGTTCGCCGTCGCCGAGATCCGGGTGGCCGTCGCCGCCGATCCCCGGGTGGCCGGTCGGCTCTCCATGTGGGCCCGGCGGCTGGTCGGCGAGGCGTTGTCCCAGGCCGGCCGCGTCGCCGCCGAACGGGCCGCACTCACCGCGCTGATCGCGCGGGGCGACCGGGTCGACGTGCCGGGGCTGTTCGGGAGGCTCACCGCCGCA
The DNA here is from genome assembly GCF_040607775.1 of Micromonospora sp. NPDC005237. NCBI lineage: Bacteria > Bacillati > Actinomycetota > Actinomycetes > Micromonosporales > Micromonosporaceae > Micromonospora > Micromonospora sp. NPDC005237. The sequence continues at coordinate 61,548 of NZ_JBEXHJ010000004.1, read as the reverse complement.
CACACCGCGCGAATGGCGGTCGCCGGACTGAACAACTGACCGCCACCCGTCGGGCGCGGAACCGGCCCGCGGCAGGTGGCCTGGAAACGCCTACCTGCCGCGACGGCCGGACCGGTCAGCGAACGGTGAAACCGACCGCTCGGGGGGACGCCTCGGCGATCTCGACGTAGGCGACCTTCTCGACCGGAACGATGACCCGCCGGCCCTTCTCGTCGGTCAGGGAGAGCGTGCCGCCGTTGCCGGCGAAGGCGTCGGTCACGATCTGCTCGATCTCGGCCGGCGACTGCGCGCTGTCCAGAACCAGCTCGCGCGGCGCGTACTGCACGCCGATCTTGACCTCCACTGTGCCTCCTCAACTGGGGCGATAACCGCCCTGCGAAGGCTATCCGATCACGGGGTCGGCGGTCAGGCTGACTCACCTTGCAGCGGGAAGCTCGCGATGCCCCGCCAGGACAACGCCGCCACCAGAGCCTCGGCCTCCGCCTTCGGCACCTGCCGGCCACCGGCCAGCCAGAACTGCGCGGCGGTCTCCGCCGCGCCGACCAGCCCGGAGGCGAGCAACTCGGCGTGCGACCGGCTCACGCCGGTGTCCGAGATGATCGTGTCGGTGATCGCCGCGATGCAGCCCTGCTCGACCCGCTCCACCCGCTGCCGCACCGCCGGGTCGTTGCGCAGGTCCGACTCGAAGACGAGGCGGAACGCCTCGCTCTCGTGATCGACGAAGTCGAAGTACGCGCGCACCGACGCGCTGACCCGCTCCTTGTTGTCGCTGGTGCCGCGCATCGCCTCGTGCACCTGAGCGACGATGGCGTCACAGTGCGTGTCCAACAGGGCCAGGTAGAGGTCCATCTTTCCCGGGAAGTGTTGGTAGAGCACCGGCTTGGAAACCCCGGCCCGCTCGGCGATGTCGTCCATCGCCGCGGCGTGGTAGCCCTGCGCGACGAATACCTCCTGCGCCGCCGCGAGCAGCTGCTTACGGCGCGCGGAGCGGGGCAGGCGGGTGGGCCTGCCAGCAGTCTGTGCGCCGTTCCCCACAGCGGTCATGGGATCCTCCGAGTTCTCCGTACGGGCCGGCATTTTCCCCCCAGACCGGGGCGGCCCTCGACCGCGTCGTGGAAATGGCCCGCCGCTGTAACTTATCGCCACTCTCCCCACACGGTAGCCTCAGCGAGGGCGACCAAGGAGCGCGCGGTGAGTGAAACAGGGCAACCCGGAGCCGCCACCCCGGGAGAGCACGGTGACGGAACGGGTCAGCACGACGACCCGGGCCGCTCCGGCAGCGGGTGGGCGCCCTCGACGGGCGGGTGGTCCCCGTCTGTCGAGCGCGAGGCGGCCGGGGAGCAGGCACCACCGTGGCAGCGACCCCCCGCGTCCGGTTGGCGCGCCTCCTCCACCAGGCACGGCGACCTGCCCGCGCCTCTGCCCGGGCTGACCGGTGACTCCGAGCGGCCGGCCCGGGTCAACGGCCACCACACCAACGGTGTCCACCACGACGAGGCCGAGATCGACAGCGACAGCGAGAGCAGCGGCGACAGCGAGATCAACGGCGTCCGCCACGGCGATGCGGAGATCAACGGCGTCGCGCACCTCAACGGCGGGGCCGCGTCGGGCCGCCAGACGCCGGTGAGCGCGCCGCCCGGGCGGACCGCCGAGGACCGGCCCGACGTGGGCGGGGGCCGGCTGGTGGTGCCCGCCCAGCGTCCCGCGCCGGCCGCGGAGCCGGGGGCGGGGGAGGCCGACACCGGCCCGCCCCGGCACTCCACCACCGACCCTGCCGCGCCGCGCAGCGTCCGCTGGGCCGACCCCGGTCTGCCCAGCACGGCGCCAGCCGCCATCCAGGTGCCGCCCGTCGGCACGGCGGCCTCGGGTTTCGAGGTTCCGCCCGGTCTCCGCGCGCCCACCGGCGAACGGCCGGCCGTCGACGATCAACCGGCCGTTTCCCGCGGTTGGCAGGTCCCGCCCGCAGCCGAGGCGTCGGCCGAGTCGGGGCGTGCCACCGGGCGCGGCGACGACCCCGAGCCGGAGCGCCCCACCGGGGACACGCACCGAGCGGGTGAGTCTCCTTCCATCGAGCCGGACTGGTCCGGGCCCAATTGGAACCGCCCGAGCTGGGGCAGTGGGTGGGCGCCGCCCTGGTCCCGCCAGGACGGCGAGCCAGCCGGCCGACCGGCGCGGGACGAGTCCACCCCGGGCTGGGTCGCCGAGCCCCACCTGCCGTACGAGCCGGTGCGCGCCGAGCCGACCCGTCCGTACGAGCCGGTGCCCGCCGAGCCGCCCCGCGCGTACGACGTCACCCGGGACGCCCCCCAGGCCGAGGCGGACGCCAACCGCGGCACGCCCACGCGCCCGTCCTGGGCCGGTGAACGTCCGGCCGCGATTCCGACCAGCGTGCCTCCGGAAGTCTCCCGGCCCGAGCCGGCCGAGCGGCCCTCCTGGGCCGGTGGGCCGACGCCCGAGCCGACCAGCGGGCTCCCCGCGGCCCGCCCGTCCTGGGCCGCGCCGGCCCCGGTCAGCGCGGCGGCCGACCCGTCGCCTCGCGCGGGCGGCACGGACCCCACCCCGACCAGCGGCCCGCCCGTTCCCCCACGCACTGCGCCGCCCGCCGCCGAGCGCCCCTCCTGGGCCGGCGCCCCCACCCCGACCGGCGGCCCGCCGGCTGTTGAGCGCCCCTCCTGGGCTGGGGGGTCTCCCCCCACGAGTGGTCCGCCGGCCGTTGAGCGTCCGTCGTGGGCCGGAGGGTCCGCGTCGGGCGGTGCCGCTCGCGCCGAGCCGACCAGTGGCCCGCCGGCCGCTGACCACCCCTCCTGGGCTGGCGGCTCGGACCCGACGCCGGCCAGCGCCCCGCCGTCGCGCCCGTCCTGGGCCGGCCCGGCATCGGCCCTCCCGCCGCCGCCCCGCCCCTCCTGGGCTGGTGGCCCGGACCCGACGCCGACCAGCGTCCCGCCGTCGCGCCCGTCCTGGGCTGGCGATCCGACGCCCGGCGGCACTTCGGCGAGTACGCGCCCGTCCTGGGCGGGCCCGGCACCTGTCGATCCGCCCGCGCCGGTCGATCCGCCGCCGGCGCCCGCCGGCCCACCGCCGGCGTTGACCGATGCGCCGCCACCGGCGACACCCGTCCGTCCGGTGGCCGAGCGGCCCTCGTGGGCCGGTGGATCGCCGACACCCGTGGCGGCCGAGCGACCCGACTGGTCCGAGGGCCGCATCCCGGCAGCTCCGGCCGAGCGTCCCTCCTGGCCGGCTACCCGGCCGGCGACCTCTCCCCGGGCGAGCGACGCGGGTGAGTCGACCGGCCCGGTCCGGCCGACCGCACCGTTCCGGCTCCGACCGGCGACCCCCGAGCCGCCCGAGCCGTCGCCCGCCGAGCCGACTGCTGCCGCCCCGACGGCGGCCGGTCCCTCCCTCGCCGGTGCCCCGCTTCCCTCGGCCAGTGCCGGTCCGGCCTCCGCCGCCAGCGGCCCCGGGCGTCACGACCGGCCGTCACCCGCGTCCTCCCCTCCCTACGCGGCTCGCCGATCCGCCCCCGACCCGGCGTCGCCGGTCGAGCCCGCCGACGGCGGGCGACGGCCCGACACGTCGGCGGTGCTGCCGCAGCGCGTCCCCGCGGAACCGGACGTGCCCGTTGTGCCGGAGCCGCCAGCCGTGGAGCCACCCGCCGAAACCCCAGAACTCGCGCGCATCGCCACCCACCTGCGCCGCGACGACGAGCCCGCTCCGTTGCGGGAGCGTCCCGAGGGGTTCGACGTCAACGCCATCCTGGACGCCGTACGGGAGGTGGCCGGCGTTCGGGACGCCGCCCTGCGCCGTACGCCGGCCGGCGCGCACAGCCTCCGGCTGGACCTGGCCGACGGTGCCGATCCGGCCGAGGTGAGTCGACAGGTGGCCCGGCTGCTCCAGGAACGGATGGGGCTGGCCGCTGCCCCGCAGAACGTGCCCGGCCTGCCCACCACGCCAGCCCCGCCGGTCCGCCGTCGCGCTGCCGAGCCGCGATCCGCCGACCCGCGCCCCGCCGAGCGACGAGCTGCCGAGACGCGTCCCGTCGAACCGCGATCTGTCGAGGCGCGGCCTGTCGAGCCGCGCGACACCGGCGCGGAACCGCGTACCGCCGAGGCGCCCTCGATCGCTCGGTCGTCGGGCGGTCGGGTCGAGGCCACGCCGGCGGGCCCGGAGCAGTGGGCCGGGCCGGACGCCGCGCGTCGACGGCGGGCGGGCGCCCCGCACCGGGGCCGCGCCACCGTCGAGGAGCCCGGCTCGGTCTCGGCCGCGCCCACTGGCGGAGCCACCGGCAGCCCGGCGACGGTCGGTACGTCGTACTCCGGCGGTCAGGTGACCACGACGGAGTCGGCGCCCTCTCGGCCTCTGGACACCGGCGGCGTGCCGGGGCCGCGTGTGGTCATCGACCACGTGCAGGTCAGCACCTTCGGCCTGGACGCCAACGTGGAGGTGCGGCTGCTGGCCGGCGACGACAACGCGGCCGGGTACGCGACCGGGCCGGCGGTCGACGGTTACGTGCTGCGCCTCTGCGCGGTGGCCGCAGCCGCCGCCGTGGACGAGTTGCTGCGCGGCGCCGAGAACGCCGAGCGTGGCCGCTGCTTCGTCGAGCACGCGGCGGTGGTGCCGTTCGGCAACTGCGAGGTGGCCACGGTGGTGGTGCTGCTGGTCTGCGAGGGCTGGGTCGAGCAGCTCGCCGGCTCGGCCCTGGTGGCCGGCGATCCGCGACAGGCGGTGGTCCGGGCGACGCTGGCGGCGGTCAATCGTCGGCTGGAGGCGCTGCTGTCCTGAGTGGTCCGAGGCAGACTGGGAGGATGAAGCGCGCCTCCCTCTGGCCGGACCACCTCCTCCCCGAGGTCGGTGTGCCGCCGCCGTGGCCGGGCCGGGAGGTCCGCCTCGACGGCGTCGTCACCTATGTGCGGGACACTCCGGCGACGACCGTCGACGCGGAGCCGGCGCTGTACGTGCACGGGCTGGGCGGCTCGTCGCAGAACTGGACCGACCTGGCCGGCCTGCTCGCCGACCGGCTGGACGGCCAGGCCATCGACCTGCCCGGGTTCGGCCGCAGCGAGCCGGGCCCGCGCTACACGATCCCGGCCTTCGCCGACCTGGTGATCCGGTGGATCGAGCACTCCGGTCGGGGGCCGGTGCACCTGTTCGGCAACTCGCTGGGTGGCGCGGTCTCGGTCCAGGTGGCGGGGCTGCGGCCCGACCTGGTCCGCACCCTCACCCTGATCTCTCCGGCGCTGCCGTTTCTGGACTTCCGGCGGTCGTTGCAGGGCAGGATGCTGCCGGTGCTGGCCATTCCGCGCGGTGAACGGCTGGTCGCCCGGCGGCTCACCCAACTCGCGCCCGAGGTGATGGCCCAGCAGGTGTTGGAGGCGTGCGTCGCCGACCTCAGCCGCATCTGTGCGCAGCGCCGGGCCGAGGCGTTGGAGGAGATCCGGGTCCGGTACGAGGCGGAGCACTACGCGGCCGCGTACGTCCGGACGTTCCGGGGGCTGGTCTCCAGCTTCCTGCGGGCGTATCTGCCGGGGCCGGGCTCGCTGTGGCGGCTCGCCGGGGCGGTGCGCGCGCCGACGCTTGTGGTGGGTGGCCGGCAGGACCGGCTGGTCGACGTTCGCGTCGCGCCCCAGACCGCCCGGGTCATCCCGGACAGCCGCCTGCTGATGCTCGGCGGTGTCGGTCACGTGGCTCAGCTGGAGGTTCCCCGGCTGGTCGCCCGGGCGGTGGTCGGCCTGCTCGCCGAAACGGAGGAGGCCGCTCGGCCGTCCGATCTGGCAGGCTGACCGGGATGTTCAGGTCCGCTCGCCGCCGCCGTCGCCTCGCACTGATCGCCCAGCTGGTGGCGGTGGTGCTGGCTGTCGGCGCGGCGGTGACCGTGATCGCCGAGGGTCCGGGGGTGCCACCGGATCGGCTGACTGCCGACGAGATCGGGCCGCCGCTGGTGGCCGGGCCGCTGCCGCCGTCGGCGGCCGGGCCGCTGCCGCCGTCGGCGGATCCGTCACCGACCGCCACCGCCGCGTCGCCGAGCCCGTCGCCGGTGCTGCGGTTGCCCGGTGCGGTGCCGACCGCGGGTACCGGCCGGTTCAGCCACGACGACCACGCCGGCCCGGTGCTGGGCCGGGCGGGTGAGCTGCGCCGCTACCGGGTGGCGGTCGAGTCGGGCAGCAACGAGGACATCGCCGCGTTCGCGCAGGCCGTCCAGGTGGCGCTCGCCGGGCCGGGCAGTTGGGTCGACAGCGGCCGGCTGCGGTTGCAGCAGGTCCCGGGGGACGCTCCCCGGGACTTCACCGTCTACCTGGCGACCGCCCGTACGGCGGGCCGGATGTGCGCCGAGGGTGGCGTGGACATCCGGATCGGCGGGCGGCCGTACACCTCCTGCCGCGCGCCCGGCCAGGTGATCATCAATCTGGATCGGTGGCGGTTGTCGGTGCCGCACTACGTGTCGGCGGGCGTGCCGCTGGCGGTCTACCGGACGTACGTGGTCAACCACGAGGTGGGTCACCAGCTCGGGCACCGGCACGAGCGCTGCCCGGGCGCGGGGCGTCCGGCGCCGGTGATGATGCAGCAGACCCTCTTTCTCGACGGGTGTCGGGTCAACCCGTGGCCGTACGTCGACGGTCGGCGCTACGCCGGCCCGGCTCTCTGAGACAACCGGCCCCATGAGGGGTATTGCGGCAATAGAAGCTAAAAGCGGAGAATTGCCCGAATAATCTGGCAGGCTGGACGTCATGACGCCGTCGTCCCCTTACGGCCCGCCCGAGGCGCCCGACCGGTCCGCGTACGAGGGTGCGCGTCCCACGGTGCTGCGGATGCGCCGCCGTCGACGCCGCAGCCTGCTGCTCGGCCTGCTCGTGGCCGCCACCGCCACCGCAGTCGGCGTGACCGCGACGCGGGGCGACGAACCGACGGCCGACGTACCGCCCACCCCGACCCAGGGCGGAATGGGCCTGGGCGGCGGGGAGGCCCACCCGGTGCCCAGCGGCTACCCGTCGGTCGGCGCGGGACGCTTCACCGTCGCCGACGGGGGAACGGTGGTGCACGGTACGGACGGACCGCTGCGCCGCTACCGGGTCGTGGTCGAACGGGGCAGCGGTCAGGACGCCGACGCGTTCGCCGCGCAAGTGGACGAGGTGCTGGCCGACCCGCGCAGCTGGATCGCCTCCGGTGAGCTGCGGGTGCAGCGGGTGGCCGACGTCGATGCCGCCGACTTCACCGTCTACCTCGCCACCCCGGTCACGTCGGAGCGGATGTGCGCCGAGGGCGGGTTGACCACCGAGCGCTACACCTCCTGCCGGCTGCCCGGCCAGGTCATCATCAACCTGGCCCGCTGGCAGGAGGCGGTGCCCGACTACGGGGCCCCGCTGGAGACGTACCGCACCTACGTCATCAACCACGAGGTCGGCCACGAGTTCGGCGAGCAGCACGAGGCATGCCCCGGCCCGGGGGAGCCCGCACCGGTGATGCAGCAGCAGACGTACGGGTTGCAGGGCTGCCTGGCCAACGCCTGGCCGTACCTCGACGGCCGTCGCTACGGCGGCGACATCGTCCCCTGAGCGACCGGCCGCCGGTTATTCCCCTCCCGCATCGCGGGCCACGTGTCCTCCCTCATGGCCGAGAGTGGCCCGGGCGAGCAACAATGGCGCGGTCACACCGCCGATCCCGGGGAGTTCACCGTGTCGTTGCCCCCGCTCGTCGAGCCCGCCGCCGAGCTGACCGTTGACGAAATCCGCCGCTACTCGCGCCACCTGATCATCCCGGACGTCGGGGTGGCCGGGCAGAAGCGGCTGAAGAACGCCCGGGTGCTCTGTGTCGGCGCCGGTGGCCTCGGGTCGCCCGCCCTGCTCTACCTCGCCGCGGCGGGGGTCGGCACCCTCGGCATCATCGACTTCGACACCGTCGACGAGTCGAACCTCCAGCGCCAGGTCATCCACGGCGTGTCCGACGTCGGCCGTTCCAAGGCCGAGTCCGCCGCCGCGTCGATCCGCGAGATCAACCCGCTGGTCAACGTGGAGATCCACAACACCGCGTTGGACCGCGAGAACGTCCGCGAGATCTTCGCCCAGTACGACCTGATCGTCGACGGCACCGACAACTTCGCCACCCGGTACATGGTCAACGACGCGGCGGTGCTGCTCGGCAAGCCGTACGTCTGGGGCTCGATCTACCGCTTCGACGGCCAGGCGTCGGTGTTCTGGGCTGAGCACGGCCCCTGCTACCGGTGCCTCTACCCGGAGCCGCCGCCGCCCGGCATGGTCCCGTCCTGCGCCGAGGGAGGCGTGCTCGGCGTGCTCTGCGCGTCGATCGGCTCGATCCAGGTGAACGAGGCCATCAAGCTGCTCACCGGCATCGGTGAGCCGCTGGTCGGCCGCCTGATGGTCTACGACGCCCTGGAGATGGAGTATCGCAAGATCAAGGTTCGGAAGGACCCGAACTGCGTGCTCTGCGGCGAGAACCCGACCGTCACCGACCTGCTGGAAGACTACGAGGACTTCTGCGGCGCGGTCTCCGAGGAGGCCCAGGAGGCGACGCTCGACTCGACCATCACCGCCCTGGAGCTGAAGGAGTGGCAGGACGCCGGCAAGGACATCTTCCTCGTCGACGTGCGGGAGCCGGCCGAGTACGAGATCGTGCGGATCCCCGGCTCCACCCTCATCCCCAAGGGCGACATCATCTCTGGCGAGGCGCTGGCGAAGCTCCCGCAGGACAAGCAGATCGTGCTGCACTGCAAGTCCGGTGTCCGCTCGGCGGAGGCGCTCGCCGCGCTCAAGGCGGCCGGGTTCCGCGACGCCGTGCACGTGCAGGGCGGCGTGCTCTCCTGGATCAAGCAGATCGACCCGGCACTGCCCGCGTACTGACCGGCCCACCGGGGCGACGCCACGCGGCGCCGCCCCGGCGCGGTTCTACACACCGCGGCCGACGGCGGTAAATCGACGCAAGTGCCTCCGTACGGCGCTCCGGCCGGAGCGACGCAGCCATTTCCAGCTGGCCGATTCCCCGAGGCGGGATCGTGTCTGCGCAGGTAGCGTCACCGCCGTGGTCGACTTGGAAGCCGCGATCGGGTTCGTCGTGGCGCATGGGGACGCGGTGGAACGCGCCCGCCTCTCCTGGCTGCGCAACGGCACGCCGGTGCCGCCGGAGCTGTTGGAGACGGCCGAGATCGGCCAGTCGTCGGACGGCGGCTGGCCGGCGAGCTGGGGTGGCGAGGTCGCCTCGGTCGACGCCACCTGCTTCCGCCTCGCCGAGCTGGACGACCTGGGCGCGCTGGGCCGTCCCGCCGCCCGCCGGGCACTGGACTGGTTGGCGTCCCGGCAGCAGGCCGACGGCGGCTGGGACGAGGACCTCTCGCTGACCGGCTCGGCCCCGGAGTGGGCCCGCCCCGGCGATCCGGAGGCCAAACTCTTCCTCACCGCCAACGCCGGCTTCTGGCTGACCGTCGCCGGCCTGGACGCCCGCGCCTCGGGTCCGCTCGATCACCGGGTCGGCGGGGCGTACGCCGGTGTGGTGCAGGCGGCGGCCCAGTCGATCGTCGCGCGGTTGCGCCCGGACGGCAGTTGGCCGTCGTTCCTCGCGGCGGGCTGGCTGAGCGCCGCCGTGCTGCACCGTCAGGAGATGTTCCAGGAGTCGGCGCGGATCCAGGTGGTGCTCGCCGAACGGATGCCCACGATGTCGCCGGGCGACGTGGCCTGGCTGGGGGCCACGCTGCGCCGGGTCGGCATCGACCTGCACGACTGGATCATGGTGCGGGCCCTGCGGCGGCTCGCCGAGACCCAGCGCAGCGACGGGGGTTGGGAGAGCGACGACGGTCACCAGTTCGACGTGCACGCCACGCTGTCCGCGATCCGGGCCGCCCGACCGGCGGCGGCCGGAGCCGCCGCGCAGCCGGGCTGACATCGGCCCTAGCGCAGGTGCCCGTCCCCGGTGACGACGTACTTGGTGCTGGTCAGCTCGGGCAGGCCCATCGGGCCCCGGGCGTGCAGCTTCTGCGTCGAGATGCCGATCTCCGCCCCGAAGCCGAACTCGCCCCCGTCGGTGAACCGGGTCGAGGCGTTCACCATGACCGCCGCCGCGTCGACACGGGCGACGAAGTCGCGGGCCGCGCTCGCCGAGTCGGTGAGGATCGCCTCGGTGTGCCCGGTGCCGAAGCGGCGGATGTGCGCGACCGCCGCGTCCAGCGAGTCGACCACCGCGACCGAGATGTCGGCCGACAGGTACTCGGTGGCGAAGTCCTCCTCGGTCGCCGGGACCACGGCGGCGGAGTACGCGGTCACCTCGGGGGAGCCGTGCACGGTCACGCCGGCCTCGGCGAACGCGGCCAGCATCGGCGGCAGGAACGCGTCGGCGACGTCCGTGTGCACCAGCAGCGATTCGGCGGTGTTGCAGGTGGACAGGCGCTGCGTCTTGGCGTTCAGCGTGACCGCGACGGCCTTCGCCACGTCCGCGGCGGCGTCGACGTAGACGTGGCAGTTGCCCACCCCGGTCTCGATCACCGGCACCGTCGACTCCTCGACCACGGTGCGGATCAGCGACGCGCCGCCACGCGGGATGAGCACGTCGACCAGCCCTCGGGCGCGCATCAGCTCCTTGACCGAGTCGCGGGAGCTGGCGTCGAGCAGCTGCACCGCGTCGGCCGGCAGGCCGGCGTCGGCGATCGCGTCGCGCAGCACCGCGACCAGCGCGGCGTTGGAGTGCGCGGCCGAGGACGACCCGCGCAGCAGCGCCGCGTTGCCGGACTTGAGGCAGATCCCGGCGGCGTCCACGGTCACGTTCGGGCGTGCCTCGTAGATGATGCCGACCACCCCGAACGGCACCCGGATCTGGCGCAGCTCCAGGCCGTTGGGCAGCGTCGAGCCGCGGACCACCTCGCCGACCGGGTCGGGCAGCGCGGCCATCTGGCGCAGCGCGTCGGCTATGCCGGCCACCCGGCCCGCGTCGAGGGCGAGCCGGTCCAGCACGGCCGCGCTCAGCCCGGCCTCCCGGCCGGCCGCCAGGTCCGTCTCGTTCGCGGTCAGGATCTCCGGGGTACGCGCCACCAGCGCGTCGGCCATCGCCACCAGCGCGGCGTCCTTGACCGTACGGGTGGCCACGGCCAGGTCGGCGGCGGCGTCCCGCGCCCGTCGCGCCTGCTCGACGACGCTCATGCCGGCACTCCGCTTCGCTCCGTGCCGTCCTGAGGCACCGACGCCCTGAGCTGATGATTCATTCGCTGGCGCTCACTCATCGACTACTCCTCAGCTGGGCGGTTGGCTTACAGCAGTACGAGGTCGTCGCGGTGGACGACCTCCCGTTCGTACGCCGGGCCGAGCGCCGCGGCGAGTTCGGAGGTGGAGCGACCGAGCAGCCCGGGCAGTTCCACCGCGTCGTAGTTGACCAGGCCACGGGCGACCGGGGCGCCGGCGGTGTCGACCAGGTCCACCGGGTCGCCGGCGGTGAACGTGCCGTCCACGGCGGTGATGCCGGCGGGCAGCAGCGACTTGCGCCGCCCGACGACGGCGGCCACCGCGCCCGGGTCCAGGTGCAGCCGCCCTCGGGGCGAGGTGGCGTGGGCCAGCCAGAACAGCCGGGCCGTCGGGCGCTGCCGCTGCGGATGGAACAGCGTGCCGACGGGCTCGCCGGCCAGCGCCGACGTGGCTAGGTCGGCGGAGGTGAGCACCACGGGGATGCCGAAGCCGGTGGCGATCCGGGCCGCCTCGACCTTGGTCACCATGCCGCCGGTGCCGACCCCGGACCGGCCGGCGCCGCCGATGGTGATCCCGGCGAGGTCCTCGTCGCTGCGGACCTCCGGGATCCGGGTCGACTGCGGGCGGGCCGGGTCGCCCGTCCAGAGTGCGTCCACGTCGGAGAGGAGCACCAGCAGGTCGGCGTGCACCAGCGCGGCCACCAGGGCGGCCAGGCGGTCGTTGTCGCCGAACCGGATCTCCTCGGTGGCCACCGTGTCGTTCTCGTTGACGATCGGGACCGCGTGCAGGTCGAGCAGTTTGCGCAGCGTGCGGTACGCGTTGCGGTAGTGCGCCCGCCGGGTCACGTCGTCGACGGTGAGCAGCACCTGCCCGACGGTGCGGCCGTGCCGGGCGAAGCTGGCCGCGTACCGGCCGATCAGCAGGCCCTGGCCGACGCTGGCGGCGGCCTGCTGGGTGGCCAGGTCGCGCGGACGTCGGATCAGCCCGAGCGGGGCGAGGCCGGCGGCGATCGCGCCCGACGAGACCAGCACGACCTCGCGTCCCTCGGCGGCGAGTCGGCCCAGGGTGTCGACCAGCGCGTCGACCCGCTCGTCGGCCAGGCCGCCGGTGGCGGTGGTCAACGAGGAGGATCCGATCTTGACGACGACCCGTCGGGCGGCCGTGACTGCGTCGCGCACCCGCCCATTCTGCGTGGTCACGCCCGCGTCGCCCGGCGGCGTTCCCATATGGTGGCCGATTGTGACTCCTGACGAGTACGTCGAGGCGGTGCTGGACCTGGTGGAGCGGATCCCGCAGGGTCGGGTGATGTCGTACGGCGGGGTCGCCGACGCCCTGGCCGAGCGCTCGGGCCGTTCCTCCGCGCGCCTGGTGGGTTCCATCATGGCCCGGCACGGCGGCTCGGTGCCCTGGCACCGGGTGGTGACCGCTGGTGGCCGGCTTCCACCGGGTCACGAGCGGGAGGCGCGGGCCCGGCTGCGGGCCGAGGGGGTCCCGTTGCGCGGCGAGGGCGTGGACATTTCGGTGGCCGGTTGGTCGCCGGATGAGGGGATGTGACCTGCCGCATAACGTGAGTAACATTCGGCCCCATGAACCAGCCGCCGGGCGCCGCCGGCCTGCCCGCCGTCGGCCCGGATGCGGCCAGCCTGCCCGCCGCCGGTCGGCTGCCCCGCCCGGTACACGCCGGGTACGCGCTCGGCTCGCTGGCCACCGGCGCGTTCGGCACGGTGCCCGGTCTGCTGCTGCTGCCGTACCTGACCGACACGCTCGGCGTGGCCGCCGGGCTCGCCGCCCTGCTGGTCCTGCTGCCCAAGGCATGGGACGTGCTGGTCAACCCGGTCGCCGGGCGGATTTCCGACCGCACCCGGTCGCGCTGGGGCGCACGCCGGCCGTACCTGCTCGTCGCCGGTCTCGCGCTCGCCGTGCTCTTCGCGGCCATCTTCGCCGCGCCGTTCGGCAACGGGCCGGCCGCCGCGGCGTACGTGGCGCTCGCCTTCCTCGCCACGGCCACCGCGTTCGCCTTCTTCCAGGTGCCGTACGTGGCGATGCCCGCCGAGATGACCGACGACTACGCCGAGCGCACGCGGCTGATGACCTGGCGGATCGCCGTGCTGGCGCTGACCATCCTGGTCTCCGGCGCGGTGGCCCCGCTGGTCGTGAGGGTCGGCGGCGACGGCGTGCCCGGGCACCGCTGGATGGGCCTGTTCGTGGCGGCGCTCATAGTCGTCGGCGCCCTCGGCGCGTTCCTCGGCACCCGGTCCGCGCCCGGTGGCGTGGTAGGCGCCAGCGAGCCGACACTGCGCGCCCAGCTCGCCGTGGCGGCCGCCAACCGGCCGTTCCGGGCGCTGCTGGTCTGCTTCGTGGTGCAGTCCGCCGGCGTGGCGACCATCCTCGCCGGGGTCAACTACTTCGCCGGGCAGATCCTGCGCGACGAGCAGAGTGGGCCGACCCTCCTCTTCGCCTGCTTCGTCGGGCCGGCGCTGCTGGTGATGCCGCTCTGGTCCCGCGTCGGCGCCCGGTTGGGCAAGCGGTCGGCCCTGGTCGCCGCCGGGCTGATCCTCGCCGCCGGGGCGCTCGCCCTGGTCGCCGCCCCGCTGCTGCCCCTGGTCGTCGTCTACCTGGTGGTCGCGGTCATCGGCGTCGGGTACGCCGGGCAGCAGGTGTTCGCGCTGGCCATGCTCCCGGACTGCATCGCGTACGACACGGCGCGGACCGGCCGCCGGCAGGCGGGCGTCTTCACCGGCCTGTGGACCGCCGGGGAGACCCTCGGCCTGGCCCTCGGCCCGGGCGTGTACGGGCTGGTGCTCCAGCTCTCCGGCTACGTCTCCTCCGACACCGGCACGGCTGCCGCCCAGTCCGACACGGCGCGACTGGGCGTTCTCCTCGGCTTCACGATCATCCCGGCCCTGTTGCTGGGCCCGCCGATCCTGCTCCTGCGCCGCTACACCCTGACCCCCGCCGTCCTGGCCTCCACGCGGGGCCAGCACACCACGGCGGTGGGCCGCATCGAGAAGGGCACGACGATTCCATGATCGACGAGAACACGGTCGGGGCGGGGGCGCTGTCCCGCGACGGGGTGGCCGCGGACGTCGCGCTGGCGGAGGTTCGACGGCTGCGCGCGGGCGACCGGCCCACCCACGGCGGGCGGCTGTTCGCGTACGTGTACGACCCGGCGGTGCCAGGGCTCGACGACCTCGCCGCCGCCGCGCACCGGGAGAGCGCGCACGTCAACGGGCTCGACCCGACCGCGTTCCCGTCCCTGCTGGCCATGGAGAACGCGCTCGTCGGCGCTGCCGGCCGGGTGCTCGGCGGCGGGCCGGGCACGACCGCACCCGACGTGGTCGGCAGCGTCACCAGCGGCGGCACCGAATCGCTGATCCTCGCCGTCAAGGCGGCCCGGGACGCCCACCCGGAGATCACCGCACCCCGGATCGTGGTGCCGGCGAGCGCCCACGCCGCGTTCGCCAAGGCGGCGCACTACCTGCGGGTGGCGCTGGACGTGGTGCCGGTCTCGGTGGACACTCTGCGCCCCGACCCGGCCGCGATGGCCGCCGCGATCCGCCCGGAGACGGTGCTTGTCGCCTGCTCCGCGCCCTCGTACGCGCACGGGGTGGTGGACCCGGTGGCCGAGATCGCCGCCGTGGCCGCCGACGCCGGGGTGCGCTGTCACGTCGACGCCTGCTTCGGCGGCTGGACCCTGCCGTACCTGCGTCGTCTCGGCGAGCCGGTGCCGGCGTTCGACTTCACGGTGCCCGGGGTCGCCTCCATCTCGGTCGACCTGCACAAGTACGCGTACGCGCCGAAGGGCGTGTCGGTGCTGCTGCACCGCGACGCCGCGGGACGCGCCCCGCAGTACTTCGCGTACGCGGACTGGCCGGGCTACACCATGATCAATCCGGTGATCGCGTCCACCCGCTCGGGCGGGCCGATCGCCGCCGCGTACGCCACCCTGCGGCACCTCGGCGACGCCGGCTACCTGCGACTGGCCGCCGTGACCCGGGACGCGGTCGCCGGCCTGGCCGACGCGGTCCGCGCCGTCGACGGTCTGCGGCTGCTGGCCGAGCCGGAGTCGACAGTGGTCTGCTTCACCGCCACCGAGGATGGACCCGACCTGTTCGTCCTGGTGGACGAGCTGACCGCGCGTGGCTGGCACACCCAGCCCCAGCTGTCGTACGCCGGTCTGCCGGCCAGCGTGCACCTCACGGTGACCGCCTCGGTCGCGCCCCGGGTGGCGGAGTTCGGCCCGGATCTCGCCGCCGCGGTGGCGGCGGCCCACGCGGCCGGCCCGGTGCGGCTGCCCGCCGAGTTGGCGTCCCTGGTTGGCGCCCTCACCCCCGAGGCGCTGACCCCGGAGGTGGTGGTCGGCCTGGCCGCCGGGCTCGGCCTGGGTGGCGGGGCCGACACAGGTGCGGCGGGGCCTCTGCCGGACCGGATGGCGCTGGTGAACACGCTGCTCGACGCCGCCCCGCCGGCGCTGCGCGAACGCCTGCTGGTCGAGTTCGTCGGTCTGCTGCAACGCCCCACCTGGGGTTCGGACGACTGAACGCCGGTGCCCCACCCCGATCGGGGTGGGGCAGCGGACGTCCCGCTCAGAGCACGCCGGGCAGTTCCACACGGTTGTCCTTGTCGTTGAGATCGCGCCACCGTCGGTCCTGAGCGTCGAAGTGCGTGACATGGAAGGCCCGTGTCATCGCGTCGGCGCCCGAACGGTCGGGCATCAGGTGCACGAAGGTGTAGCGCCGCGACTCACCGGCCGGCACCCCCGGCAGCAGGCACGAGTCGTTGTCGTCTGCTGCCGCCACCTTCGGGTCGCACCGGGACCAGTCGCCACCCGTCGGCTCACCCAGGTTGAAGCCGCGCAGCTCGACCTGTGCCGCATCGACCGGTCCCGCGTTCCTCACGGTGAAGACGGTGGTCAGCTTGCGGCCACCCGGGGCGTCGACAAGCGTGTGAGTCATGCTCAGCCGCAGGTCGGTGAGCCGCGGATCCTTGCCGAACTTCGTGGGACCGTCGGTCTGGGTGAACCGGCCCCCCGTGAACCGGTAGGTGCGCAGCTGTTCCTGCGGCCAGTAGGACGGGGTGTCGCAGCAGGGTTGCAGGTCGGCCACCCGCACCTGGACCGCACCGGCCGCGGTGACCTCCAGGCCGCGAATGTCCTCGACACCGTCGGTGGTCCGCACGACTCTGCCGAGCGTCACGATCCGCCCACTGTCGTCCCGGTCGAAGGCGACTACCTGCTTCGCCGACGCCTCGCCGTACCGGCAGGAGATGGCGGCGACAGTCTCCTCGGCGCCGTCCCCGTCCAGGTCGGCGTGGCTCACCTTCAGGTCGGTGAGCAGCGGAATGTAGTTGTTGATGGAGCTTGTCACCAGCCGCACCTTCGACGTGGTGCAGGTCGACGGCACGATCGGCGGCCAGGCCGGCAGGTCCAGGCGGGCAGCGAGCAGCTGCGTCCGGCTGATCCGGCCGTCCGGGGCGTCGGGGTCGGCCGTGGGTGTGGAATTCGGCGATTGGCTGACCGACGGTGTGGGCGGCGGCGGTGCCGTCGTCGGCGGGGACGTCGGGTCGACGGACTCGGCCGGGACCGGCGGCGTGCGGTCGCCTTTCAGCGCGGCGTTGGCGACGACCGGTGCCAGCACTAGGACGACCGCCGCCGCGGCGACGGCCACCACCCTCGTCTGCCGGCGCCGACGCAGGGTGCGTCGGGCCTGGTCGGGACCGGGACCGACGACCCGGGTGGTGACATCGGTGCGGTACGCGGTGAACCGCTCGCGCAGTCGCGGTTCGAGATCAGACATCGGACACCCCCTCGGTGTTCTCGTCCAGCAGTCCGGCAAGGGCGGCCCGGCCGCGGTGCAGCCAGGACTTGACGGTGCCCTCGGCCACCCCTTCCTGAAGAGCGATCTGATTGACCGACAGGTCGGCCAGGTAGTGCAGGATGACGGCCCGCCGGTGGTTGGCGGGCAGTTGCGCGAGCGCCGCGTCGATGGCCACCCGGTCCGGTGTCGGGCCGTCCACCTCGGCCTCGGTGCGCCGCTGGCGCAGAAGGTGGTTGCGGGCCGTGCGCAGCCGACGCCAGCGGCTGCGGGCCAGGTTCCAGGCGACCCGGCGAACCCAGGCCACCGGATCGTCGTACCGGACCAGGCGGTCCCAGCGCGCCAGCGCCCGGCAGAACGCCTCTTGGGCCAGATCCTGAGCGTGGCCCAGATCCCCCGTGTACGCGCACAGTTGGGCGGTCACGCTCCGGAAGTGCGCGTGGTAGAAGTCGTCGAAGGTGATCGCCGCCGCGTTCAGCCCTGCGGCCGTCAACGCCGCCGGTGGTTCGTTGGCGCGGGCTCCCATCGTTGCTGTCACTGCCCCTCCCCGTTGGCGCCGGGGCCGGTGCCCTGGCGCCGGTAACACTTCAGTGCGGCGTACGAGGTTGCGGCCCGAACGGCCGCGAATCTGACAGTCGGCACGAGGGACGCGACGGTTGGCACGCCGACACGGCCGCGCTCGGTGAGCGCGGCCGTGTCCCGTCCCGGTCGGGTCGGCTCAACGGTAGGTGATCACCACCGTGTTGTCCGGGTCGTAGACCTCCTGCACGAAGTCGAAGCTCGCGTCCATCGGGCGGCCGTCCACGTCGGCCTTCCCCGTGCCGACCGTGGTGCCGGCGGCGACCCGGAAGCCCAGCGTGAGCCGGACCTCCTTGCCGGCCCCGAGCTGGTTCAGGTCGCAGGTCAGCGGATCCCGGGTCTTCTCCGGGTCGTTGCGGCAGGCCGCCCAGCCGTCCCCGTCAGGGCGGACCGCCGCCGGTAGGCCGAGCCGCAGGGCCACGTAGGCGGCGGGTCCGCCGCCCCCGTTGCGGATGCGTACGGTGATCGTGCCGGTCCGGGAGCCGTCCGGCGCGTCGGCCAGCACGAGGTTCGTGGCGCTGACCACGAGGTTGACGTCGTGCGGGTTCGGCCCGAAGCTCGTCGGCCCGGAGACCTGCGCGAAGGACCCGCCCTTGAAGCGGTAGCCCCGCCACTGTCGCTGTGACCACTCACCGGGCCAGCCACCACCGGGCGCGATGTCGCCGACCTGCACCCGCACGGTGCCGTCGTCCACCACGTCGAGGGCGAACAACCACTGCGGCTTGTCGATGCTCGTCGTGACCACCCGGCCCAGTGTGACGATCTTGCCCTGCTGGTCGCGGTCGAAGGCGACCACCTGCATGGGTCCGCCGGAGCCGAGCACGCACTGCACCAGCGCCACCGCCTCCACCGTGCCGTCCCCGTCGACGTCCCCCTGGTCGAGCGCCAGCAGCCAGTTGACGCCCTCACGGTCGTCACCGCTGAGCCGGACGCCCGACGTGGGGCATCCCCGCCCGGCTCGCCACGCGGGCAGGGTCACCGCCGCGCCGAGCAGTTGGGCCCGGCTGATCTTCCCGCTCGGGGCGGTGGAGGTCGGGCTGCCGCTCGTGACGGACGGGCCGGGGGTCGGGCTCGCCGTGCCGCTCGGCGTGGGCGACGCGGAGATGGTCGGCGTGGGGTCGACCGGGCCCGGCTCGCGATCCGGGCCGCTCATCGCCGCGTACCCGACGGCGGCCCCGCCGAACAGCGCGAGCACCGTCGCGGTGGTGGTGGCCAGCCGGCGACGGCCGCGCCCGGTTGCCGTCCGCCGCACGGCGGCGGGCCCGGGCACCTCGACCTCCGCCAGCACGGTACGGCGGTAGTGGGTGAACTCGTCGGCGAGGCCGAGGATCTCCTGCTCAGACATCTCGCACCTCCTCGTTGGTGTCGCGCAGGTGCGTCGCGAGGGCCGCCCGTCCCCGGTGCAGCCAGGACTTGACGGTCCCCTCGGCGACCCGTTCCTGGGCGGCGATCTCGGCGACCGTCAGGTCGGCGAGGTAGTGCAGCACGACAGCCCGTCGCTGCTTCGGCGGCAGCTTGGCCAGCGCGGTGTCGAGGGCGACCCGGTCCGGGCTCGGCTCGGCGACGTGTGTCTCGCGTTGCCGCAGCAGCCAGGCCTGCGCGGTCCGCAACCGTCGCCAGCGGTTGTGGCCGAGGTTCCAGGCGACCCGGCGCACCCAGGCCAGCGGATCGTCGTACCGGGCGAGCCGGCCCCAGTGGGTGTACGCCCGGCAGAAGGCCTCCTGAACCAGGTCCTGCGCCTGCCCACGATCACCGGTGTACGCCGTGAGCTGCACCACCAGCGATCGGAAGTGGGCGTGGTAGAAGTCGTCGAAGGCCAGTTCGGCAGTCGCGGGGATGGGGCTTCCCGGCGGGTCGGGGGGCGGTCCGCCCACCCGTACTTCTCTCGTCACAAGCACTCGTCCTCCCCGTGGTGGGCGCAGGCGGCGTGTTCGCCAGCACCGGTCACACACTCGGCCGCGCCCGCCGGTTGCGGTCGAACCGGTGGGGTTGCCTGTCCGGTCCGTGACAAGCGGCTGTGATTCACTGTGGGATGAGGAGAGGGGACGTCCGTGCAGCTACCGGCAGTGCTCGGTGAGCCGATCCGGTTCGTGCTGAACTGGGGGCGCCGCTACTCGCTCTGGGTGTTCAACTTCGGCCTGGCCTGCTGCGCGATCGAGTTCATCGCCACCAGCATGGGTCGGCACGACTTCATCCGGCTGGGTGTGATTCCGTTCGCCCACGGCCCCCGGCAGGCCGATCTCATGGTGGTCTCCGGCACCGTGACCGACAAGATGGCCCCGGCCATCAAGCGGCTCTACGACCAGATGCCCGAGCCGAAGTACGTCATCTCGTTCGGCGCGTGCTCCAACTGCGGCGGCCCCTACTGGGACTCGTACTCGGTGACCAAGGGCGTCGACCAGCTCATCCCCGTCGACGTCTACGTGCCCGGCTGCCCGCCGCGCCCAGAGGCGCTGCTGCACGGCATCCTGCGCCTGCAGGAGAAGATCGCCGCCGAACAGTCCGGCATCGGCGGAGTGCCGCAGCGGGATCTGCTCGCCGCGCCGCTGGACGCCCCGCCCCGCGAGGCCGCCGCCCCGCGCTCCGTCGACTCCCTCACCGCCCCGCCGGTCCGCCCACCCGCCGCACACTGACGAACGGCCCGCCGTGCGGAGGGGACCGCTCGATTGCTCGACGTGGGGGCTGGTCGGGCCCGGTTAACCTGCGCTCATGAGCAATTCCGTGGACCAGCGGTCCGCCCACATCATCGACGTGCTCACCGAGGAGTTCGGCGCGTCGATGGCAATCGACCCGGCGGCCTTCCGCCGCAAGTTCCGCAAGATGGCCGCGTCGCCGTTCGCCTTCTACCGGGGCAGCGCCGCGCTGTTCTACGCCGACCAGCGTGGCGACTTCGCCGACGACCGTTTCCTCGACGAGCGGACCGGCCGGGTGTGGATCCACGGCGACCTGCACGCGGAGAACTTCGGCACCTACATGAACGCCTCCGGGCAGTTGGTGTTCAACGTCAACGACTTCGACGAGGCGTACGTCGGGCCGTTCACCTGGGACCTGCGCCGGCTCGCGGCCAGCGTGGCGCTGCTCGGCTACAGCAAGGCCCTCTCCGACACGGTGATCGGTGAACTGGTGGCCGGCTTCGCCCGCTCCTACCTGACCGAGCTGCGGGCGATCGCCGCCGGCGGAGACGACGCCATCGGCTCGATCACCCTGGAGAACGCCGACGGGGTGCTGCGTCGGGTGCTCCAGCAGGCCCGCCTCAACACGCGGGTCGACCTGCTCGCCGAGCAGACCACCGTCGACAACTACGAGCGGCGGTTCTCCATCGGAGACGGGGTCTTCGAGGTCGACGGGAAGACCCGGGACCGGGTTCTCGCCGCCTTCGAGGAGTACCTGGGGACTCTGCCGACCGCCTCGGCCCGGCTGCGCCCGGTGGCGACGCGGATCAAGGACGTGGTGCTGCGCAAGGGAGTCGGCATCGGTTCGGCCGGCCTGCCGTCGTACAACCTGCTGCTGGAGGGGCACACGCAGGCGCTGGAGAACGACGTCGTGATCTACATGAAGCAGGCGCAGGTCCCGGCGGTGGCCCGCTACTCGACCGACGACTCGGTACGCGGCTACTTCCAGCACCAGGGTCACCGGACCGCCGAGTCGCAGCGGGCGTTGCAGGCGCACGCCGACCCGTGGCTGGGCTTCACCGAGCTGGACGGCGCCGGTCAGCTCGTCGCCGAGGTCTCCCCGTACGCGGCCGACCTGGACTGGTCCGACGTCAACGAGCCGGACGAGCTGACCGGGGTGCTTGCCGACCTTGGCCGGGCGGTGGCCCGGATGCACTCGGTCGCCGACGACGAGTCCAGTCACGACCTGGTGGACTACTCCACCGAGGAGGCGATCGTCGCCGCCGTGGACACCGACGAGTCGGGCTTCGTCACCCACCTGGTGGACTTCGCGCACGCGTACGGGGTGCGTGCCCGTCAGGATCACCAGCTCTTCGTGGACCTGTTCCGCAACGGCCGGCTACCCGGCATCTGACGTCGCCGGGCCGCCGGTCAGGAGGCGAACTCCAGCACCACCTTGATGTCGTCCGGCCCGGAGGTGTACGCGTCGGCGTACCTGTTCACCGGGACCCGTCGGGTGATCAGTGAGGAGAGCCAGACCTGGTCGGCGCGGGTGAGTGCCTGCGCGGCCATGGTCCAGTGTCGCCGGTTGGCGTTCACCGAGCCGAACACCACGTTGTTCTCCAGCACCAGCGCCCGGTTGAGCGCCCCGGCGTCGAAGTCGATGCTCCGGCCGCCGCTGGACACCCCCGCCAGGCAGACGATGCCGGTCGGCGCCGCCTTGCACATGACGTCGAGGACGACCGTGGGCGCGCCGGTGCACTCGATCACCACGTCCGGCTCGAAGGGCAGGTCGTTGACCGGCACCGCGTGGTAGGTGGCGCCGAGCCCGGCGACCAGTTCCGGCTTGGGGCCGTCGGTGGCCCGGTCCAAAACGTGGACGGTGAGCCCGCGCTGGGTGCCGAGCAGCGCGGCCAGCAGCCCGATCGGCCCGGCGCCGGTCACCAGGACCGTGTGCGGCTGCCACTCGGCCCGGTGGCCGATCCGCTCGATGTGGTCCCACGCCTTGGCCACCACGCTGGTCGGCTCCAACAGCACGCCGACCTGGGCCAGCGCCGGATCCAGCTTGACCGCGAACTGGGGCTCGATCCGCCAGCGGTCCCGGGCGAACCCGGGTAGCGCCTTGATGCCGTGCTCGGTGAACTGACCGTTGCGGCACATGTCCCACTCGCCGACCGCGCAGTTGGGACAGGGCACCGGGTCGGGATGCCGGACGATGCCGGCCACCAGGTCGCCGGGTTGCAGGGCGCCGCTCGGGTCCTCCAGCACCCGGCCCAGCGACTCGTGCCCGATGACCAGGCGGTCCGCGCCCGGCGGCGCCTCGCCGTACTCCCCGGCGATGATCTCGTGGTCGGTGCCGCAGATTCCCACGGCCAGTGCCTCGACCAGGACCGCGCCTTCCTCGGGCGCCGGCTCCGGCTGATCCTCGGCGAGGCTCAGCGAGTTGGCGACCCCGGGTTTCACAGTGACAGCGCGCACGCCCTCATCTTTCCCCGCCGACTGGCCCGCTGCCCAGTAAAGCGGGCAGATCACCGGGGATCGGTCGTGGACCGCGGGCCGGGTCGGCACCCGGCCGACGCCCTAGGATCAGCGGCATGACTGAGGAAGAGGTCGGCGCTCGGCTGGTCGCGCTGCTCGCGCCGGTCGAGGCGACCCCGTCGGTCTCCGGCGGGCAGCGGTTCGCCCGGGCCACCGTCGACGTACCCCCGACGAGTTGGTCGGCCGCCGTCCGCGCGGCCCGCGACGACAGCGAGCTGGCCTGCGACTTCTTCGACTGGCTCTCCGCCGTCGATGAGTTGGCCGAGGGCTTCGACGTGGTGGCGCACCTCTGGTCGACGCGGTTGCGACACGGCGTGCTGCTACGCACGCGGGTGCCCCGCGACGCGCCCTCGGTGGCCTCGGTGGTCGACGTCTACCCGGGTGCCGCCTGGCACGAGCGGGAGACCCACGAGATGTTCGGCATCGACTTCGACGGCCACGGGGAGCTGCGACCGCTGCTGCTGCCCCCGGAGTTCGAGGGCCACCCGCTGCGCAAGGAGTTCGTGCTCGCCTCCCGCGTGGCGAAGCCCTGGCCGGGCGCGAAGGAGCCGGGCGAGTCGGAGGCCGGCGGTGGCCGTCGACCGATCCGCCCGCCGGGCGTGCCCGCTCCGGGCGAGTGGGGAACGACGCCGACTCCGGCCGGCGCGGGTGGCGTGGGGGAGGGTCCACGCGGCGGCACCCCGGCCCGACCAGCTGGCGAGCGACCCGCACGGCCGGCGCCGGGGACCCGTCCGGCGCGTACTCCCCGGGCCGCCGGCCCCGCCGACGACCCGGCACCGGCCGCCCAGCCCGCGCCCGGCGCAGGCCCGGCCGATCAGCCGGTGTCCGGCGCAGGCCCGGCCGACCAGCCGGTGTCCGGCGCAGGCCCGGCCGCGTCGGGCGGCGAGGCGGTCGCGGACCCGCCGGGCCGCGACGACCGGACCGACCACGACGGGGGTACGGCCTGATGCCGCTCTGGGTGGAGCTGGTGCTCCGGGTGGGCGGCGTGCTCGTCGCGTTCCTCACCCTGCCGCTGCTCGTCGGCCAGGCCGAGCACAAGGTGATGGCGCACATGCAGGGCCGCCTCGGCCCGATGTACGCGGGTGGCTTCCACGGTTGGGCGCAACTCGTGGCGGACGGCGTCAAGTTCGTGCAGAAGGAGGACATCACCCCGCGCGAGGCGGACCGGGCGGTGTTCCGGCTGGCGCCCGCGGTGGCCCTGGTGCCGTACCTGCTGGTGCTGCTGGTCATTCCGCTCGGCCCGAACGACCTGGTCGGCCAACCGTTGGACATCGGCCTGTTCTTCGTGCTGGCCGTGGTCGGCGTCGGGGTGGTGGCGGTGCTCATGTCGGCGTGGGCGTCGGCCAACAAGTACAGCCTGCTCGGCGGGCTGCGCGGGGCCGCCCAGTTGCTCGGTTACGAGCTGCCGCTGGTGCTGGCCGCCGCCTCGGTGGCGATGGCGGCCGGCACGCTGAGCCTGTCCGGCATCGTCGAGGCGTGGCAGCCGTGGTGGCTGCTCTGGCAGGCGCCCGCGATGATCATCTTCTTCGTCGCCGGGCTGGCCGAGATCCGCCGGCCGCCATTCGACATGCCGGTGGCCGACTCGGAGCTGGTCTTCGGTTACATGACCGAGTACACGGGGCTGCGGTTCGCGTTCTTCCTGCTCGCCGAGTACGTCGGCATCGTGGTGATCGCCGCGCTGACCACGGTGCTGTTCCTCGGTGGCTGGCAGGGCCCGTTCGCCGACGAGCACCTGGGCTGGCTGTGGACCCTGCTCAAGGTCTTCGCCGTGGCCTTCGTGATCATCTGGCTGCGGGTGTCCTACCCCCGGCTGCGCGAGGACCAGCTGCAACGCCTCTGCTGGCTGGTCCTCGTGCCCGCCTCCCTGGCGCAGTTGGTCCTCACCGCAGCGGTCCGCGTCGCCCTCTAACCCCGCCCCCTCCCGCCCCCGCCGGGAGGGGTGTGGGTCAGCGCAGCGGGGTGTGGGCCGGGTCCACGGGCTCGGCCGGGGGCGGGGGTGGGGTGCCGTCGCCGAAGGGGCGGCCACCCAGAGCTTCCCGGCCGTGCGGGGTGACCCAGTTGGACAGGTCGGGGCCGAGCGGCACGATTCCGGTCGGGTTGATGTCGCGGTGCACCTGGTAGTAGTGCCGCTTGATGTGGTCGAAGTCGATGGTGTCGCCGAACCCGGGGGTCTGGAACAGGTCCCGGGCGTACGCCCACAGCACCGGCATCTCGCTCAGCTTCTGCCGGTTGCACTTGAAGTGGCCGTGATAGACCGGGTCGAAGCGGACCAGCGTGGTGAACAGCCGCACGTCGGCCTCGGTGATGGTGTCGCCCACCAGGTACCGCTGGTCGGTCAGCCGCTCGCTCAACCAGTCCAGCCGGTCGAACAGGCGGTGGTACGCCTTGTCGTACGCCTCCTGGCTGCCCGCGAAGCCGCACCGGTAGACGCCGTTGTTGACGTCGCGGAACACCACACTGTTGACCTCGTCGATCTGCTCCCGCAGGTGCTCGGGGTAGAGCTGGGGTGCGCCCTCTCGGTGGTACGCGGTCCACTCGGTGGACAGGTCCAGGCTCATCTGCGCGTAGTCGTTGGTCACCACCTGCCCGGTCGGCACGTCCACCATCGCCGGCACGGTGATGCCGCGCTCGTAGTCGGGGAAGCGCGCAAAGAACGCCTCCTGGAGGCGCTCGATGCCGAGCACCGGGTCCCGCCCACCCGGGTCGAGGTCGAAGGTCCAGCTCCGGGCGTCGTGGGTCGGGCCGGCCACCGCCATCGAGATGGCGTCCTCCAGGCCGAGCAGCCGTCGCACGATGATCAGGCGGTTGGCCCACGGGCAGGCTCGGCTGACCACCAGCCGGTACCGGCCCGGCTCGACCGGGTAGCCGTCCCGCCCGTCCGCGGTGATCCGGGTGGCGATGTACCGCTGGTCCCGGGTGAACTCGCCACCCGGCTCGACGTACTTCCCGCCTGTTTCCTCGCCCACGTCATCCTCCGGTCTGTTGCCGCCTCCGTCCCATCCTCGCGGATCTCCGGTCCGGCTGTGTGGTGCGGCTCAACCTGGCCCGGCTCGGGGCCGGCCCGTCCGGATACCCTGCCGGCATGACGGATGTGGAGGTGGCGGCCCGGCGCTTCATCGCCGACGTGTGGAACGCCCGCCGGGAGGAGTCGGCCCACGAGTTGATCGCCGAGGAGTGCCCCGGGCTGGGCGGCACCGGGCCGGAGGCGACGCTGGCCTGGCACCGCGAGCGCCGAGCGGCCTTCCCGGACCTGCGCTACAAGATCGTTGACGTGGTCGCCGCCGGTGAGCGGGTGGCTGTGCACTGGCGGGCGGCCGGCACCCACGCCGGGCAGTTCGGGCCGGTGCCGCCGACCGGCCAGGTGGTCAGCTACTCCGGGGCGACGTTCCTGCGCTTCGACACGGCCGGCCGGATCGTCGAGGTGTGGAGCTGCAACGAACTGTTCCAGCTCCTCCAACAGCTCGGCGTCGAGATGCTCCCGCCGACCGTCGTCAGCGGACCCGGGGCGTGATCCGGCTGATCGGCAGGTTGATCGGGAACGGCTCGCCGGTGTCGACGAACTTCGTCCACCGCCCGGTCTCGGTGTAGACCTCGTTCACGGCGTCGATCCGGTAGGTGACGACCTCCAACGCGCCACCCTCCGTCTCGATACGCCAGTAGAACGGGATGCCGGCCTGGGCGTACAGCGCCGGCTTCAACACCCGGTCGATTGAGCGGGTGCTCGGTGAGACGATCTCGATGGCCAGGACCACCTCGTGCGGCTCGTACTTCGACGGTTCGCGCGCCGCCGCGGTAGCGGTGGTGATCAGCACGTCGGGGATGAAGGAGCGGGTGCGGTTGATCCGCACCTCGACGCCCTGGGTCACGTCGTAGCCGTCGGGGCAGTCCTCGTCGAGCGCGGCCATCAGTCTGCCGGCGATGGTCTGGTGGGTGCGGGTGGGGGAGGGGGACATCAGCAGCATTCCATCGAGCAGTTCCCGGCGGCGGCCGTCCTCGGGCAGCGCATCCAGATCGTCAGTCGTCCATCCGCTCTCGGGCGGGTAGTCGCTCTGCAGCGCGGCGGTCATGAGCGGGTCCTTCCAGGTGCGTCGTTCTCCCCACGACCACGATACCGCCGTGGACCTGTGGGTGGTGGTCGCGCGCGCCGGGGCCACAGGGCAGGATGGTCCACATGACCGACCCCAGCGAGCACGGCGACCCGGCGGGCGGCGCCACCGAGCGCGGCCTGCCCGGCGCGGGCCTGGTCAAGGGGCTGGCGGTCACCCTCAAGACGATGACCAGCCGCTCGACCACGCAGCAGTACCCGGACGTCGCCCCCGAGCTGCCGCCGCGCTCGCGCGGCGTGATTGCGCTGTCCGAGGAGAACTGCACGGTCTGCATGCTCTGCGCCCGCGAGTGCCCGGACTGGTGCATCTACATCGACTCCCACAAGGAGGAGGTGGCGGTGCCTGGCGCCGCCCGCCCCCGCCAGCGCAACGTGCTGGACAAGTTCGACATCGACTTCTCGCTCTGCATGTACTGCGGCATCTGCATCGAGGTCTGCCCGTTCGACGCGCTCTACTGGTCTCCGGAATTCGAGTACGCCGAGTACGACATCAAGGACCTGCTGCACGACAAGGACCACCTCGGTCAGTGGATGGCCACGGTTCCACCGCCGCCGGCGCACGACCCGAACGGCGAGCCGGCCAAGGAGGAGACCGCGGCGGCCCGCAAGGCCGCGCGTTCGGTCCCACCGGCGGTACGTCCCGACGCCGACCCGGGTCCCGCGTCGTGACCGCCCGCGTCGTGACGGCACAGGTCCTGACGGCACACGTCGTGACGGGACGCGTTGTGACGCGGCCAGGCGCGGCCCGACCCGGCGGAAGGGCGGCCCGGTGACCGGCGCGGATCTGCTGCTGCTCGCCCTGGGCGCGGTCGCGGTGGGCGCCGGCGTGCTGGTGGTGACCACGAAGCACCTGGTCCGGGCCGGGCTCTACCTGGTGGTCTGCCTGGGCGCGTTGGCCGGCGACTATCTGGTGCTCGGCGCCGAGCTGGTCGCCTGGGTGCAGGTGCTGATCTATGTGGGCGCGGTGGTGGTGCTGCTGTTGTTTGCGGTGATGCTGACGCGGGCCCCGATCGGGGCCTCCGACGATCTGGACCGGCCCGGCTGGCCCGCCGCGCTGATCGGCGGCGGCGCCGGCCTGGGGCTGAGCGTCCTGCTGGTCGACGCGTACCGCTGGAGCACCGTCACGATGCCCGGCGCGGGCACGGCCGAGCGGCTGGGCGAGCAGATCTTCACCTCCTGGGTGCTGCCGTTCGAGGTGCTCTCCGTCCTGCTGCTGTCCGCCCTGGTGGGCGCGGTGGTGCTGTCCCGGCCGGACATCGGCCGGCGCGGCGACGACGCCGAGGCACCGGCGAGGAGCATGGCCTCCGGGGGGCGCCGGTGAGGCCCGTCATCCCGTACGTGACCGCCGCGCTGCTGTTCGGCCTCGGCGTGTACGGCGTGCTGCGCCGACGCAACGCCGTGCTGGTGCTGATGGCGGTCGAGTTGATGCTCAACGCGGTGAACCTCATCCTGGTCACGGCGGACACCACCGTTCGTGCGGCGCTGCCGCACTCCGGTCAGGTCTTCGCGCTGTTCGTCATCGTGCTCGCCGCCGCGGAGATCGGGGTGGGGCTGGCGATCGTCCTTCAGCTCTATCGCCTGCGGGCCACCGTGGCGGTTGATGACGTGGCGTTGACCGAGCCGCCGGTGCCCGCGCGGGCCGCCGGCCAGAACGCGGAGGCGGGTCGGTGACCGGGCTGCTCGGGGCGGTGCTGCCCGCCGTGCCGCTGGTCGCCGGCCTGCTCGGTCTGCTGCTGCCGCCGGCCCCGCGTCACCCGGGCGGAGCGGCCGGAGGTGACCGGGCCCGGACGGCCGCCGTGACGATCGGCGTGGCCGGCGCGGTCGGCGCGCTGGCGTTGGCCGTCGCCCTGCTGGTGGCGGTCGACGGTCCGACCCAGACGTCGACGACCTGGGTCGACATCGGCGGGCTGAGGGTGACCCTCGGCGTACGCCTGGACGGCGCCGCCGCGCTGGTCGCCGTCGCGGTCACCGCGGTGGCCCTGGCCGTGCAGGTCTATTCGATCGGCTATCTGCGGCGCGGCCCCCACGACGACGTCGACGTCGACCACCGCTACCCGCCGTACGCCGCCCAGATCAGCCTCTTCACCGGTGCGATGCTGCTGGTGGTGGTCTCCGGCGATCTGATCATGCTGCTGGTCGGCTGGGAGGTGATGGGCCTCTGCTCGTACCTGCTCATCGCCCACGACCGCCGGCTCGCGGGCGCACCGGCCGCCGCGATGAAGGCGTTCCTGGTGACCCGGGTCGGTGATGTCGGCTTCCTGCTCGGCATCGTGCTGCTCGGCGTGTCGACGGGCAGCTTCCGGATCGCCGACGTGCTCGCGCACGACCACTCCGGCGTGACGCTGACCGCCGCCGGCCTGTTGCTGCTGGCCGGGGTGGCCGGCAAGAGCGCGCAGTTCCCGCTGCACACCTGGCTGCCGGACGCGATGGCCGGCCCGACGCCGATCTCCGCGCTGATCCACGCCGCGACGATGGTGGCCGCCGGGGTGTACGCGGTGACCCGCCTCTACCCGCTGTTCACGGCCGCTCCGGTCACGTTGACCGTGCTCGGGGTGCTCGGCGCGATCACCCTGCTGCTCGGGGCGCTCGCCGCCACCGCCCAGGACGACATCAAGCGGGTGCTGGCCTGGTCGACCGTGTCCCAGCTCGGCTACATGACCGGCGCGCTGGCCGTCGGCTCACCGTCGGCGGCGCTGTTCCACCTGCTCACCCACGCCGCGTTCAAGGCGCTGCTGTTCCTCGCCGCCGGCGCGGTGATCCACGCCGTGGGCACCACGCTGATGTCGGAGATGGGTGGTCTGCGCCGCAGCATGCCGGTGACGTTCTGGTGCACCGTGATCGGCCTCGGGGCCCTCGCCGGTGTGCCGCCGCTGGCCGGCTTCTGGAGCAAGGACGGCGTGTTGACGGTCGCCGAGTCGGCCGCGCTGGAGGGCACCGGGCCGGCGCCGTCGTGGGTGGGTTGGCTGGTCTGGCTGGCCGGGTTGCTCGGTGTGGCGATCACCGCCTGGTACGCGGGCCGGCTGCTGCTGCGGGCCTTCTTCGGCGAGCCCCGGCTGCCGCTGGTCGCGCCGCACGATCCTCCGGCGGTGCTGCGGTGGCCGGTACTGCTGTTGGCCGTGCCGGCCGCGCTGCTCGGCCTGGCCGGGTTCGTGGGCGCGTTCGCCGACCGGCTGCGGTTCGCCACCGTGCCGGTCGCCGGTGCGGAGGACGGCCTGGTCCACGTCGGGCCGGCGCTGCTGCTGCCGCTGGCTCTGCTGGCGGTCGGCGCGGGGTTGGTGTGGGTGCGCTGGCAGCGGGACCGGGCCGCCGACCCGGCGACCGCGCTGGGTCCGCTGCGGCCGGTCTTCGCCCGCGCGTTCCGGCTCGACGACGTCCAGCACGCCCTTGTCGTACGCCCCGTCCGGGCGCTGGCCCGCCTCGCGCGCAGCGGCGACGAGGTGGTGGTCGACGGGGCCGTCGAGGGCAGCGGCCGGGCTGCCTCCGGCCTGGGCGCCGGGCTCGCCGCGCTGCACCGGGCGGCGCTGCCCCGGGCCGCCGCTGGTGTGCTGGCCGGCGCCCTGCTGATCGGCCTGGCCGCCGCCATGCTGGGAGCGATCCGATGACGCTTGGGCAGGTTCTGCTTGTCGCCGTGCTGGTGGTGCCGGCGGTGGGCGCGGTCGCGGTGGCGGCGACTCCACGGGACCGGGCCGCACGGATCGTCGGGACGGTCGCGGCGGCGCTGACCCTGCTGGCCGCCGTACCGCTGGTGTTCGGTGGGCGGGGGTGGTTCGCCTGGTCGGCCGGTACGCCTGCGGTGCGCCCCTGGCATCAGGTGGACCTGCCCTGGGTGCCCGGCCTGGATCTGCGCTTCCACCTCGGCGTCGACGGCATCTCCTGGCCGCTGGTGGTGCTGACCGCGCTGCTCACTCTGCTCTGCTGCGCGTACACGGTGTGGCGGGTGCCGGACGGCGGCAGCGGCCGGGCGTTGGTGGCCCTGCTGCTGGTGGTCGAGGTGGGCATCCTCGGCACGTTCCTCGCCCTGGACCTGGTGCTGTTCTTCCTCTTCTTCGAGGTCGTCCTGCTGCCGATGTACGCGATCATCGCCGGCTGGGGTGGCGCGGACCGGCGGCGGGCGGCCCGCAAGTTCGCGCTCTACACCCTCTTCGGGTCGGTGCTGCTGCTGGTCGGCGTGTACGTCGTGGTCGCCGCGGCGGGCACCGCCGACGTGGTCGCGCTGACCGGTGGGGGCGGGCTGTCCCGGGGCACCCAGTTGGCCGCGTTCACGTTGCTCGCGCTCGCGTTCGCGGTGAAGAGTCCACTCTGGCCGCTGCACTCCTGGCTGCCCGACGCGCACACGCAGGCCCCGACGGTGGGCAGCGTCGTGCTGGCGGGCGTGCTGCTCAAGATGGGCACGTACGGGCTGATCCGGGTGGCGGTGGGGGTGGCGCCCGAGGGCGCCCGCTGGGCCGCGCCGGTGCTCGGCGTGCTGGCGGTCGCCGCGATCCTGGTCGGTTCGCTTGTCTGCCTGGCCCAGGCTGAGGTGAAGCGGCTCATCGCGTATTCCAGCGTGGGGCACATGGGCTTCGTCCTGCTGGGCGTCGCCACGCTGACCGCCACCGGCATCCAGGCGGCCCTGATCGGCAACGTCGCGCACGGCGTGATCACCGGCCTGCTGTTCTTCCTCGCGGGCGCCGTGAAGGACCGTACCGGCACGGGTGCGCTCGCCGAGCTGTCCGGGCTGCGGGAGACCGCGCCCCGGCTGGCGGGTCTGCTGGCGTTCGCGGCGATCGCGTCGCTCGGCCTGCCCGGGCTGGCCGGCTTCTGGGGGGAGGCGTTCGCGGTGGTCGCGGCGATCCAGGTGGGCGGCCCGCTGTGGATCACCCTCGGGGTGCTGGCGGCGGTCGGTGGCGCGCTCACGGCCGCGTACTTCCTGCGGTTGTTGCGCCAGGTCACCCACGGCCGGCCGAGCCCCGCGGTGGGCCGGGTCGGCTCCGGGCTGGCCGGCGCGGAGCTGACCGCGTGGGCGCCGCTGGTGCTGCTCGCGCTGGCCATCGGCCTGGTCCCGGCGCTGGTCCTCGGCGTCGCCGAGGCGCCCGTCGACGCCCTGATCGGGGTGGTCTCCCGATGAGCACCGCACAGCGGGTGGACGCGAACGACGGCAGGCCCGAATGAGCGCCGTGCAGAGCGTGGACAGCGTGGCGTTGCTGCCGGCGTACCTGGCGGCCGGCACCGCCGTACTCGTGCTGATCATCGATCTTGTCCTGGCGCGGCCTCGGGTCACGGTCGCGGTGGCCGCGCTCGGCGCGCTCGGTACCGCCGTCGGCGCCGCCGTGGTCGGTGCGGGCGGCGAGCGGCGGACG
The DNA here is from genome assembly GCF_040607775.1 of Micromonospora sp. NPDC005237. Taxonomy (NCBI): domain Bacteria; kingdom Bacillati; phylum Actinomycetota; class Actinomycetes; order Micromonosporales; family Micromonosporaceae; genus Micromonospora; species Micromonospora sp. NPDC005237. The sequence continues at coordinate 29,391 of NZ_JBEXHJ010000004.1, read as the reverse complement.
TTCTGCGTCGGCGCCGACTGCTCCTGGGTCTTCGGCGGGCGGGCGGCCCTGGTCGCCGCGGTGGTGGCGCTGCTCACCCTGGGTGTGCTCGGGCTGTCGGTGCCGGCGCTGCGGGCCGGGCGGTCACCGGTGGGGGAGTACGCCTTCCTGCTCGCCTGCTCGATGACCGGCGGTGTGGTGCTCGGCGCGGCCGGCGACCTGATCACCCTGATCGTGGCCCTGGAGACGCTGACCCTGCCGCTGTACGTGCTGGTCGGCCTGCGCCGGGGCAGCCTGGCCAGCGCCGAGGCGGCGGTGACGTTCTTCGTCGTGAGCGTGGTGGCCACCACGATCACCCTGCTCGGCGCCGCGCTGCTGTACGCGGTGACCGGGTCGCTGCACCTGGACCGGCTCGGTGCCCTGCTGGCCGAGCGGTCGGAGCTGCGCGACCTGCCGCTGACCACCGCCGCCGTGGCGCTGCTGCTGCTCGGGCTGGCCTTCAAGGTGGCGGCGGTGCCGTTCCACGCCTGGGCGCCGGCCACCTACGACGGCGCTCCGCTGCCGGTGGCCGCGTACCTGTCGACGGCGTCGAAGCTGGGTGGCCTCGTCGCGTTGCTGGCCGTGGTGCAGCGGGCGCTGCCGGCGGACCAGACCGGCCCGGTGCTCGCCCTGCTGGCGGTGCTCACGATGACCGTCGGCAACCTGGTGGCGCTGCGCCAGCGGCGTACCGTCCGGCTGCTCGCCTGGTCCTCGGTGGCGCAGGCCGGCTACATCCTGGCCCCGCTGGGTGCGTTGGCGCTGGCCGCCGGCCGCACGGGCGAGGCGCGGTCCGCCGCGTACGCCGCCGCGGTGGCGTACGCCGTCTTCTTCGTGGTGTTGGAGCTGGCTGCGTTCGCCGGGGTGACCGCGCTGCGCCCGGTGGGTGCGGACGGCGGCACGCTTGACGACCTGCGCGGGGCGGCCCGCCGGCACCCGTGGCGGGGCGCGGCGCTCGGTCTCGCGCTTGTGGGTCTGGCCGGGCTGCCGCCGGGCCTGGCCGGGCTGTTCGCGAAGGTGACGGTGGTCCGGTCGCTGCTGGACGGCGGCGCGGCCTGGCTGGCGCTGGTGGTGGCGTTGAACGCGGTGATCGGGTTGGCGTACTACCTGCGGGTCACGGCCGCGCTGTGGGCGCCGACGGCGACATCGGGTGCCGCGGCGCCGGCCGTACCGCTGGGGGGTGTGGTGGCGGCGGTGCTGGCGGTGGCCACGGTGGCCGCCGTGGTGCTGGGCTGCGCCCCGCAGCTGGTGCTGGATCTGGCCGCCCGCTGACCTGCGACCCCAATCTCAGTGAGTTCTCAGCGTTGAGACGGATGGTTGACGGGTACCGGGTTGTTGAACCGGTCAGCGGATCCCGGCGATCCGTGCACCGAAGGAGAGATCGTGCACCACAACCGTCTGAAGACCGCCGCGCTGCTCGGTCTGCTCACCGCCCTGATCCTCGCGGTGGGCTACTGGTTCGGCGGCAGTGGCGGCCTGGTCATCGCCGTCCTCATCTCACTGGTCATGAACGGCATTTCCTACTTCTACTCCGACAAGCTCGCGCTGCGCTCGATGCGGGCGCAACCGGTCAGCGAGGCGCAGTTCCCCGAGCTGTACCGGATGGTGCGCGAACTCGCGACCGAAGCCCGGCAGCCCATGCCGCGCCTGTACGTCAGCCCGACCGCTCAGCCCAACGCGTTCGCCACCGGGCGTAACCCGCAGCACGCGGCGGTCTGCGTGACCCAGGGCATCACCGAGATCCTGGATTACCGGGAGCTGCGGGGTGTGATCGGGCACGAGCTGTCCCACGTCTACAACCGGGACATCCTGATCTCCAGCGTCGCGGCCGGTCTGGCCGGCATCATCACCTTCCTGGCGAACATCGCCTGGTTCATCCCGCTGGGCGGTGGGGACGACGAGGATTCGCCCAACCCGGCAGTCCTGCTGCTGACCCTGATCCTCGGCCCGATCGCGGCCACGGTGATCCAGTTGGCGATCAGCCGCAGCCGTGAGTTCCAGGCCGACCAGTCGGGCGCCGAGCTGAGCCGGGACCCGCTGGCCCTGGCCAGCGCCCTGCGCAAGATCGACGCCGTGGCCCGGCAACGCCCGCTGCCCGCCCAGGGCACGCTCACCAGCACCGCCCACCTGATGATCGCCAACCCGTTCTCCGGTGGCGCGGTGGCCGCGCTCTTCTCCACCCACCCCAAGATGGAGGACCGGGTCGCCCGGCTGGAGCGGATGGCCGCCAACTCGGGGCCCGTGCAGTTCCAGCGCTGATCTTTCCTGCACTCCGCCCGCACCCGCTCGCCTCCGGTGCGGGCGGAGTGCTGTGTCGGGGCCGATATCCGGTACTGCCCGCCCGACCGGCGGCGTTAGGGTCATAACCGCTCACGCTCATTACATGCTCGGAGGTTCACGGTGGCCGCGCTGCGTCAGTACCTGGGTGTCTGGCGGATCCCCGGTGCGCCGATCCTGCTGGTCACCGGCATCATCGGGCGACTCGGAATCGGCATGACGCCGCTGGCGCTGCTGCTGGTGGTCGAGCAGGTGACCGGCCGGTACGCGCTGGCCGCCGTTGCCGGCGGCATCTACGCCGTCGCCGGCGCCGCGCTCAGCCCGGTGGCCGGGCGGATCGCCGACCGGGTCGGTCCGAGCCCGGTGCTGCTCGTCACCGCCGTGGCTCACCCGCTGGCGCTCATCGGACTGCTGCTGGCCAGCCGTTCGGGCGACGACGCCCTCGCCGCCATCTACCTGACGGCCGGCGTCGCCGGTGCGACGTACCCGCCGCTCACCGCCGCCATCCGCGGCGCCTGGAACGAGCTGACCAGCCCCGCCTCCGGCCGGTACGCCCTGCGCAACACCGCCCTGGCCGCGGAGACCTCACTGTTCGAGATCGTGTTCGTGCTCGGCCCGCTGCTCGTGGCCGGCTTCGTGCTGGTCGCCGACGCAGCCGCCGCGCTGATCGGGGCAGCGGTCGTCACCCTGGTGGGCACCACCGCCGTCGCCCTCGGTCGCGTGATGCGCGGATGGCGTCCGCACCCGCGCGAACACCACGCCCGTGGGCTCGGCCCGCTGCGGGTCGGTGGCTTCCCGGCCCTGCTGGTCTGCGTGGCCGGGCTGGGCATCGCCTTCGGCGCCGCCGGTGTAATCGTTCCGGCGTACGCCGGCAACGCCACCACCGACGATCCGGAGAGCCTGGCCGGGCTGTTGCTGGCGGTCTGGGGAGTCGGCAGCGCGATCGGCGGCTTGTGGTTCGGCGTCCGTCGGCCCGCGCCGAACATGACCCGCCAGTTCGCCCTGCTGCTCGCCGCGCTGGCCGGCACCTTCGTGGTGTTCGCGGTGATGCCCACGCCACTGGCGCTGGGCGTGGCGCTGATCGTCGGTGGGGCCACCATCGCGCCGGCGCTGACCCTGGAGAACACCCTGGTCGGCCGGATCGCCCCGGCCGGCATGCTGAACGAGGCGTACACCTGGGTGGTCACGGTGGCCGTGGCGGCGAGCGCCGCCGGCGGCTCGGTGGCCGGCCTGATCGTGGATCACGCCGGGGGCGTGCCGTGGGCCTTCGTCTTCGCCGGGGTGGCGGTGGCCGTCGGGGCCGCGGTCGCCGCGCTGCCCGCCGGGCCCATCGCCCGGGCAGAAGCCTCGGCGGTACGCGCCGAAGAGCCCGTCCCCGTCTGATCCCTCACCGGCCGGCTCGGTCCGGCCAGGCCCCGCGCCTTGATCGACTCGGGTTCCTGCAAGTCGCGGTGTCCCGTTGACGAGGACGCCCCGACATCCAGAAACCCGAGTCGATCTCAGTGGACGTGCCCCCGATGGCTTCTGCCGCCGTGCGGCGTCCATCAGAATGGGCATCGACGAGGGGGGAACCATGGCCAAGCTGCTCTACTCCGCGACCGCGTCGCTCGACGGCTACATCGCAGGCCCCGACGGGGACATGTCCTGGCTGACCGAACACCTCACGATCGACAACCCGACCGCGGACCGCGTCCTGGCCAACGTCGGCGCGATCCTGGCCGGCAACCGCACCTTCGGCGGCGACGACCCCAACCGAGGGACCGAGAAGGAAGGCGCGTTCGGCGGCCGGTACCACGGACCGGTGTTCGTGCTGACCCACCAGCCGCCGGCCGAGCCCCCGGACGGCATCACGTTCGTCGGCGACCTGCACACCGCTGTCGAGCAGGCCAAGGCGGCGGCCGGCGACACATACGTGAACGTCCTCGGCGCCGACATCGCCCGGCAGTGCGTCCGGGCTGGCCTGCTCGACGAGATCCTGATCTTCTTCGCTCCGGTGCTGCTCGGAGACGGGGTGCGCATGTTCGACGACCCGGGCGGCGCACGGGTGCGGCTGACGCCCATCCCGGGCGAGACCACGCACTGGTACAGCGTGGGGTGAACCGCTCGGCAACCGTGGTGCCGGCACTCCACGCCTGCGGGTGCCGGCCCGGCTGCTCGTGCCGCTAGCGGTAGTTGGTGAACTGGAGGGCGACGCCGAAGTCCTCGCCCTTGAGCAGCGAGATGACCGCCTGGAGGTCGTCCCGCTTCTTGCCGGTGACGCGCAGCTGGTCGCCCTGGATCTGCGCCTGAACGCCCTTGGGGCCCTCCTCGCGGATCTTCTTGCTGATCGCCTTGGCCTTGTCCGTCTCGATGCCCTGGATCACCTTGCAGTCGATCTTGAACACCTTGCCGGACGGGCGAGCCTCGCCGGCGTCCAGCGACTTCAGCGAGATGTTCCGCTTGACCAGCTTCTCCTTGAACACGTCTAGCGCGGCCCGGACGCGCTCCTCGGTCTCCGCCTGGAGGCCGATCGCCTCCTCGCCCGACCAGGAGATCTCCGCGCCCGTGCCGCGGAAGTCGAACCGCGTCGCGAGCTCCTTCTCCGCCTGGCGAAGGGCGTTGTCGACCTCCTGGCGATCGACCTTGCTCACGATGTCGAATGACGGGTTCGCTGGCATGCTTCTGCTCCTGCTGTCCGGCGGTCTGGGCGTGCCGTCGGCCGCCGACCAGCGGCACGACCCTCTGACCGTACCCGGTTGCGTCGGTCCCGGGGCGAGCCGCTATCCTTGCTTCCGCCGCCGCGTTACGACGCGGTGGGGTGCCCTGGCGGGTTGCCCGAGCGGCCAATGGGAGCGGACTGTAAATCCGTCGCGAAAGCTACAGAGGTTCGAATCCTCTACCCGCCACCAGGTGCAGACACGGCCCCTGACCAGCAGAGATGCTGATCGGGGGTCGTTGTCGTTTGTCTGACGGGGTCCGGCTGGGTCCAGCCGTTGACGACTGGTTGTGGGCAGATGGTGGGCAGGTCGATCTTGCCTCTGGCAGCGCGTTTGAGAGATGTCCGGACGCCGTCCTACGCTCGCCGTGTGGAGACGATCGTGGCGACGGGCCACTGGATCTACGGCGGGGTCACTTCCGCGGCGGTCTGCGTAGTGATGCTCGACTACGACTTCTGGTATGCCGTCGGAGAGGCTGACAACGACCTCGAAGAAGACGAGTCTCCGCAGCTGAACCCGGAGGGCCGGCTCTACTACGTGAGGTATCGGCCAGGATGGCCTGCCGGGGGAAAGCCCTTCTGGCCGGACTCTCAGGGCTTCCACCTGGTGGATGATGCGATCGCCGCCGCGGAGGCCGCCGTCCCCGGCTCAATCACCTGGCAGTAGGTCGGCCATCTGTTGGACCGACTTCCCACCATCTCGAACACGTTCTGGGCTGCGAATGCTGGTGATGCTCCGGATTGCCAGGGGCGGCGTGGACCACGGGTGCAGCGACTGGCTGAGGGCTCCGCGTTGGGGGCGTAGCCGGCTGCGGGAGGTAGGCCGGGGGCAAGCCAGTCCCGGGGTTGGACTGGTGCGGCAGTCGGAAGCCGCGACCCTCGATCAGGGCGACGCGTCCGGCTTCCGTACCGCCTGGCCGTGAACGTGCGCTTCCTAGATCAGCAGGCTCGGGGCGGCCGTCCGGCGGCAGTCGGTGGCTCACCGCCCCGGCGCCGGAGGCGGCCGGGGCGGCTTGCCGCCGGCCGGCTCACCGCCCCGCGCCGCGCGCAGCGCGGCGCCTTGATCCAGAACAGAGCAAATCGGCAATAGCCTGGCGAAGGGTCACGAGGAGATCTCGCTTACAAGCTCTGTGTACGTCGTCCGGAGACATCCATCCACGTGTGCGATGTCAGGTAACGGTCCGCCGTTTACCGTCCAGAACTACGCACGTCCCGGCCGGTTGCTGTCACCGTTCCTGTCAACAACGCTCCGTCATCTCAGCTGGCCGCGTGCGAGTCCCGGCTGTGAGGAAGCGGACTTAAGCTACTTGGTTTGCGGGCCGGTAGCGCCCGGCACCCGTGAGCAGGTGCACCAGTCATCGACTTCTGCTCCTAGCAGACTCCCTGAGACTCACGCTGCCTGCGCTGCCACCTGACGTCTTGCTTACCGGCTCCTATGCAGTCGATAGGCACTCAGGTCCTCCGCCTTCGTAACCTCCATTGACAGGCAGATACAGATCGGCGAATAATGCGTCCAGGATGGAGCCTCCTACGACCGGGTGGTTTAGTTGACGGATTTCCTGGCGAGTGAACTTTTCAGAATGGTCGCCATTCCCGTCGCTACGGCGGGGCTCGGCTGCTTCATTCGATACTTCACGGCCAAGATTCGTAGTCTCACGATTGGTCCTGAGGTGTTCGTATTTTGGCCTGAACTGCTCTTGGCTGCAGTCTTCAACCTCTTGACGGCGGCCTCCGATCTTGCGAATAGGAAACTTTCCCCAGAAGAGGCTGGCGACAGCTTTCTGGCCATCATGTCGGCCGGACTTGTGCTCCTCCTGGCACTTTGGATTGTGTCATTCATGGCCGCAATACCGCGAACCACTCCCTGGCGGAAGGTAATATGGACTTACGGGGTGCCGCATCTATCTGCGGTCGGCGCACTCGAACTCTCGCTACTGCTCGCACTTAGCGCCAAGGCATGAGGGGAGTAAGCAGTGGACCTTGAGCTACTCCTGGGCCTTGCAGCCGGGTTGATCTCCGGTCTCTTTGCGGTCGAACTCGGACAGTGGGTCAACCGCGCTTCGGTATTCATTGTTAAGCAAGCAGCCAGGGCTCTACCAGATCCTTACGCCGAGAGATATGCCGAGGAGTTAACTGCGGAGGTCGACAACGTCAGGACCGGTATAGGAAAGCTAGTTTACGCTACCAGGATTGCCCTTGCGATTCCATTCATACGGCGATCGCTAATGTCTCGCGACAGCGCGGCCATTGATAGGGAGAGACGGCGCGAACAAGAGCGGCTTCGCGGCGTACCGGTTCCACTCAGCGCATTGGGTTTTGCTCTACTAACGGCACTGGCAGGCAGCCTGATCTATGCAACCGCTACGGCTGGGTCCCTTTCGGCGGAGCTTGTGCTTCGGGCTGGCACGACGGCAGTCGCTCTAGCCGGCTTGGCAACCAGCTTGTTCGCGGTATCGACTAGGCGGCGTAAGCCCGGACAGAAGTCTGACGCCAAGGAATGTTCCGAAAGGGAAGACAACCCCTAGTCGTCAACGAGGGCGCCCCGCAGTTGCACGTGGCGAGAAGCAATGATGCGCATCCCGGTGCGACTATGGATGCCCCCGTCCGCAATTTCCTGACTGAGCTTGACCTTTTCGTCCCAAAGGAACGACCACGGTTGAGGGAGCTGCGTTGGCTACTTGGCTGAGCTGACGTTGAAGCATCAATCCGCCAGCGCAGGGATGCGGTCGAGTAGATCCGATGAAACCCCCGCCTGCGGCGCCGGCTGCCGATCCGCTGGTTATGCACTAGCGACGTGCCCCTCGGGTTCTCGCTGATCCGAGGACGCTAAGTCTTCCTCCTTAAAGACGAGCAGTCCGAGTCGTTCTTCCAAACTCGCCCCACTGACCCGCCAAGGCGGCGGGAAGAAGTCCTTCGGACTTCGATCGCCGCCCGCACGCGCACGAGCGCCAGTAAAGGCACTTTTTAGAATCATTAATCCCGGGAATCTGGCATCGCGAAAGTTTGCGAAATCTCCGAACTTGCTATCTGCGAAAGTGACGAAGCCTTGAAACTCTGCCGATTCGAAGAGGGCGGCGCTCTCGAATGTGGTCGCACTAAGATGCACCCTCTCGGCAGCGTACAATTTATTGAATGTGACCGGAGATTCGAATTTCGCACCATGGATTCCCAGATATCCATCAACGTGTAGGTTTGCGAAATTCGTCAAGCCAGGGCCACGAAAAGTTGACCCGTGAGCTACCAACTCCTGAAGTCGGCAGTAAGAAAGGTCGAAATCGATAAGGACCGCCCCTCGCAGATTCAGAGCGATATCGGACCAGTATGTGCCAGCTTCACGTGACGATTCCCTAGAGTCGAGGTGCTTCTTCAAAATTCTTTGGACCGTAACTCGAACCTCCTCTTCATTGCGAGCATTGAAAATTACTTTCATCTTCGCAACAGGGTCGACTGCTTTAGCTACAGCCGCATACGAATCCTTCGCGTCAAGATAGGGCATGCGCAGGTATGCGCAAAATAGGTTCACGATTGTCTGACGGTGCAGTGGGTGATCTTGTGCTAGACGCTCTAGAGAATACAGCCCAGCCAATCTCACTGATGCATTATCGGAGCCGAGTTGATCGCCCGCTTTTACATACAAGTCCGTTAGCCGTCGTTCAGCTGCGTCGTAATCAGAAGCAGCGGCCGTACGGTCCTTGAAATCTTGTTCTGATCGGCTGTCGTGCTCTGACACGTATTGCTTCCGGAGTGCTAAGATCAAGGCGAAAACTGCGCCGATCCCAGCCGCCAGTCCGAGTATGTTGCGGATGGCGTTGCCCCGGATTTGAGCCTGACTCACCGCCAAATCGGCTTGCTCGGCCGGCGTCAGATTCGCACCCATTGGAACAGATGGTAGCTGGGCCGTGCTCCATAGCCATAGCCCTGCGGCGATCGTAATAGCAATTGCAGTGATCCCCAATACCAGATAAAGCCATGCAGGTAAGAGTTTATAGGCGGAAGTGCTGCGGCGCTGGTTCACAACTGACAGGGTCGCTCACCACCGTGAGTTCGGTCAACATCCGCGCTCCTTAGAGGAGAGGAGAGATTCCCTTCCGCCGTCGACCCGCCCTCCTGGGGGAGCGGGCTCCCGCCCGCCCCGCCACGTCAAGACGGCCTTGACGCACGTTCGGACGCTGGCGGGTAGGGCGGTGGTCTGCTCGGCTTGCGCCGGGTCGATGGCAGGCGGTTGGTCTACCGCAACCACCCACGCACCCGGCACCCGTCGAGTCGGAGCGCCAGCGGAGGGACGGACGCGCGCCCAGGCGGCGGCGCGTGCGGCCCGTTCAGGGCCGCCTTGAGGCTGAACCGAAGGTGCGAACTGTAGCTAGCTAACGGCTCGTCCGGGGAGTCGGTAGGTTCTGACGACTGCCCTGACGGCTCCATCTGTTCGGGTGACTGTTTGTTGTTCGACTAGGCGCGAGCCGACCTCGACGGCAAAAAGATCCGCAAGCTCCGGATCGGCGGCGACCTCGCGCCCTCGTGTTTCAGGTTCGGAATCTTTGTCAAGCTCACTCGCCCGCCGGCGGAAATTCGCGTAGGTACCGCGGCCGTGTTCGGTAGCAACCAACCGCTCCTCCCGCAGAACAGCGATGGCCTGGCGGATCGTGCCGCGACTGACCCGGAACTCAGCAGTCAGGAGGCTCTCGGGAGGCAGTAGGGCGCCGAGTGGGATAGCGCCGTTCTCGATGCGCGCTCTCAACTCGTCGGCGATGATGCGGTAGCGGGGCTGTCCGAAGTGCGGGGTGGGCACCTGCTTACCGTACCCGGCACTTGTCTTACCAAGTGCCAACCAAGTGGCCCGTTTCGACGTCTAGACAACTCGTCCACTTGTAGATACGTTTCCTAGTGTGCGGCTGGGGTGACGGCTCGTGTCAGGGGTGGTCACCGCCGGCCCTGGTCGCACCTGATGCGCGGCGTCCTGTCGGACCGGTTGCGGTAGCCGCGCGTACAAGTTGGCTCGGCGATACCCGACCCGTCCGGCGTCGGACGGTGCGCCGCGCCTTCATCCGGGCCGGTGGCTGGCCGCATTCCCCCGTGGCTAGCCACCGGCCCCCGTCTACCTGTGGAGGTGCGATGTCTGGTTCTCATCGCCGGAGCCGCTGGTTCTCGTCGTGGCGGATCTGGAGACGACCAGTTGCCCTGAATGCGAGCAGTCAGGAGCCGCCAGGTCCACGCACGGCTTCTGCGATGATCTCGCCGCGGTGGTCCACTGGGGTAACCCGTGAGTTGCCCGTGCTCCGGTTTGCGCCGCTGACTACCCGGGCGCAGCTCTACCGAGGCAACGGCGGGCGGTGGATGCGGTGAGCCGTACGAACAGGCCACTCAAGGTCACGAACCACCCGGACTGGTGTGACCCGGACCGCTGCGGCTACCTGGTGCCGCCGGTGATGGCACACATGGCCCGCCGTCATCGCGGCCCGATGCAGCGAGTTGGCGACGGCCGCGCCGCCGGCCTGGTCGTCACGTACCTCATCGGTGCTGAGGCTTCGGACGGTGCCCTGGTCGGTGTTCACGTGACGTGCCGTAGCGGGATCGCCTGGGCCGAGTTGTCGTTGCTACAGGCGATCGAACTGGCCGAGCAACTTGGCGCCCTGGTGGAGCAGGTACTCGGGGAGCCGAGGGCCGACCATGAATGAAGGCGTCCCATCGACGGAGAACCGGCCGCCGTCGTCAAAGGCTGCGGTCGTCTGCCCGGTGTGGTGCCGGGGCTGCGGTCCGAACGATCCGATGCATCGAGGGTTCCTCGCCACGATCGGACTGGAGCGCAGCGGGTGGGTCTCGGTTCAACTGCTCGTGGACCGGTTCGCCCGCCGGGACCTGGCCGTGCAGCTCGACGCGACCCGTTACGGCGCGACGCAGACGGTGCTCCTGTCGGCCGCCCAGGTGGACCGGCTCATCGACGAGCTGAAGCACGCCCGCCTGGAGATGCTGACCCCGGCTGATGCTGGCGAGCAGGCGGGGGAGGTGCGGTGAACACGAACAGACGTCCGGGTATGGCTGTACCTCGTACCCCCGGCTCACGCCCTGGGCGACAACCGCGACCGGCGGTCGTGGTGCCCCCGGTGCCCGAGCGGCCGGCCGGCGGGACCACCTGGCAGACGTTGGAACGTCTAGGGGGTACGGTGACCGGTGTGCATGGCCGGGACTGGCGCCCTCGCTACCTGCAACTCGCGGAAGAGTTGCGGGCGAAGATCATGGGCGGTGAACTGGCTCCCGGGACGCTGATGCCGAGCGAGACCGAGTTGGCTGAGACCTCGGGTCTGTCGCGCACGAGCGTCCGCAACGCCATCCGGCAGCTCCGGGAATGGGGCCTGGTCCGCGCGGAGCAGGGGCGTGGCACCTACGTGCGGGCACCCCGCCAGCGGGTACGCCGTCGCAACACCGAGCGATACCAGTGGGAGAAGGAACGCGTCCTGCTCGACGAGGACGAGCGGCTGAAGACCGGCGCCACCGAGCATGACACCGGCCTGACCGTCGACGATCTCAAGTTCCACGCCGAGTACTCCCGGGTGGAAGCTAATGCGGAGATGGCGGCGGCCTTGCAGGTCGAGCCGGGTACGCCTCTGCTGCGCCGGGTCTACTGGACATCCTCCAAGCACGAGAACGCGCCGCTGACCATGTCGTACTCCTACCTGCCGTACGACCTGGTGGCCGCGAACCCGGACCTGCTCGACGAGAGCAAGGAGCCGTGGCCCGGTGGTACGCAGCACCAGCTCTACACGCTCGGCATCGAGCTGGACCGGATCGACGACGAGATCCGGGCACGTCCGCCGTCGCCGGATGAGGCCGAGTTGCTGGATATCGACCCGGGCGTCTCCGTGCTCACCGTGCGGAAGACCTCCACCGACACCACCGGCCGGATCGTCGAGGTCGCCGACGTGGTGATGCCGGGAGATCGCACCGAGCTTGTCTACTCCCACAAACTCCAGCGGTGGAAAACTTGACGCAGCTCGTCTCGGTCATCACCCCGGTCCACGCGCCCAGCGTCGAGTATCTGGCTGGCGCCTACGAGTCGTTGGCCAAGCAGGAAATGCCGGCCGGCTGGGACTGGGAATGGCTGGTCCAGGAGGACGGGCAGACCGGCGCCCTGGTCGACGTGCTGCCCGACGATCCCCGGATCAGTCTGGGCACCGGCCGTCCCGGTGGGCCTGGCGTTGCCCGTACCCTCGCGCTTGCCCGGGTCTCCGGGCAACTCATCAAGGTGCTGGACGCTGACGACCAGTTGACCCCTGGCGCGTTCGGCCGGGACATCGCCGCGTTCGACGCGCACCCGCAGATCGGCTGGACCACCTCGCGGGTACTCGATCTGCTCCCCGACGGGTCAACCGCCGGTTGGGAAAAGGACCCGGCCGGCGGGGTCATCGACCGCGGTGCTGTCCTGTCGTTCTGGCAATCCAACGACTACCGGGCATCGGTGCACCCGGCGACCCTGTGCCTGCGGCGAGATCTCGTCTTCGCCCTGGGCGGCTGGATGGCGCTGCCCGCCTCTGAGGACACCGGCCTCCTGCTCGCCGCCAACGCCGTTAGCGCGGGCTACTTCACCCGGGAGTACGGCCTGCTCTACCGCAAATGGCCCGGCCAGGTCACCAGCCAGGCCGCGCACCGGGAACCGGCCGAGTATCAGGCGCGAATGAGGATCATCGAGGCCCGCGCAAACGCCCTGGCCTCGATGATCCCGAACGGCTTCGGCGGCAGCGCTACGGCGTAGCCTCGTGCCCCGGCATCCCGTGGGTACGCCGCCGCTCCTTCATCTCTGCCTCGAAGATGTGCCGCCGACCGCCGGCTAGCTTCTCCCGCGCGTCCCGCTCGATCTCCTGGAACGCGGCGTAGTAGCCGTCGTCGAACTCCTCCACGATCTGGAACGTCCACCGGCCGGGTAGCAGGTTCCGCCCCAGCAGCTCGTGCTCGACCCGGTCGGCCGTTTCGTCGTGCCCGGCTTCGCGGAGCAACTTCACCACCCGGTCCAGGGTGAGATCCGCGCCGCCGACGAGCTGGTGCGCCGAGTACAGGTGACCTCGTACCCGGTGGATAGTCTCGAGCGCCTTGCTCAGTTCGCCAAGCGCCTCCACGGTTGCGTCATCAAGTCCCGACGGGCGAGAGTGAGCGGCGTCGAGCGCGCCCGCATGCTGTTGGTCTGGCATGTTTTGGCCATACCCAGACAGTCGCTGCGGCAACACCCGCGAGCAGGACATAGCTGCCCGCAGGCGCGGAGAGGAAGGGCCCCCTCCGCGCCCACCTGCCTAGACGAAGACGGGCGTGATGCCCAGGACGAGGACGATCACCACCAGGATCTGGATGACCACGACCTGTGGTGCACGCAGCGAGAACGTCACTTCTGTCAAGATCAAACTCCTCCGTTTGTTAATACACCTGGAATGACCTGCGGAGATGCGCCTTCGACACCGAGCCAGACGGACTGCATTCCATCTGGTCTGAAGGAATCCCCTTTGGGCGGGGTAGATCATCGCACGAGTCGATCCCACTCCGCAATTCCTGCTGCGCGGATCGCTGGCTCGTGGGGAGTTGGTCAACCAGGAAGGGCTATAAAGATACCCCTGATTCTCGCGAGGCCGACGCTGCTGTGGCGCTCACCGTCCGGACGGGGCTGTGCAGGTGAGGCTGTCCGGACGGTTCGGACGCGAAGCCGCAGGTCAGCGCGTTGACTCATTCGGTAGGGGCGGTAGTCGAGATTTGATTGCAGGTATAAGTTTCTAAATAAGAGCCGCGCGAAACACTCCGGATTGAGTTGCAGGCAAGGCATTTTGGTGTTCCCTCACCTGAGCCATTCGCCGGCGAATTTACGCGCCGATGATTGTCGAATGCAGTTGGTGATGATGGCGAAACGAGCAGCGCAATACAGGAAAACGCTGAGTGTATGACATACTCGTGGCGGCAGCTCGCCGTCTGGCACGGTAGTCGTGACCTGCGGTGACGCGCCATCTCGGTTTGTTCAATACACCTGGGCGGACCGACGGGTTGACGGCCTCTCCGCTGCATCGGAGAGGCCGTCGTTCTATCTGGTGGGGGTAGGCCACTTCTCGGAGATTCGGCCCGCATGTTGCCCCATGGCCGCTTGCCGACCGCATGTCCGCTCCTGCGCGCTAAGATTTTGCGGCAAGTACGAATGCCGGAGGCGTCCCCCGTCTGTCCATCATGGACAGTGGGTTGAGCTGCCCAAAGACATGGCTTGCGCACCATCAATTGCCGCACGCTGTCACCCCGCGTCAGCTAGCCTCTGCGCCAACTTGTTGACTTGTCTGCCAAGTGCCGTCTACCTTGGACGCAACTTGGCAGACAAGTTAACAAGTTGGAGGTTGAGCGATGGCTCTGCGAGGCGGCACGAGGTTCGCGGTGCGGTGTGAGGACGTGTTCCCGGCGGGGTGCGCGTTGGTGCCCGAGTCTCTGGGCGAGGTCGAGGACTACGACGAGAAGACCGGCCGGCGTAGCCCGGCGAAGGACAAGCTGACCGGCCAGCGGGTGTGGCAGGTCCGGGTGATGGACCTGGATCCGGAGCTGGGGAAGCGGTCGCGGGAGACGACGGTGAAGATCTCGGCGGACTACCAGCCAGTCCCGCCGACGGGTGCCCCGTTCGAGGCGGTGGAGTTTGAGGGCATGACGGTCACGCCGTACGTGACCAACAACAACCGGATGGCGTATTCGCTGCGGGCGACCGGGATGCGTGCTCCGGCGGGCGTGGCGTCGAAGGCGGCGCAGTAGCCGCACGTGGTGGGGGCGGGGCTGTCAGGTCTTGGCGGACGGCAGCCCCGCCCTTTGTCTCTTTCCCCTGCTCTGTCGAGAGAGGTAGTGACATGTCCAAGGGTATGCCTGCCGTCCTGCGGCGGCCCGCAGTGGCGGGTGCGCGGTGATGCGCCGGCCGCGTGGCGAGGTCGTGATGACCTCCGCCGGGGACTTGATGGTGATTCGCCCGCGCCGGCTGGAGTTGCCGTTCTGGCTGATCGCGCTCGGCCTGGTGCTGCGGTGGCTGTGGCGGGGCCTGTGGTGGTGCCTTCGCCACCCGGTTGCCGTCGGCCTGGTCGTGGTCGGGGTGAGTCTCTACCGCGAGTTCGGTCGGGCCGGCGTGGTCGTGCCCGTGGTCCTGGCCGCTGCCGTGTCGGCGCTGTGGCGGTGGCGGCACGAGTCGTCCTGGTGGGCCTGGTGCGCCGGTCCGATCCTCGGCCGGTTCCGTCAGCTGTTCGTCTACCGGCGGGCCTGGCGTGAGGCCATGACCCTCTGCGGGCTGGCCAAGGTGTACGACCATCGCACGGTCCTGCCGGAGCTGCTGCGGGTCCGCTCGGATCAGGCGCTCGACGTGCTGACCATCCGCATGGTCCGCGGCCAGACACCCGAGGAGTTCCAGAAGGCAACGGCAAACTTGGCGTACGCCTTCGGCCGGCGGCACGCCCGGGTCTACTCCGAGCGTCCCGATGACCCGCCGATCCGGTCGGGCTACTGGGCGCTGGTCCTGGGCGCGGTGGACCGGCTGCGGTTCCGGGACCGGCCGTCGGTGGTCTACCTGGTGGTGGTCCGCACGGATGCGCTGCGGACCCTGGTCGACCCGTTTGCCGTTCCATCGGTGCCCGACTTCACCGCGCTACCTCTGGCTCGACGGGAAGACCTGCGGCACTGGTGCCTGCACCTGCTCGCCACCCACGTCCTCATCGGCGGCGCCACCCGCTCTGGCAAGGGCTCGGTCCTCTGGTCGCTGGTCCGCGTCCTGGCCGGCGGGATCTCCTCCGGGCTGGTCCGGGTCTGGGTGATCGACCCGAAAGGCGGCATGGAATTCGCCATGGGTCGGCCGCTGTTCGCCCGGTTCGCCTGCAAGTCGTTCGAGGCAATGGCCGATCTGCTCGACGAGGCCGTGACAGTCATGCGGGAACGGCAGACCCGGCTTGCCGGCGCGGTGCGGGTCCACACGCCGACCCTGGATGACCCCCTGGTCGTGGTCGTCATCGACGAGATGGCGGCACTGACCGCGTACCTCCAGGACGTCGACCTGCGCAAACGCATCGCCGGGTCGCTCGGGCTGCTGCTGTCGCAGGGTGCCGGCGTTGGTGTCCTGGTGGTGGCCGCGTTGCAGGACCCCCGCAAGGAGGTACTGCCGTTCCGGGACCTGTTCCCCACCCGGATCGCGCTCGGCCTGACCGAGGCCGCTCAGGTCGACCTCGTGTTGGGCGACGGTGCCCGCAACCGGGGTGCCCTTGCCGACCAGATGCCCCGGTGGGCCAAGGGCGTCGGGTACGTGATCCTCGACGGCACCCCCGAGCCGGCCCGGGTCCGCTTTTCGTACATCTCCGACGACCACATCCGGGAACTGGCCGCCGAGTACCCGGCACCGGCCGACGCGGCGGACATCCTCGCCCAGATCGGCCGGGAGACCGCCACCGAACCGGCCCGACCGCCCCTGCCCCGGCAGCGTCGCGGACCGCTGCTGCCCGACTCGCTGCTGAACTTCCTCGACCGGGACGCCGACGGGGGTGAGCCGCGATGACCGCCCCGGCCTTCTACCGGCTGCGCGCCCCGGGCACCGACGGCTCCACCAGTACGGCCGTGTCCGTCCGCGTCGACCCGGCCCGGCCTGACCCGTACCCGGTCTATCTCGCCGTCGGCGGTGGCCGGCGCCGCATGTACCTGACCCCCGATGAGGCGTGGGCGCTGTGGCGCTGCCTCTCAGAAGCGGTGGCCTCCCTCGGCGAGCCACCCGAGCACATCCGTACCCGCGTCGCCCCGGCCCGGAGGTAACCGATGTCCCTCAAGAGCTTCTTCCTTGGCACCCACCGCCTCAAGCCCCTGCACATCGACCTGAACGGCTCCCCGGACCGACTCGCCGCCGCCCTGCACGGCCTGGCGCACATGGTCCGCCGCCGCAGTGACCTCGACGGGCAGCGCATCCGCATCACCGTGACCATTCGCATCCCGGAAGGCGACTTCGAATGATCCGCCACCGAGCCGAGTCGGGCATCCGGGTGCTGATCCTGCTCGCCATCGGCACCATGGCCGGCGCTGCCGCCTTCACCCACGTCCACGACCTGACCGTCGCCCACGGCCAGCCCGACTGGATCGGCTGGGCCAACGCCGTAGCCGTCGAGCTGATGGCCATCTATCTCGGCCTGGAGATCCGCGCCCGCCGCCGTGACGGTCGGCCCGTCGGCCTGGTCGGCGTTCTCCTGATCGCGTTCGCGTTGCTCTCCCTCGCCGCCCAGGTCGCCGAAGCCGAACCCTCTGTCTGGGGCTGGATCGTCGCGGCCGTGCCGTCGCTGGCCTTCCTCGCCCTGGTCAAGGTCGTCCTGTCAAGCGCACCCACCACCGCGCCGGCTCCCGAGCCCGATCAGCCGCAGGGCGACTGGTACGACGAGCCGCAGCCTGTCGAATCCGCCCCGCCAGCGCCGGTGATGCCGCCGGCATCAGTTCCGGTACTGCCTCCGGCCGGTGTCGTCCCGTCCAACCGGCCCCAGGTCGTCGGGATCATCCGATGACGGCTCCAACCCTGCCCGGCCTCGAACCCGCCCCGACCCCGGTTGCACCTCGGCCGGGGTCGCGGGCGGCCCGCATGGCGCTACCCCGCTCGATCGACGTCCTCAAGGACATCGCCATCGAGTACGGCGTCTGCGTCCGCCCGCTCGCCATGCGCCGGACCGACCTCGACACCGGCCTGACCGAGGTCATCGACCTGCCCTGCGGCGCGACCCGCGAGGACAAGTGCCCGCCGTGCGCCAAGAAGAACCGCCGGCTACGGCAAGCCCAAATTCGCGAGGGCTGGCACCGCGACGACGAGCCACTACCCGGCCCGGAACCCGCGACCGAGGCGCAGAAGTCCCTGATCCTGTTCCGCGCGCACCTGGAGTTCTCTCGCGACGAGGCTGTGCGCGCCGCGCAGTGGGACCAGGTGGCCGACATCGACGAGGCTATCCGCGAGGTAGAGGAAGCCATCGCCGCAAAGGGCCTGCGCGGGCGCGTCGGACCACCCCACGCCACCGACGATGAGGACCAGGGCGACGAGCCCGGCCCACGGCGCAAGCGCTCCACCAAGCGACGCCAGGATGCTCCCGAACTGCCTCGGCGCAAGGTCGAGCGGCGGACCGTCGGCAAGACCTACACCGCCCCCGACGGCTCGACCTACCAACCGTCCATGTGGCTGACACTCACCCTCGACTCGTACGGCCCGGTCCGCCCCGACGGCACGCCGCTCAACCCCGACCGGTACGACTACCGCCGCGCCGCCTGGGACGCCGTGCACTTCCCCCGGCTCCTCGACCGGTTCTGGCAGAACCTGCGGCGGTGTGAGGGCTGGAACGTCCAGTACGCCGGTTGCGTCGAGCCGCAACGCCGTCTCGCCCCACACGCCCACTTCGCCATCCGGGGCACCATCCCTCGGGACGTGCTTCGCACCGTGGCGGCGGCGACCTATCACCAGGTGTGGTGGCCGTCGGTCGACGTCCAGCGCTACACCCTCGACCGGCTCCCGGTCTGGGACGAGCAGGCGGCGGCATGGGTCGACCCGGACAACCGCGAGCCGCTGACCACCTGGACGGAAGCCCTCGACGCCATCGACGACGACCCGGACGCCGAACCCGTCCACGTCGTCCGCTTCGGCGCCCAGGTCGACGCCCGCGGCGTCATGCCCGGCACCGAGGACGCCGAGCGGACCATCCGGTACGTCACGAAATACATCACCAAGCACACCGGCGACTGCCACAAGGCGACCACCGACCGGCAACGCAAGCACCTCGACCGGCTCTGGCAGCAACTCCAGTTGACTCCGTGCACCGACCGGTGCGCGAACTGGCTGCTCTACGGCGTCCAGCCCAAGAAGGCACACGCCAAGCTCAAGCCCGGCCGCTGCAAGGGCAAGGTCCACCAGCGCGACACCCTCGGCATCGGCGGCCGGCGCATCCTCATCTCCCGCGACTGGTCCGGCAAGACCCTCGCCGACCACAAGCACGACGCGCGGGCCTGGGTGCGGGCACTGCTCGGCGTCACCACCGACGGCACGCAGCTCGTCGACGACCAGGGCGCCACCACCGAACGAGTCCGGCACGCCTGGGAGTTGGCCCGGCCCGATGACCCGGACGTCGGCCCGATGACCCACCGGCTCATGCGGTCGATCAGCGAACGCGCCCGCTGGCGATCCGAACTGCTCGCCGCCAAGGACCGGGCCGCGCAGGGGTCCTCAGATCTTTCGGCAATTCAGCACAGCGCACAGCACGACGGGGAGAAAACGCAGTGAACGAGGAGTTGTTGACCGTGCCGGAAGTGCTCGCCGAGCTGCGCGTACCGCGCTCGACCTGGTTCTACTGGCGGCAGACCGGCAAGGGACCGCGGGTGATCAAGCTCCCGAACGGGCAGCTGCGGGTCCGGCGGTCGGCGCTCGGTCGGTGGCTCGGCGACCTGGAGCAGGACGCAGCATGAAGAGCTACGAGGTCCAGATCTGGGAGATCGGTAAGCGCGCTGACCGGAAGGCTCGGCCGTGGCGGGTCCGTTGGGCGGTGAGCGGCCAGCGCTTCGAAGACATGTTCCGTACCAAGGCCCTGGCGCACTCGTTCCGCGCCGAGCTGGTCCAGGCGGCCAACGCGGGGGAGCCCTTCGACCCAGCCACTGGCCGCCCGGTGTCCGAGGCGAGAACCAAGAACCCCACCACCTGGTACGCGCACAGCCGCGCGTACGTCGAGATGAAGTGGCCCCGTGCGGCGGCCAAGACCCGGCGCTCGATCGTCGAGGCGCTGACCTCCATCACGGTGACCCTGACCCGCCCGGCCAAGCGGGGCCGACCGACTGACGCCCTGCTCCGTGAGGCGCTGTACCTCTACGGCCTCAACCCGCGCCGCTGGTCCGAGGAGATCCCCACCGAGCACGCGGCGGCGCTGGCCTGGCTGGAAACCGCGTCTCTCCCGGTAGTTGAGCTGGACTCGCCCGCGGTGGTCCGCCGCGTCCTCGACAGCCTCTGCGTACGCCTCGACGGCAAGCCCGCGGCTGCCTCCACCGTCCAGCGGAAGCGGGCCACCTTCTACAACGTGCTCGGGTACGCCGTCGAGCTGGAGCTGATCGCCTCCAACCCGGTCGACCGGGTGCAGTGGACCGCCCCCGAGGTGGCGCAGTCGATCGACCGGCGGGTGGTGGCGAACCCGGCCCAGGTCGCCACGTTGCTGAAGGCGGTGAAATCTCTCGGCAAACGGGCCGACAAGGTCACGGCGTTCTTCGGCTGTCTCTACTACGCGGGGATGCGCCCCTCGGAAGCCGCGGACCTACGGCGGGAAGATTGCGACCTCGCCGGCCGGTGCGCCGATTGCGGGGCTGACTTTGACGACTTGGCGGCGGTCAAGCCTTCCCGGTCCTGCGAGCACGAGAAGATCGAATATCGCTGGGGGCGCCTGGTGCTCGCCGGCACCTCGCCGCGCGCCGGCTCGCACTGGACCGATGACGGCGGCTCCCACGAGCGGCGGGGACTGAAGCACCGGGGGAGGGCCGAGACTCGTACGGTCCCGATCCCGCCCCGGCTGGTCGAGCTGCTGTGCTCGCACGTCGAGACTCACGGGGTCGGCCCGGACGGGCGGTTCTTCCGGGGCCTGCACGGTGGGCCGCTCTCCGAGTCGGTCTACGACCGGTGGTGGAAGCTCGCCCGCGAGAAGGCGCTGACCGAATCGCAGGTCGCCTCGCCGCTCGTCCGCCGGCCGTACGACCTGCGGCACGCGGCGGCCTCGCTCTGGCTGAATGCCGGCGTCCCACCGACCGAGGTCGCCCGCCGCCTGGGCCACGGCGTCGCCGTCCTGCTCCGCGTCTACGCCAACTGCATCGACGGCGGCGACGACACCATGAACGACAAGATCGGCGACGCCCTCGGATGAGTGTCCGCGCTTCAGTCCTTCTCGGCGGTCGTCGCGTCGCCGAGAAGGCGCTTGGCTTCGCCGACGACGTCCGCGTCGATCTTGCTGGTTTCGGTGCTGGTGTGCGGTTGCCAGTCGTGAACGGCGTCTACGAGGTCGTAGGCGTTGTCCAGGGCGATCAGCTCGGCTGCCAGGGGAGTCCCGTCGTGGGAGATGAATCGGTATGCCCAAGAGGTGAGATCACGAGGTGTGATGGCCTGTGCGAGCAGTCGCCGGGCCATGAGTCGGAGGGCTTCCTCCTCGCTCTCGCGGCTTCCCTCACCGTAGTAATCCAGAGACAGTTCCGACAGCGCCCCTTCGAGCCAACGCCGCAGCTCGTCATTCTCCTCGCCCTTAACCGGCGAGATGCCAGCGAGGATCCCGAGAGTCGGGCTGTCGATACCCGCGGTGAGGCAGTCGCAGGCGGCTTCGATCACCTGAGCCGCGGTGCCAGAACCGACGCTCCAGAAGACAGCGGCGTCCTGGAGGCGAGCGAGAGCATCCTGACAGAGCATCGCTATACGATCCGGCAGTGCGCCCCCGCTGTCACTGGCTTATCCGCGGCTCGTCTGCTGGCCGTACGACCTGCGGCATGCGGCGGCCTCGCTCTGGCTGAATGCAGGCGTGCCGCCGACCGAGGTAGCCCGGCGGTTGGGCCGCGTCGTCGCCGTCCTTCTACGCGTCTACGCCAACTGCATCGACGGCGGCGACGACACCATGAACGACAAGATCGGCGACGCCCTCGGATGACTCTGGGTATTGCGGCCAGCTACCACGATGAGTGGATGACGTGGGAATGGCTTGGGCCGGTGACCACGGCCGTGGTTGGGGTGGTGGGCGTGGCGGGAACAGTCTTGACTGCTCACCTAGGCAGGCGTCATCAGCTTGATGCAGTGAGGACACAGGGGGCCATCAGTGTCGCCGTCGCCCTAGCGGCCGAGAAGCGCCTGGTCTACGCGAGATTCCTTCAACTCGCCCGTGCGGCGTTCGGAGAGGCGGGGTTGCTGGTCGATGGGGGTGCCGCGGAGCTGATGGATGAGGCGTCTTTACCTCCCTTGCCAGCCGGTTCGAAGATCAAATATACAGGGCGTTACAGGATGGGCACCCCGTTCGCGGCTGCGATGAGCGAACTAAATAAGTGCTATGACGAAGTGATGATCATGGGCGGGGATGAGATCGGGAGCCAGGCGACAGCCGTAATTTCGGCTCTAAGCGGCTATGTCTCCGGCATGCAGAACGTTTGGGACGTAAATCGTGTCCTCGGCAGCGCAGCCACAGCGATGCACGAAGACGCAACCAGAGCGAGGGCCTGACCCCGTCAGACCTGGTGGGCAGTGGGCAGATGGTGGGCGGCCGGTCAGGCGGTTCCTGTCCGGAAGGAAGAAGCGGCAGTTCAACGTCGTTGACTGGAGCGGAATCACCGACGCCCTGTAAATCCGTCGCGAAAGCTACAGAGGTTCGAATCCTCTACCCGCCACCAGGTGCAGACACTGCCCCTGACCAGCAGAGATGCTGATCGGGGGCCGTTGTCGTTTGTCCGGCCGAGTTCGGCCGCGTCCAGCCGTTGCCGACCGGTTGTGGGTATGTCGATCATGTCGCTGTGAGGTCTTCTGCGGATGCTCGTGCTCCGCGGAACCGGAGGCGATCTCCTGACGGATGCCGCTCCAGATCGGCCTGCAACCGAAGGCCGTTGTCTCTTGATGTGCACGACCGGCTCTGCACAGGGCTCGTGTCACCCTCCTGGTGCCTCGCCGCCGACCGGCGTCGTGGCTGCGATGTTGCTGACGAACCGGCTCGGGCTGCTGGGGTTGGGGTTGCCCGGGCCAGCACATTGGTTGGCTCACCATGCCCAAGGTGCATCTCCGGGTAGAGCACCCGGGGTGCCCCAAAGGAGGCTCTGCTCCTGCTCGGCTGCCACAGGGTTGGGCCCAACTGCCGGACGTGGCCCCCAGCGCCATGGCGACGGGTCCCGCCACGCAGCTACGTCGAGGGGTGTCTCCATGCTGGGGCCACTGGAACAAGGTGGGTACTTCGCGGCCCACGAGGTGCCGGAGGCCGAAATGTGGGCCCCGTTCCGACTGCTGCGGTAGGACACCGCGACGCCGGCTTGAGCGCCCGTACGCCTGATGGCGCACGCAACTTGCATCTTTGGGGGTCGATGGGATTGCGCAGGTGAGCTGCATCTATGCTGTTCATGGTCGAGCGGCGGCAGGAGGCGTCGTCCATGTGAAATGAACCCGACGAGGTACTGGCGAGATGGCGCGGAGCCGGTATGGTGGTCGATGGCCGGACTTAAGGCGCGCGTTCGGGTCGCACAGGCCGATGTTACTGAGCGTAACGTTCGAACCGGATGTGTCGAGTGCTTATAGGTGGACCCGGATTGCGTTGAAGGTCGTTTTCAGCACTGCGCGCAGCGGTGAACTGTCTCGCAAGCTCGTGATCTGGCCCAGTGCGACGAGGGCGGTGGGCCGAACGGCGGGAAGTAACAGACGGTGGTGCCAGTCGGGCGGCCACCACTTCTCTGGTTGCCCGTGCTGTGGCACGATCGTGGAACCTCCACTACCCCACGAGACCTTCCGACAGGAGCAATCTTATGTCTGGTCGTAGGTTGGGCCGGCTGTATGGCTCGCTCCTCATCCTTGCCGCCGTCGCCACCATGGTCATCGCCAACCACGGTGTACCCGCCGATTTGCACCTCACGGACGTCGTCTGGGTCTGACGACCCCTGTCCGACGGGCCACCGCTTGTCAAGGGACACGCCACACCGCCAGGGAGCGGAATGATCGCGCGGGACCAGTCGAGGCGCAGGTCGTCGGAAGACGCCTGGATCATCACCGCTCCGCTGATCCTTCTGGCTGTCGCCTGCGCAACTCTCACCGGTCTGGTCTCCGACCGGCCGTTTGGCGACTGGCACTGGGCAGCGCTCCTTCTCGCGGCGATGATCGCCGCGGGTCTGCCGCTGCTGGTGCTGGTCGCCCGCCGGCAGTCGGTGGCCATGACGCTTACCGAGTTGCCGCTCGTCTTGGCGCTCTACTTCCTGCCGCCGCTGACGGTCGTCGTCATCTACACGCTCGCGTCCCTGGTCACCCAACTGCGACACCGGATCACGGCGCCCAAGGTGTGGTTCAACGTGGCGCGGGCCGCCGCCGGGACGTCGCTCGCCACTCTCGTCCTCCAGGCGTTGCCGCCGAGGTCGGGTGTCGGCCCGACGACGTGGGTGAGTCTCTGCTGCGCGATCAGCGTGGTGTTCCTGGTGAGTCTCACCGCCGTCATGTCGGTGCACACCCTGTTGCAGGGCTGGCAGGCCGGCCGGGAGGCCCTCCGCGCGGCGCCGTCACTGCTCCTGACCGCAGGCATCAACGTCGCCGCCGGTCTGGTCGTCCTGATCCTGATCAGGGCGTCCTGGTGGTCGTTGGTGCCCCTGGCCGCGCTGGCGGCCGGGCTCGCTCTGGTCTACCGCTCGTACACCCAGTTCTTTCGCCAGCACCGCACGCTCACCGACATGTACGAGCTGAGCATGGCGGTCGCGGCCAGCGGCCAGGACGGCACCCTCGTCGACGCCCTGCTCGGCCGGGTGCGCGCGCTGATGCAGGCCGAGTACGCCACCCTCTGGCTGCCCGCACAGGGCCGTCACCCCGAGATTCTGCTCACCGCGCGAGTCGAGGATTCTGGCCTGCTGGATCTGTCCCTGACCCCGTCGGCGTTGCGGGAGAAGGTGTTGGAGACCGCTCGCCCGGTGACTGTCGGTCGTGGGGTGACAAGTGATCCCGAGTTCAGGGCCAGCCTCGCCGAGCGGGGGGTCAAGGACACAGTGGTCGTTCCGCTCCGCTCAGGTGGTGTGGTGATTGGGACTCTCGAGGTCACCAACCGGCTCGCCGACCCGCTGTACTTCACCCAACGCGACATCTCGGTGTTCGAGACGGTGGCCGCCCACGCCTCTGTGGCGCTCGAAAATTCGCGACTTGTCGACCGCCTGCGGCACGACGCCTACCACGACACCCTGACGCGGCTGCCCAACCGGCGGCGCATCACCGCAGCGCTGGACGAGTCGGTCAAGGTTGGCGCGCCGGGTGAGGTGGTGGCGTTGCTGCTCTTCGACGTCGACGGATTGCGCCAGGTCAACGAGTCCCTCGGCCACGCCGCCGGGGACAAGGTGCTCGTCGAGGTCGCCAACCGGCTGCGGGCCAGCGCGCCGTCGTCGGCCCTGGTGGGTCGCGTCGGTGGGGACGAGTTCCTGGTGACCCTGCGTCTGGAGAACCCCGACGCGGCGCTGGAGCTGGCCGAACAGCTGCGCGACCAGATCCGCGACGAGATGGTCTTCGACGCGCTCACCCTGGACGTGAACACCGCCGTCGGGGTCGTCGTACACCCGGATCATGGCAGCGATGCCGCGACCCTGCTGCTCCGCGTCGATCTGGCGGCGAACGCCGCCAAATCGGTGCCCGGCAGCGTGCAGTTGTTCAACCCGGGCCTGGAATCCCGGTCGTTGCGCCGGCTGGGTCTCGCCGGTGACCTGCGTCAGGCGTTGGACCAGAACGAGCTGGAGGTCTACTTCCAGCCCAAGGTGACCTTGCGGGACCGGCGTCTGCTCGGTGTCGAGTGTCTGGCCCGGTGGGAGCACCCGACGCACGGCACCGTCGCTCCCGAGGACTTCGTGGCGGTTGCCGCGCACACCGGCCAGTTGAGTCGGCTCACCGAGGTGGTGCTCCGCGAGGGTCTGCGGCGCAGCCGGGACTGGGCCGAGGCCAACCAGCCGCTGCCCATCGCGGTGAACCTCGCCGCCCGTACGCTCACCGACCAGCACTTCCCGGACCGGGTGCAGGAGCTGTTGACCGAGTACGGCGTGCCGGCGCAGCGCCTCACCCTGGAGATCACCGAGTCGGGGGTCCTGGACGGCACGGACCGGCCGATCCCGACGCTGCGCAGGCTCCGCGATCTCGGCGTCCGGCTGTCGGTGGACGACTTCGGCACCGGTGACTCCTCGCTCGCCCACCTGCGCCGGCTGCCGGTGCACGAGGTGAAGGTGGACCGGTCCTTCGTGCAGGGCATGGCGACCGATCCGGGGGACCTGGCGATCGTCAACGCGGTGGTGACGCTCTCCCAGCAGTTCGGTCTGGCCGTGGTCGCCGAGGGCGTGGAGAGTGAGCTGACCCTGGAGCTCCTTCAGGACATCGGGTGCGAGATCGGCCAGGGCTTCCTGTTCAGTCGACCCCTGCCGTACGAGCGGTTGGCGGCCTGGTTCGGCGCTCAGGTCGACCCCGAAACGATCTCCGGCGGGGAGCTTCCGCGGCTGCGTGTCGTGCCCTGAGCTGGGCGTAGACGATCACCAGGGATCCGATTTCACCTGTCGAGCCGGGCCGTGTACTCTTACTTCTGCGCGCCCCACGGGGAGATCGCGCAGGCCCCCTTAGCTCAGTCGGCAGAGCGTCTCCATGGTAAGGAGAAGGTCTACGGTTCGATTCCGTAAGGGGGCTCGAGGGTTCAGCTGGACCCACCGCGGCGGTGTAGCTCAGATGGCAGAGCAAGCGGCTCATAATCGCTGTGTCGCCGGTTCAAGTCCGGCCACCGCTACTCTCGTCTTCCGGGCTCGTTCCCGGTGGTCGTGGAGATGGGCGCCACTGGCGCCCACTTTGCATGTCCGCGCAGTCAGCGTCTAGGCTGACGCGTCGTAGTTGTTTCCGTTAGCGAGGAAGGCACTCCGCCGTGGCGAAGGCTACCGATGTCCGGCCGAAGATCACTTTGGCGTGTGTGGAGTGCAAGGAGCGCAACTACATCACGCGCAAGAACCGCCGGAACGACCCCGACCGCATCGAGCTGAAGAAGTTCTGCCCGCGCGACGGCCGGCACACGGTTCACCGCGAGACCCGCTGATCTCTGGCCGGCAGTCGCCGGCCATTGACGAGGCCTTTCCAATCGCCGATCTGACCGGTACGGCGCGGCTCAGCCGCTGCCTGCCGACCAGATCGGCGATTGTGCTTCCCGTGTAGGTTCGCGGCATGTCTCTGGACCCTTCCTTCGTCGGACGGACGTATCCGCCGACCGCCCCCTACCAGGTGGGCCGAGAAAAGATCCGTGAGTTCGCCACGGCCATCGGCGCCACTGACGCGGCTCACCACGACCCGGTGGCGGCGCAGGCGCTGGGCCACCCGGACGTGGTCGCCCCGCCGACCTTCCCGGTGGTCGTCACCATGGCGGCGAGCCGCCAGATCATCGAGGACCCGGCCCTGGGTGTGGACTACAGCCGGCTGGTGCACGGCGATCAGCGGTTCGCGTACATCCGGCCGGTGGTCGCGGGCGACGAGCTGGTCTGCACCAACACCATCGAGGACGTCAGCAGCCGGGGCGGGCACGGATTCCTGACCACCCGCACCGACGTGAGCACCGTCGCCGGGGAACCGGTGGTCGCCGTCTGGGCCCGGTACGTGATCCGCGGGGAGGGCTGAGATGGAGCTGCCAGCCAAGACGTTCCGGGTGACCCGGGCGGACCTGGTCCGCTACGCCGGCGCCTCGGGTGACTTCAACCCGATCCACTGGAGCGACCGGGTCGCCACGAAGGTGGGGCTTCCCGGGGTGATCGCGCACGGCATGTTCACGATGGCCCTGGTCGGTCGGGCGGTCGCCGAGTGGGCCGGGGCGCCCGACGCGGTCATCGAGTACGGGGTGCGGTTCACCCGGCCGGTGGTGGTCCCGGACGACGACCAGGGGACCGAGATCGAGGTGACCGCGCGGGTCCGTGAGGTGACCGAGGACGGCCTCACCCGGCTCGATGTGACCGCGACCTGCCTGGGAGAGAAGGTGCTCTCACAGGCCCGGGCGACCATCCGGACCGCGCGCTGAATCGGGTCCGCCACGCGTGGCGGGGAGACCGGTTGGGAAAGTCGGGTGCCTACCCGTACACTGGTCCGCCGTGGGGCAAGTGACCCCTGCACGGTCGTCTGTGACCGCGTGGGGCGAGTGTTGCCGCACAGGGGTGTAGCTCAATTGGCAGAGCAGCGGTCTCCAAAACCGCAGGCTGCAGGTTCAAGTCCTGTCACCCCTGCGCCTCAGGCCTGACCGTTCCCGTGGGTCGCGCCGCCGACAAGGCGGCGTCCGGCCCGTGGTGGTGGCATCGGCGGGGTGGTTCCGAGGCATTCGGGGCCCCCGGTTGATCCACCGGCCGCGGCCCGTCGCGGGACGGTTTGGCCCGGCCGGCGTGACCAGCGCCGCGCACGCCGCCCGGCGTGCGACCCGAGATTCCGCGACGGAGGGCGAAGTGGCCGACAACAAGCGGCGCGGCGAGGACGCCGGCGACGATCGTCTGGACGACGAGATCGTCGACGACGTAGCCGACGACGACGCCTCTGGCGCGGACGAGCCGGTCTCCCGGGGAGGCACCGCGACGCGGTCCCGCGCCCGGGCTGAATCGGCGGACAGCCGGCCGACCACGCGGCCGGAAACCGGTCGGGTGGGCGTGTTCGGCCGCATCGCCCGGTTTTTCCGCGAGGTCGTTGCCGAACTGCGTAAGGTCATCTGGCCGACCCGCAAGGAGTTGCTGACGTACACCGCCGTGGTGGTCACGTTCGTCGCGGTGATGCTGACGATCGTGGGCGTGCTGGACTACGGCTTCGCCAAGGTCGTGTTGTTCGTCTTCGGCAACTCGGACTGACCGGCTGTCTCCAGCCGATAGTGACGGAAGTGAGCGAGCGTGCCTGAGTACGACGAGACCGCCGGACCGGTGGACGAGCAGTCCACGGTCGCGACGGCGGCTGGTGA
Organism: Micromonospora sp. NPDC005237; assembly: GCF_040607775.1. NCBI lineage: Bacteria > Bacillati > Actinomycetota > Actinomycetes > Micromonosporales > Micromonosporaceae > Micromonospora > Micromonospora sp. NPDC005237. Next base: position 759 of record NZ_JBEXHJ010000004.1, on the reverse strand, counting down.
CGAGTCGGTTGAGGCCGCCAGCGAGCCGGAGTTCCCCACCACCGAGCCTGCGCCGGACGAGGAGTACGACCCGGTCGCCGAGCTGCGGCAGAAGCTGCGCTACGCCCCGGGTGACTGGTACGTGGTGCACTCGTACGCCGGTTACGAGAACAAGGTGAAGACCAACCTCGAGACCCGGATCACGAGCCTCGACATGGAGGACTTCATCTACCAGGTCGAGGTGCCGACCCGGGAAGAGATCGAGGTCAAGAACGGTAAGCGTTCGCAGATCCAGGCCAAGGTCTTCCCGGGCTACATCCTCGTCCGGATGGAGTTGACCGCCGAGTCCTACTCGTGTGTCCGCAACACCCCGGGCGTGACCGGTTTCGTGGGCGCGACCGACCGGGCCGACCGGCCGGCGCCGCTCTCCCTCGACGAGGTGCTGAAGTGGCTGGCGCCGGCCGTCGAGACCGAGCAGAAGAAGGCCAAGCCGGAGATCAAGGTCCTCGACTTCGAGGTCGGTGACTCGGTCACCGTCACGGACGGCGCGTTCGCGTCGCTGCCGGCCACGATCAGCGAGATCAACGCCGACCAGCAGAAGCTCAAGGTGCTGGTGTCGATCTTCGGCCGGGAGACCCCGGTGGAGCTCAACTTCAACCAGGTCGCCAAGATCTGACCGGTCGTCGGCGGCGGGCCCGGCCCCCTCGATCCGGTACTCGGGCACGCCGAGACTGAGCGCGGCGGTCAACTCCTGGAGGCTGGTCTTCCAGTCCAGGGCGG